>JAIQFL010000244.1 GCA_020073365.1 Terriglobia bacterium | reverse complement strand
ATAATAGAAGGACTGCTCGGTGAGCCCTTGTCGCGCGCAAAACTGCTTCACCGATACGCCGCTCTGCCTTTGCGCCGAGATCCGCGCGCGCCAATCCTCGCTTCTTGATCCCAGCTTCCTTGCCACAGTATTCTTGTCATGGAACCACTATGGGGCTTGGCTAACGGCAGTGGAAGAGGGGTTCATCGGACGCTTACATCAAAGTCAGGCAGAGCAGGTCGCGGCCTTGCGGCCGCAGACAGGCCAAACGGCCTGTCCCACCTTGTGTTCCGGCAGTTGGCGTAGCTGGTGGGACAGGCGGTTCCGCCTGGCGGTTCCACCTGTCCACGGGATGACTGTCGAGAGTGTGTTATCTGGTCCAAACTCGACACACAAGAAGCCGTGTAACCTTTTCCGTGAGTGGAAGTAATATCGAGAAATGGAGACTCTGTTTCAGGATCTGCGCTATGCCTGCCGCAGCTTGCGGCAGAATCCCGGGTTCACGGCGGTTACCGTGGCCACCCTGGCGTTAGGCATTGGGGCCAACGCCGGGATTTTCAGCGTGATCAATGCCGCACTGCTCAAGGCCGTGCCATTCCCCAACCCCGATCGGGTGGTGCTGCTCTTCGAGCGCGACGTGCTTCAGGAGGGCGGGGGCCGCAACGTGGTCTCGTTGGCCAATTTCCTGGATTGGGAGGCGCAGAGCCAGAGCTTCACCGCCATGGCGGCTGCCCGGCAGAATTCCTTCAACCTGGGCGGCGATGACGAACGTTTGCTGCCGGAGCGCATCCCCGGAGCGATCTGTTCGTGGGGCCTCTTCCCGGCACTGGGAATTGCGCCGGCGGTGGGCCGTCCCTTCTCCGTCGAAGAGGACAAGCCGGGCGCCCGGCATGTGGCGGTGATCAGTTACAGCCTGTGGCAGCGCCGCTTCGGTGGGGCATCGGACATCCTGCAACGCCAGGTTCGCCTGGATAGCGAGAACTACGACATTGTAGGCGTGATGCCGCGAGGCTTCGCTTATCCGGCGCATGACGTGGAGGTTTGGGCACCCGTCCAACCCGCCCTGAGTCCGGCGAATCTGCACAATCGTGCCAACCACCAGTTCTATGTAGTCGCTCGCGTGCGTGCGGGCATCCCCCTGGAACAAGCCAAAGCGGAACTCGACGGCATCATGCGGCGCATCCGTCTGAACCATCCGGACGAGTTGATCGGCCGGGGCGCGACCCTCTATCCCATGGCCGAAATCAGCACACGCCGCAGCAGGGAGGCGCTTCTGGTATTGTTTGCCGCGGTAGGTTGCCTGCTCTTGATTGCCTGCGTGAACATCGCCAATCTTCTGCTGGCTCGGGGTTCCCGGCGCGGGCGCGAACTGGCCATACGGATGGCCATGGGGGCCGCTCGTGGCAGGCTGCTGCGGCAAATGCTTACCGAAAGCCTCCTGCTCTCGGTGTTGGGCGCCGCCGTGGGTCTGATGCTGGCGGACGGGCTGGTGGCGGCACTGGCTGCGAAAGGACCGGCCCTCCTGAATTCCCGCGATATCGACACCAGCGCCGAAATCGCGCTGGACCGCTGGGTCTTCCTCTTCACCGCCGGCGTGGCCATGCTGGCGGGAGTGGGCACCGGCCTGCTTCCGGCATGGCAGGCGACGCGCGCGGACTTGACCGGCAGCTTGAAGGAGGGCGGGCGTGCGCTTTCAGCCGGCCGGCAACAGCGCCGCTTCCGAAGCCTGCTGGTAGCCGCCGAAGTCGGGCTGTCGGTGATCCTCCTGGTGGCAGCAGGCCTGCTGGTGCGGAGCTTCGGAGAACTGCGGAGGGTCGACCCCGGCGTGCGTACCGACCACCTGCTCACGGCCGGCCTGCAACTGCCCGACGCGCGATATGGCACGCGCCAACAGATTTCAGTTTTCGCGCGGCAATTGCAGGAGCGGCTGCGAGCGCTGCCCGGCGTACGCTCCGTGGGCCTGGTTTCGTGCCTGCCGGTAGCGGGTTATTGCGGCGACAACGCTTTCTTCATCGAAGGGCGGCCCTTGCCGCCCGGCCAGTTCGTCCTGGCGTTGAATCGCGGAGCCAGTCCAGACTACTTCGCCACTGCGGGCATACCGCTGCTGAGCGGCCGCGACTTCACACCGCAGGATGGCCGGGGATTCGAGAAAGATCATCCGCGCGAAAGCGCCGTCGTGGTCAGCCAGTCCATGGCGAAGAAGTTTTGGCCGCAGGGTGACGCGCTCGCCCAGCGCATCTACTTCGGGGATGGTGTTGCCGAACCGCGGTACCGGATTGTGGGAATCGTGGGAGACGTCCTGATCGACCTCGACGAGCATCCGCGCCCGACCATGTATCTGCCGCTGCTGGAGGGCGGGCGAACCTCCTTCTACGCCGTAGTGCGCACGGACGGCGACCCGGCCAGCCTGGCCGGGGGCGTGCGGCACGAGATCGGCAACCTGGATCCGGACTTGCCGGCCTTCCGGGTCCGCACCGTGGAGGAACTGCTGGACCAGTCGGCGGCGCAGCGGCAGTTCACGGTTCTGCTGCTGGCTTCGTTTGCCTTGCTCGCGATGGTGCTGGCGGCGGTCGGGTTATATGGCGTGCTGTCCTACACGGTGGCGCAGAGGACCAATGAAATCGGCATCCGGCTGGCACTGGGGGCGGGGCGATCCCAGGTGCACCGCCTGGTTCTGATCGAGGGATTGCGCCCGGCCGCGATCGGTGTGGCACTGGGACTGATCGGCGCTGCGGGAACGTCTCGCCTGCTGGGGAGCCTGCTCTTCGGCATCGGCCCTGGCGACGAGGCCACGTTCCTGACGGCTCCGATCCTGCTGCTGGCTGTTGCGGCGGCGGCCTGTGCCGTACCGGCATGGAGAGCTACGCAAGTCGACCCCATGGTCGCCCTGCGAAACGAGTAGGGCAGGCAGAACGCGGAAGCGAGCGGTATGGCGGCCCGCGACGGTGGAGCGTTGGTCCGGCCGCCAGAAGCATCGCGACCACCGCGCCCCGGTTCATGTGCCGATCATACCAGGCCTGGAAGAGCGCGACCAGGGGGTCGCGCGCGGACGGGGCGTCCGCCCCACTTCTGCCTGTAGTTTTCGCGGGTCACAGCCGGCCTGTCAACCGTACAAGGGGCGCGATTTGAAAAACAAAAGGGCAACGGGGATTGCAGCGGCAACTATTAATTAATTAAGGCGTACCATACCTCACGAACTTTAGTTGTACTTGCGAACTAACAGCCCCGGAAAAGGTGAGCCCGGTAATAACGGTAAAGAAACTGGGGTAAGCGCGTACAAAACTGTATCATTCGAGATAAACCGGTGATATAATCCGTGCCACGGCTACGTATTCGACAGAGTTGAAATGAGGGTTCTTCTTGAAGGGGGTCCAACTTGAGAGTTAAGCTCGCGACGATGACAGCTCTTCTGTGTCTGCTGGCCTGGATGGCCCCGGCACAGGATTACCGCGCCACCATTTCCGGGCATGTTTATGACCCGAGTGGTGCTGCAGTCCCTAACGTAAAGATTCAGGCCGTGAGTGTGGCCACCAATGAAACTTCGAACGCCACGTCGGATTCGAGCGGGGCGTATTCCATTCCGTTCCTGCGCCCGGGCGAATACAAGCTCAGTGCCACCGCCGCGGGCTTCAAGCAATACATTCAGGAGAAGATCACGCTCGAAGTGCAGAAGGTGGCCGGTATCGACATCCCCCTGGAAGTGGGCGCCGTCAACGAGAGCGTGCAAGTCACCGCCGAGACGGAACTGCTGGAAACCCAGAGTGCCAGCCACGGCGGCGTGATCTCCAACTTGCAGGTTGCGGAAATGCCGTTGAACGCCCGCAACCCATTCATGCTCGGCGCCATGATACAGGGCGTGACGTTCCATGGAGCGGCCATCTGGCAGCGGCCATTCGATAACGGCGCCATCGCCGAATGGTCCATCAACGGCAGCCGCAACTCGTCGGCCGAGTTCATGCTCGATGGCGCGTCCAATAACGGCCAGATGGGCGGCAACAACATCGCCTATGTGCCGATTGTGGATGCAGTGCAGGAATTCAAGGTAATGTCCGACACCTACAACTCCGAGTACGGGCATACCGGCGGCGGCATCATGAATGCCGTGCTGAAGAGCGGGACCAGCACGTTCCATGGCAGCGCCTACGAATATCTGCGCCGCACCGCGCTGGATGCCAATACTTTCGAGAACAACGCCATCGGCAAGCCCAAGACCACACACTACCTCGATCAGTACGGTTTCGAGGTGGAAGGTCCCATCTACGTTCCCAAGCTGCTGAGAAAAGATGGCAAAGTAAAGCTGTTCTACATGGGGGCTTTCGAGAACTACCGCGAAGGCACGCCCAACCCGCTGACGGTCTCCTGGCCGGAGAAGGAAATGCGCACGGGCGATTTCTCCAAGCTCGTGAACAACGTTGGCCAACCCGTGATTATTTACGATCCGACGACCGCCACTTACGACGCCAGCGGCAATGTCCTCACGCCGCGGCAGCCGTTCGCCGGCAATATCATCCCGCAGAGCCGGATCAATCCCATTGCGTTGGCGGTGACGAAGTACATGCCGCTGCCGAACCGGCTGGCGCCCGCGGGGTCGCGGTACGCCACCAACAACCTTTCCATTCCTGACTTCTTCGACAAGGACAAGTTCTACAACCTGATTCTGAAGTTCGACTGGAACTTCGGGGATAGGAACCGCGCGTTTTTCCGTCACGCTTCCAACGACCGAACCGAGGACCGCGCGGTAAACGGCGTCGACAACAAGCCGGGCACCGACGGGCAGCAGCCGTTCCAGCGCATCAACGATGCGTACGTAGCGGACTGGGTGGGCACGGTTAGTCCGACCTTTGTGCTGAACGCGCGCGCCAATTACAACCGGTTCATCGAAAAGGGCTACGGCGCAGCCAACGCCGGATTCGACGTGGCCAGCTTCGGCCTGCCGCCAGGGCTGATCTCCACGCTGCCCAGCCCGATCTACTTTGGGCGCTGGAACTTCAGCGGCTACAACTCGCTGGGCCGCAGCCAGAGCAACAACTACACCGATACCTTCGAATTGCAGTTCAGCGCCACCAAGGTGGCGGGATCTCACACCGTGAAGGCCGGTTTTGACGTACGCCAGATCAACTATGAGATCCAGAACACCGGCGACATCCTGAGCTTCCAGGGGTCCACCGGGTGGACGCAAAGAGTCTACAACCAAGGCGATTCGGTGAGCGGTGACGGGTACGCCTCGTTCCTCCTGGGCACGGTGTCGGGCTCGTCCAACTATCCGCTCTTCCCCTGGTGGAAGCAGTATTATGGGGCTCTTTACGTCAACGACGACTGGAAGGTTTCGCGGCGGCTGACCTTGAACCTGGGACTGCGATGGGACTTCAACGGGCCGCAGTATGAAAAATGGAACCGCATGAACGGACCGTTCGACTCGAACGTAGCCAACCCTATTGCCTCGCAAGTAGCGTCCAACGTGGCTTCGCTGCAGGCGGCCGGCTCGATCCCCGCCGCGCTGGCCTCGACGTACGCCTCGCTGGCGAACCTCAAAGGCGGCATCACGTTCGCCGGCGTCGGCGGCATTCCCGGCTCCCCGTACGCTTTGAACAAGGGAAACATCGGCCCGCGTTTCGGCTTCGCTTACCAAGCCAAAGAGAAACTGGTGATCCGCGGGGGCTTCGGCGAATACTACTCGAACCCGGGCAACGATTACCAGCAGACCAGCGGCTTCAGCACCAGCACTACGCTGGTGGACTCGCTGGACGGCGGCCGTACCCCAATCGTCAACAATCTTTCCAACCCGTACCCCAACGGAGTCCTCGTGCCGAGCGGTTCCTCGCTGGGTGCCTCAACCTTCGTTGGGAGAAACCCCAACTGGTTCCAAAACGGCTTCCAGACTCCCAGCGCCTGGTTCTTCTCCATGGGATTCCAGTACCAGGTCACGCGCGCTTCCACGCTGGATGCGTCCTATGTCGGCAGCCGCAGTTTCAACCTCAACATGAACGCCGACTACAACGATCCGACGCTGGCGCAGCGCAACGCCTGCAACTACCTGACCGGTGGCAATCCGCTGTCGACTGTCTGCAACGGCCAGGTGCCGAACCCCTTCAAGGGCATCGCGGCATTCACCGGCACCAACTACTTCAGCCAGAACACCATCAACGGCTTCGACCTGCTGCGCCCGTTCCCGCAGTTCCCCGGCTCGCTGCAGCAATACGGCCGCAACGACTCCAGCATCTGGTACAACTCGCTGCAGCTCACCTACAACGTGCGGTTGCGCAGCGGGCTAAGCCTGAACGCGAACTACACCCTCTCCAAGCAGATCGAGGAGTGGGGCTTCAACGACTTCTATACCAAGACCTATCAGCAGGGCATCTATACCATCGACCATCCACAGGTGGTCAAGGTCTCCGTGGTATACCAGTTGCCGTTCGGCGAAGGCCAGAAATTCGGCAATGGCACGCACGGCGTTGTCAAGAAACTGATCTCCGGCTGGGAGTGGAACAACTTCTTCAACGATGCGCTGTCCGGATTCCCGGCAGGGCTTCCCGGCAATACCATCCAGCTCAAGAACCCGTTGACCCCAGGCGGCGGATTCAGCGGGGCTCCCGACTGGAAGGCCTACGAAGTACGCGCCTGGAACCCATGCGTGCTCCGGCAGGATGCCAACACCGGCGCCATTGCGCCCACCCCCCCCAGTCTGGCCCTCGGTTGCGGCACGGACTTCAGCCAGAACTGGGGCAACTACGCCTGGCTGGAGACCACCAGTTTCGCTCCGCGGTTCACGCCGTACCGCTCGGGCCAGATTCGCCAGCATCACGCGTTCCAAATGGACGCATCGCTGCTCAAGACCACCAAGATCAACGAGCGGATGCGCATGCAGTTTGGCTTCGAGGCGTTCAATCTTTTCAACCACAACTATTTCGGTCGCGATGGTTTCAACACGGACCCCAACAGCGCCGACTTCGGCGCCATCTTCCCGTACAATCCGCCTTCGGGAACGCAGAACATCCTGCCGCGCCAGATCCAGGTACGCTTTAAGTTCACCTGGTAGAGAAACGAACCACCCGATAATAAAGAGGGCGGCCCGAAACCGGGCCGCCTTTTTGCGTTCGGACACCACTAACCAGGCCACTCGGCGAGCCACTCCGGCTGCCCACTTCGGCACGAGTGCGCCGCAACTGTGGCAAAATGATGGTCGCACTCCGCGAGGACACCATGACGCGAACAAACGAGCTTCCAGCAGTTGCCGGCGCGCGATCTCCACATTCCGCTTGATGGTGAGACGATGGCCGGATTCAACATGCCACGGCGGAGCAGGTTGAACACCGGGTGGAAAATCTGCAGCCGCCTGGCAATCGGTCAGATGGCCCTGGCCATCGCGGTGGTGGCCGATAGCTACGTGGATCCGTCACTCTGCGCGCAATGTCACGCGGGAATTGCGAACACCTACCGAAAAACCGGCATGGGCCGTTCGTTCTTCCGTCTCGAGGCCCAAACCACCCTAGAGGACTTCAAATCCGCCAAACCCTTCTACCACGGCCCGTCGGACATCTACTACGCCATGATCGAGCGTGGCGGCAGTTATTTCCAACGGCGCTGGCAGATCGGCTTCGACGGCAAGGAAACCAATATCGAAGAGAAGCGGGTGGACTTCGTCCTGGGTTCGGGCAATCACGCGCGAACCTATCTTCACCTGACGGAGCACAACGCGTTGCAGCAACTGCCGCTCGGCTGGTATGCGGAGAAGGGCGGATACTGGGGGATGAATCCGGGCTACGACCGCCCGGATTATCCAGGGTCGACACGCGCCGTATCCTACGAGTGCATGTTCTGCCACAACGCCTATCCGAAGACTCCCCAGGGAAATGACGAAGAGGGCGCGGAGCCTCAGTTTCTTCTACCGCTTGCCGAGGGGATCGATTGTCAGAGATGCCATGGTCCGGGACAGAAACACGTCGAGACAGCGGGCAGAGCCGGTGCATCCGCGGATGAGATTCGCGCCGCGATTGTGAATCCCAGGCGCTTGACTGCGGAGCGGGAAATGGAAGTGTGCCTCCAATGCCATCTCGAAACTACGAGTCAGTTATTGCCGCATTCCATGCAGCGACAGGGTCGCGGGCCCTTCTCTTACGTCCCGGGACAGCCGCTGGGAGATTTCCGCATCTCTTTCGACCGGGCTGGACCAACCAGGGACAGGCTGGAAGTGGCACACGCGGCCTACCGCCTGCGCCAATCGCAGTGCTTCCTGAAGAGCGCGGGGAAACTGCGCTGCACCACGTGCCACGATCCTCACAACATCCCGAGAGGAGAGGTCGCGATTGCGCAGTACAACCGCATTTGCAGGGATTGCCATGGGGCCTCTTTCAAGGGCCTCGCGGGCGGCGGCAGGTCCGGTCCGCACGCGCCGGGCGCCGATTGCGTAAGCTGCCACATGCCCAAGCGGCGAACCGACGATGCCGTCCATATCGTGGCGACGGACCACTGGATCCAGCGATGGAAACCGCCCGGGAATCTGCTTGCGGAGAAGGCGGAGACCCACGAGACACAGGCCACCTCGTATCGCGGCGAAGTGGTTCCGTACTATCCGGGCCGGCTGACCGCGTCGGCGGCAGACGCTCTCGATCTCGCCGTGGCACAGATTCGCGATGGGAGCAATCTCAAGGATGGCTTGCCGCGGCTCGTAAGTCTGATTGAACGGTACCGTCCGTCGAACGCCACATATTATGCGGACCTCGCTGACGCCTATCGCGCCGCGGGTGACAGCGGTCACGCGGTTCAGTATTTCGAGGAAGGCTTCCGCCGCGCGCCCGCTTCGGTGGTCCTCTTGCTGAAGCTTGGAAACATGCTCGTGGATTTGCGGCAATGGGCCAGAGCGGAAGCGGTTTTGCGGCGCGCAACGTCGCTGGCAGAGGGCGACCCTGTGGCGTGGGGGCTGCTCGGCTGGGTCTTGTGGCAGCAGGACAAAACCGCAGAGGCGAAGAGGTCCATCGAGAAGGGAATCAAGCTGGATCCGGACCTGCCGGACCTGCACAACTACCTCGGGTCGCTGTTGACCGGCACCGGGGACCGGGCCGCCGCCGAGCAGCAGTTCCGCGCGGCGCTGGCGATTGAGCCCGGTATTGCGGAGTGGCAGGCGAACCTCGCCAGCCTCTTGGCATCGCGTGGCGAGTTGCCGCAGGCCAGCTATCACTTCCAGCAGAGCATCCGGCTGAAGCGGGACTATGCCCCGGCGCGGCTGGCGTATGCGCGCCTGCTGGCCGGCATGAGTCAGAACGGCGAGGCGGAGAAGCAGGCGAAGGCCGCCGTGGAGGGCGATCCCGGCTTGGCTGATGCGCATGAGTTGCTGGGATTCCTGCTGGTGGCGAGAGGCGATGGCAGCGGCGCGCTCGGCGAGTTGCAGGCGGCAGTGAGGCTGCAGCCGGGATTCGGGCGCGCACAATACGAGCTGGGAGTTCTGTTATGGCAAAAGGGAGATGCGACCGCCGCGATGGAACATCTCAAGATCGCCGTGGGGAGCGCGGACTCCGAAGCAAAGGCGGCCGCACAGCAATTCCTGCAGAAAGTGGGACGCTGATGGGGGAACGAGTCCTGTCTACGTCCAGAGGCGCGGGTACGGTGAGGGGTGTTTGGGCTACCGCGGAAGCTTCCCGAGGAGGTTGGGCAGATCGGACAGGCGCCGGAAATTGTGAGACTGGCCGCGCTGGTCCTCGACATACAGGAACCAGACCGCGGGTTTGCCGTGCACTCCCTTGCGAAGGCTGCCGACTACCAGTTGGAGCCCGACCTTGCCGCCGGCAGGAAGGTTCACCATCCCTTCCCCGCAGAGTGGCAAATCGCGCTTCGTGGCCCCGTCCTGCTCTCCGCAATCATTGCTTTCCCAGGCGACGCGCGCAGTTGAGCCAACCTGTCTTTGGAGCCACACCTCAAATGGTGCATGGGGGAGTTGCTTGTCGAGGGTGTTCACGTCTGCCCTCTTGGCGGCGGCGATTACGCGGGCGTCCAAATCGCCGGGGGCCTGGGCAGACAGCAGGATGGCCAGCACTGTGAATGTCAGGAGGGCGGCGATGCGTTTCAGGCGGCCTGCACGGGTTCGCATTTTCGCCGACATGCGCCAATTGCAGCTCCTGGCGCGCCGCGAGCCGGGGGGAAGTGCCTGGACGGATTCGGGACGCCGCGGCCAGGCACGGCAGGCGGATTAGCAATCCGCCGCAGGTTAACAACCTGCCCCACAAATATCCTCTACTGAACCGTCAAGGTGGCTGTCTTGCTGACGCCCGCGGCCGAGGCTGTGATCGTGACAGTCTGCGGCGTATTGACGTGGAAGGTGACGATCGTAAAGGTGGCGGTGGTCTGCCCTTGCGGAACGGTGACGAATTGCGATGACGGCACCTGCGCCACAGAAGGTGTGCTGCTCAGCAGGTTGACGGAGGTCCCGCCCGGGGGCGCCGGCGCGCCGAGGGTCACAGTGCCGGTGGCATTCGCACCTCCGGTGACATGGTCCGGCGAGATGGTCAGGGTGGATGGCGTCGCGGATCCGACCGGGATCACCGTGAGTGAGGCCGACTGCGTGGATCCCAGGTATGAAACGGAGATGGTGACGGTGCGTGTTAAGGCAACCGGAACCGTGGTGACGGTGAACGCGGCGGAGGTCTGGCCGGAAGGAATGGTGACGGTGAGCGGCGGCTGCGCAATGTTGCGATTGTCGCATTGCATGTTGAGGGTCACACCCGCCACGGGCGCCGCTTCGCCCAGGGTTAGCGTACCGTTTACGCTGTTCCCGCCCACCACCACATCGCTCTTCAGGGTCAACTGCAAAGCCGGAACCACGGTGAGTTGCGCCGTCCTGGTGCTGTTGCCGAAGGTCGCCGTCAGGGTGGCGGTTTGGGCAGCCGTAACCGTTGCAGTGGGCACCGAGAATGTAGCCGAACTGCTGCCGAAGGGAACCGCGACCGTCGCGGGCGGTTGGGCAGCGCTGTTGTCGCTCGCGACCTGAACCGTGGCGCCGCCGGCCGGGGCGGCGCCGCTCAGTCCGACGGTTGCGGAGGCAGTGCGCCCTCCCTGAACGCTCGCGGGCGTTACCAGAAAACTGGCGAGCTGCAAGCTGTTCACAGGGTCAATTTCGAGCGTGGCGGTTTGGGTTGCGCCATTCGCCTGCGCCGTAATCGTGACCGTCTGCACGGTCGCCACGGTGGACGTCGCAATGGAGAACTGAGCCGATGCCGCACCCGCTGGAATCGTCAGGGACAATGGCATTTGGACCGCGGGGTTGTTGGCTCGCAAGGAGACGGGAAAGCCGATCGATCGTGCCGGCGCATTCAGTGAAACGGTTGCCGTAAGGCTGTCCCCGGCGGTCACCAGGGATCGCGAGAGAACCAGGCTGGTCAAACCGATCGCATCCGCCGGCAGGCTTCCCATTTGAAACGAGACTACGTTCGACGTACTCGACTCGGCTGTGAGCGTCAGCGAGACCGCTCCGGCTCCATCCAGCGCCGGGGGCAGGACGACATTCACCTGATCGAGTCCGAAATAGCCCGGAGCGGCGCCGGCGTATTCCACCACGAAGGAATAGCGATTGCCGGAGGCATCCTGTCCTTGCGCCTGAACGTTGCCGGCGACGTTGGTCACGGTGGGATCGTGGCTCGGGTTGCCGGCGTATCGCAGTCCAGTGGCATAGACGGAAAGGCGCGTGCGCTTGTCGGCACCGCCATTGGCGGACGTCTCCACCAGGAACGGCGGGCCCGCGTAGGTGACCGCATTGAGGATCGAGCCAGGGCCTTTTCCCGAAGCGTCCGCGGTGAATACGCCGGCAGCGGTATTCTGCACTTGCATAGTGGCGCTGCGGGTGGCGCCGGTGGCTCCGGCATCGGCGGATCGGACCACTACGTTGACGGTCCCAGGCGTGGCACTTCCCGGAACGACGAAGTTGATCTGTAGCGGCGAGACGTAGATGAGGGAAGCTGCCTGACCATCCACTTCCACGCCGACTCCCCCCAACTCGGTGGGCAACTGGCCGTTGGCATCCAGCGTGGCGGAGGCGGTGGCCGGCGACAGATTGGCGCCGAACATGGACGCCAGCGAGTCCGGCGCAACTGTAGTCCGATAGCTCGCGGCGGACACTACGGTAAAAGAGGATTGCGCGTTCAAGATAGGATGCGCGACCAAAGCGGCCAGAATCAAGCTGTAACCGAGGGGCCTGGGGTTCATACTCATAAAACGCCGGGCCAAGCGGAAAGGACGAAGGCGAATCGCTACAATTGAATCGAGGGTTCGGGCTTGGAGAACAAGGAAATCGCGCGCGTGCTCGCGGAGACTGCCGATCTGATGGAGATCGCGGCCGAAGACTCGTTCCGCATTCGCAGCTATCGCAACGGCGCCACCGCGGTGGAAGGTTACCCGGAGCGGATCGGCGATATCCTCAAAGATCCGGCGCGCAAGGTGACGGATATCCCCGGAATCGGCAAGGGCCTGGCACAGGTTTTGAAGGAGATTGTGGAGCGCCGATCCTGCGAGCGGCGCGACCTCCTGTTACAGAAATTTCCGTCCACCGCGCTCGAATTCCTCAAGATCCAGGGATTGGGGCCGAAGAGCATCGCGCTCATCTTCGAGCATTTCCGCATCAGCACCATCGATGAGCTGGAGCGGCTATGCCAGGAGCAGAAGCTCCGCGACCTGCCGCGCATGGGAGCCAAGCTGGAGGAGAAGGTCCTGCGCTCGATCGCCGGATATCGCCAGCGTAGCGGCCGCTACCTGCTCAGCTACGCCGAAACTATGGCGGCGGAGCTGGTCGAGGACCTGCGGCAGGTGCCGGGAGTGGACGCCATCACCCCTGCCGGAAGCTTGCGGCGCGGCCGCGAGACAGTGGGGGATCTGGACCTCCTGGTGACGGGACCCGCGGCAACCGCGGCGCTCGACCGGTTCCTGGCCTATCCCCGGGTAGAGGAAGTGCTCGCGCATGGCGCGAATAAGGCGAGTGCCAAGGTGGGCCGCGAGGGCTTGCAGGTGGATGTGCGCACTCTGCCGCCCGACACCTTCGGGGCCGCCATGCAGTATTTCACGGGAAGCAAGGACCACAACGTCACGATCCGCACGCGCGCCGTGAAGATGGGGCTGAAGCTCAGCGAGTACGGGCTGTTCCGCGTGGAAGACGATTCCAAGGTTGCGGGCGCCACCGAAGCCGGCGTGTATGAGGCCATCGGACTGCCCTGGATTCCGCCCGAACTGCGCGAGAACTCGGGCGAGATCGAGGCTGCCGAGGAGGGACGCCTTCCGGAGCTGGTGGAACTGAGCCACATCCGCGGCGATCTGCACATGCACACCACCGAGACCGATGGCCGTGCCAGCCTGGAAGAGATGGCCCAGGCCGCGCGCGACCGCGGTTACGAGTACATCGCCATCACCGACCATTCGAAAGCGCTCGCCATGGCCAACGGCCTCGACGAGCAGCGGGCCGTGGCGTTCGCCCGGCAGGTGCGCGAGATCAACCGCAACGGTCTCGGCATCCGCGTTTTCTCCGGACTGGAATGCGACATCCTCAAGGACGGCGCGATGGATCTGGCCAACGACGCGCTGGCCGAACTGGACCTGGTCATCGGCAGCGTGCATAGCCACATGAACCTGGAGGCCGCCGAAATGACCGACCGTCTTCTACGGGCGCTGGAATGCCCGCACCTGCGCATTCTGGGCCACCCCACCGGCCGCATGCTCCTCCATCGCGATCCCTTTCCCTTCGATTTCGACCGCATCGTGGCGGAAGCCGTTCGCCGCGGAGTATGGCTGGAGATCAACGCCAGCCCCGAGCGCCTCGACCTCAATGGCGTCCTGGTCCGCGCCGCGAAAGCCAAAGGCGCCCGCTTCACCATCTCCACGGATGCGCATCACCCCAGCCACCTCGGCAGCATGCGGTATGGGGTAGTGACCGCGCGGCGCGGATGGCTTGGCCCCGGTGATATCCTGAATACGCTTCCCGCCGGCCGCTTCGCCGCCGCCTTACGGACAAGACCATGAGAATCGTATCTTCCCGCGAAGTCTATAAGTGCAGTTTGTTCCGTGTGACTGAGGACAAAGCCTCCGACAAGACGGGCTTCGAGATCAAACGCTCGGTGGTCCGCCACGCCGGTTCGGCCGTGATGATGGCCGTGGATGACAAGAAGCGGGTGCTGCTGGTGCGGCAGTACCGTTTACCTGCGGAGAAGAACCTGTGGGAACTGCCCGCCGGCCGGTTAGACCCCGGCGAGAAGCCGCTCCAAGCCGCGAAACGCGAACTGGTGGAGGAGACCGGCTATCGCGCCCGCACATGGAGCAAGCTGGCGTCGTTCTGGGTCAGCCCAGGCTACGTGCAGGAGCGTATGACGATCTACCTGGCCACCGGCCTGACCGCCGGTGAAGCCGCCCCGATGGACGACGAGCGAATCGAAGCGCGCTGGTTCACGCGCAAGGAACTGGCGGAGATGATCCGCAGCGGCAAGATCGAGGACGCCAAGACCATGGTCGGCTTTTACGCGTGGAAGGCGCGCAGGTAGGGCGGGCAACGGCCACTTGTCAGACCTTGGTGACAGAGAATGATCAAATACGAAGTCATCATTTACTGGAGCGAGGAAGACGCAGCGTTCATCGCCGAGGTACCTGAACTTCCGGGCTGCGCGGCCCATGGCACGACCCAAGAGACCGCGCTCAGCAACGCCCAGGATGCGATTCGCCTGTGGATCGACACGGCCAAGGAATTTGGCGATCCGATCCCGGAGCCGAAGGGTCGCCGCCTGATTCTGGCCTGACCGCACGCGTCGCAACTCCAGTCGAGGCGCTTCCGAATGCGCGCTAAACGTTACGTGGGCTCTTGTTCAACACCAGGACACCCGAATGCGTCAAGTCGACCAAGGAGCGCTAAACCGTGACTCTAGTCGGGGTAGAATGGCATCGTGACCCGCATCCGATTGGTCATAGCTTCGCCTGGAGATGTGACACCGGAAAGAGACGCGGTTGAAAAAGTCTGCACCGAACTGAATCGCCAGTTGGGCCGCTCCAACGATTTCGCCATCGAAGTGTACCGCTGGGAGACCGACTCCGGACCGGGTTTTCATGTCAAGGGCCCGCAGGGAAAGATCGACCAGGACCTGCCTATTTCCGACTGCGACATCATGGTCGCGATCTTTTGGACGAGGTTTGGAAGCCCGACACTCCTACCAGGTGGCGAGACCGGCACGGAGCACGAGATCAATCTCGCATTCGAATCATGGAAGAAGAACCAGAAGCCTCAGATCCTGATCTACTTCAAGAACGAGGCAGTGGACTGGGACGAGATCGACGCCGATCAGATCGCTCGGGTGAAGAATTTTCAGAAGGAATTTCGACCCGGAGGGCGATACGAACAAGGGCAGTATGAAACCTTTAGTAAGATCGACGACTTCAAGGACAAGCTCCGTCAGCATCTGTCCCGGCAATTGCCTCTTCACGGAAACGCCGCCCCGTCCAGCGGCTTCGACTTCGACGGGTACCGCACCAGGTTTGGGTATGCGCCGAAGTGGGATCTCTCGAATATCTGGGTCGCGCAGGCGCCAGGGGACGCACCCGTCTCGCCCACGCTTGAGCAGATCTACCAGGAGCTCCGGATCGCCGAAAAGTTCGATCCCGGTCAATTGTCGCTGGGAGCGCCACTCTCAGTGGAGGACGTCGCCGTTCTCGAGGACCGAATTCTTCTGATTGGAGCTGCTGGCGCGGGGAAAACGACATGGGTCCGGCATGTATTCTACCGATTGCTCCAGCGGAATGATGTCTGCCCCTTCCTGATAGAGTTGCGTAAACTCGCAGAAACCCTCCAGGGCAGGAAAGTCACTGGCAAGGCGAGGTCGTTGGTGTCCTATCTGGAGGCCGCGCTCGAAGAGTTGGACTGCAAAGCACAGGGCTTGGAAGACGCGCTGAAAGATCGAGCCGGCCCGCGGCCGATCCTGCTCGTGGACGGGTGGGACGAACTTGGGAGCCTCGGCCGGGAGTTTCGGCAGAAGCTAGCCAGCTTCGTCCGTTCATATCCGCGGGTCGGCGTGATCGCCACCAGCCGGCCCTACGGTCTGGAGAAGCCCGACGTAGACGACGGGTTCGCGCAGCGTTATGTTCAACCGCTGAACGATGAGGAGATCGAGGCTTTCTCGAATCGTTTCTGGGCCATCTGCTATGGGACGGATCCAAAGCACGCCGAATCGGCGCAGAGGTTTCTCGCGGCTTTGAAATCCGCCCCCTCGGCCAGAGCACCTGCCCGGACACCGTTGCTCTGCACGATGATGTTGTTCATCAGCCGGTCGCGGACTTTGCCGGACGAACGCCATGACCTCTACCAGGCATGCATCGAGCACATGCTGAGCGCGTATCGCCGGGAAGAGGCGCATGTGCCGGGCATGGCGCATCACTGGCGGCCGGAGAAAATGAACGAGCGGCTCCGGGCCGCCGCGGCCCTGGCTTTCGCCATCCATGCCGAAGGAAGAGGTGATCGGAACCAGACGATCGTGCTGTCCGCAAGGAAAATGGCCAACCTACTGCCTGGCGATTGCGAGGAGCACGGCCCAGGGTTCCTGGCCTGGCTGGCAGGCCCTGCCGGACTTCTGACCGACCGCAGCGACGGATCGTTGAGCTTTGCGCACCTGAGTTTTCAGGAGTACCTGGCAGCTTGGCATGTCGCGAATGTTCTGCCGGAGGACCAGCAATCCTTCGACAAGTGGTGTACCGTGAGCCGATGGCAGGAAGTACTGCGGCTGTGGGCAGCAATCATGTGGTCCGGTCGCCGGGAGCGCTTTGCGGCGGTCGCAGAACAGTTCCTGGGGAGCAGTGAGGGCCTCTGTGCGCTGGGTGGGATGTTGGCCGACGGGTGGGGAAATCCCGAGTTGTTCCGCCGATGGCTGGAGCGATTCTTGATGCTCGTGGAAACGTGCCCGCCCAGACAGGTGTCCGAGTGTGGGAGGGCGTGGGCTGGGTGTCGGCAAACGCAACGGCGCGACGAGTTCCAGGATGCTTGGAACCGCGCCGTACAAGCTGGACGTGGTTCGCACGAACGCGGGCGGAGCAGTTCAGCCGAGAGGCAGGTTTGGTGCTGCCGCGCGCGACCGGTCAAACTTCGACGCGCGATTGGCGAGTCAAAAGTGCGAGGGACTGTGCTCTGGGACGGGTATGGACGTTCGCGACTCCGGCATGGCCGGAGGAGCCCTGGGAGATTGCCCTCTGCCAGGCGTGGCCATCGTCTCGACGGGTCCTGGGGATGCGGGTCCAAACTTTCGTAACACTGCTGGGTGAGAACGCCTGGACTCGGGGGGCCGCCGCTATTTCTTCTCTTGCGACCGGCCAATCAAACTCTGGACGCTGGAGCCTGGAACAGAAGCTCGCGAAGGATTTCGCTCTTCCGTTGAAGGACGTCTTTCAGCAATTATCGAAAGAGAAGGGGGCGTCGAATGCGGTGAGAGCGGCACAGAAAACGCGGCTTGAAGAATACTTCGCCGGCTCAGCGCGGGACTGTGGGGTTGTCCCCTCGAGTGAGACAAACAGTTAAGAGACTGTTTACCGCTCGATGATAAATCATTCCGTTCGATGCGGCAATAGTTTTATGCTGATGATGTCGGTGAAGCGGAGATGGGCAATGCTGGCGAGCAACCCATCGAGGAATAGCCGACCGGAACTCATCGCGGACGATGGGCAGGGCGCGCGCCTTCCAGAGCGTCCTATAGCCTGGCCCGGACCCGATGAT
>JAIQFL010000662.1 GCA_020073365.1 Terriglobia bacterium | reverse complement strand
CTGCTGGACGAGCCGACGGCGTCGCTCGACCCGATTTCGGAGCGGCAGGTGATTGCCGGTTACGAAGCCATCATGCGGGGGAGGACGACGATCCTGATTTCGCATCGGCTGGAACTGGCAATCCAGGCGGACCGGATCATCGTGCTGGATGGCGCGAGGATTGTGGAGAGTGGGACGGCCGCGGAGTTGCGGGGACGCCAGGGCCGGTTCGCGCGGTTGTTTGCGACCGGAGAGGGCCGGGCAGGTGTGGAGCGCGGGCCGGGAGCCCTGCAACACTCGGCATGAAGGGGCCGGTTCGCGTCGCTGTCATCGATAGCGGGGTGCACGCCGGGCATCCACACATTAATGGGGTCGCGGGCGGCGTGGCGATTACTCGCGATGGGCGCGAGGAGGCGGACTACGTGGATCGCATCGGCCACGGCACGGCGGTGACGGCGGTGATTCGCGAGAAGGCGCCCGACGCCGAGATCTTCGCGGTCAAGATTTTTCACGACAGGCTGGCCACTCGCATCGAGCCGCTGGTGCGCGCGATCGAATGGTCCGTGGCGAATGGCATGCACCTGATCAACCTGAGTCTGGGGACGAGCAATCCGGACCACGAGGCGGCCCTGCGCGCGGTGGTAGAGCGGGTGCGGGGGCAGGGGATCATGCTGGTGGCGGCGCACGAAGATGCGGGCGTGCGCTGGCTGCCGGGCTGTTTGCCAGGCACCGTGTCCGTGGCGTTGGATTGGGATTGCCCGCGCGACGAATACCGAATCGATATGTTGCCGGACGGGAGAACGCTCTACCGCGCTTCCGGTTTCCCAAGGCCGATTCCAGGCGTGCCGCCGGAGCGGAATCTGCAGGGGATCAGTTTCGCGGTGGCGAATGTGACTGGGATCCTGGCGAGCGGCAAGTTATCCTAAGAGCCATGGAAACACAAAGCTACGCCAACCACAGACAGATCGTCCCGATGTTCCACTACGTTCTGTTCTTCATGCTGGTGCTAACGGTGATCGGTTCGTTGGTGAACCTGTACGAGTCATGGGGGGACCACCAGCGCCTTTATAGTGCCTCGCTGATTGCGGTACTGTCGATTGGAATCCTGATGCTAACGGGTTTCTGCCGGATGTTTTCAGTCAAGGCGCAGGATCGGGCAATCCGGGCTGAGGAGAGCCTGCGGCATTTTGTGCTGACCGGGAAACTGCCGGACTCGAGGCTTTCCATTCACCAGATCATCGCCCTCCGGTTCGCTTCGGATGGGGAGTTCATTGAGTTGTCAAGAAGGGCGGCGGAGGAGAATCTGGCGCCGGATGCGATCAAGCGCGCGGTCAAGCAGTGGAAGGCCGATACCTATCGGGTGTGAGAATCCGGTAGGGGCTCACGTCTGAGCCAGGCAAGAGACAGGCGGAAGCGCCAATGTTGCGGGCGAACCACGGGTTGCCGGGAGCCAGCAACCAGTTGGCAAAAACCTCGCGCGGATCCTGTCCGGGCGACAGCCGAACCGCCTTGCCATCGGGGAGCACGGCCGTCGCGCCGGGTGCGCTCCTGGAGAGATCGAAGTAGACGATCTCCTCCTTCCATTCCGTGGTGGACTTATAGCCGATCTGTGAGAAGAACGCCGCCATGCCGTCCAAACGCGCCTTCGGCCACTTCTCGGCCCGCGTTCCCATGAAGGTTAACGCGACGGCTTGCGCGATGGGCTGCGGTTCCCGGCTCTGCACGGCGCGGTAGAAGTTGACCTCGGGCACGCGGAAATTGCTCCCATTCGAAACCAGCAGTTGGCGCACGAAGCGATCATATGGGAGGTTGTTCCGGAGGGAAGTCCGGATCCAGCGGTCGTACGCCTGCACCGCGTTGGGCCACAGGTCGATGGGAAACTCCGACTTGACCCGCAGAAGGTCGCCCCACTTCATGGCCCAGTAATCCGCAAACTCGTTACGGTCGAGCAGGCGGTCAATCAGGGCACTGCGTTTTTGGGGGTCGCGATCCTGCAGGAACTGCGAGGCCTCCTCCGGCGTGGGCAGCGTACCGATGACGTCCAGATAGGCCCGCCGCACAAACACCTCGTCGGAGCACGGATGCGCAGGCCGGAGGCCCAAGCGCCGCCAGTTGTCGAATACCAGTTCATCGATTTTGCCGTGTGGCGTGGGCTCGGCGCTGATTTCAAAAGGAGGCACGAAGGGTCTGTTGGTGGCCGCACCGGCCAGGGCCACTGCCACGAGGAGCGACGTCCCGGTATTTCTGGCCTGAATCTCCATTTATGTATGAACCCGCCAGCGCAGGTGAAGACTCGGTTTTTGTAAGAGGTTGGCAGGCAAAAGCGCCTGCCCCACTATCCCAACGTGATGGTCAGCTTCGTGACCGACGCGGGAGGAAAAGGATGCACCACGGCCGAACCTCTGAGCGACACTGTGACGGGCTTCGGCTCGACCGCGCGCGGATCTTCGAAGGAGTTGTGGGAATGCGGGTCGGCCGCGGCCAGCACGACTCCTGTCACTGAGCGCGGTGTCCCTCCATGGACGCCGATCTCCGCTTCGCGCGTCTGGTCCAGAGAGGGATTGGTCACGGTCAGCGTCAGTTGGCCGGCATGGAGCGATGCCGACCCGTTCAGCCCTCGCATGGTCGTGGGAGTGCCGTTGCGGCTGTACTCGTTAACCGGCGATGCGCATACCGTGCGCACCGAACGGGCGCCCTGGTGCGCGGCATACAGATCGAACACGTGATACGTGGGCGTCAGGCTGAACTTATCCTCATGGGCCAGGAACAGCGATTGCAGGCAGTTCACCAACTGCGCCACGCTGGCCATGGCGACCTTGTCCGCGTGCCGGTTGAAGGTATCCAGCGTGAGGCCTGCCAGCACGGCATCGCGCATGGTGTTCTGTTGACCGATGAGCGCTTCGGGAAAAGGTTCGGTGCCGGAGGCGTACCAGGCGCCCCACTCGTCCACCACCAGCTTGGTATGGTGCCGCGGATCGGTTTCGCCCATCACCGACCAGTGGGCTCGAATGAACGACTCCATCTCGTCGGCTTCGCGAAGTATGTTGTAATACTGCTCGGCATCGAAACTGATGGCATCGCGCTTGCCGGCGAACCAGTCGCGGGTGCGCCCTCCGCTGGCATTCCACGCGTAGTGGTGCATGGCCCAGCCCCACAGGCGGCCGAGGGTGTTGGTCTTGGAGAGCTTCCCGAAGAAGCGCCGGGTCCAGTCCACGTTGCCGTCGCTCGGCCCGGCGCCGATCAGTCCGAGACTGACCCCGTACGACGGAACCCATGCCGTGTAACGGTTGAACTCGGTAGCGTAGTCCTCCGCATCGAAGTTGCCGCCACAGCCCCACGATTCGTTCCCCACGCCCCAGTAGCGAACGCCCAGGCCCTCGGTTTCCCCATCCGCGGCGCGCTGCGCGGCCAGCGTGGTGCTATGAGGAGGGGAATTGCAATACTCCACCCACCGCCAGAAGTCCTGCGCCGGGAGGCTCCGCACGTTGGCTGCAAAATACGGCTGCGCGCCCAC
>JAIQFL010000243.1 GCA_020073365.1 Terriglobia bacterium | reverse complement strand
GGGGTGGCAACCGCACCGAGAAGGGCGCGCGGGCGCAGGCGGTGCTCACCAGCATCCTGTGCACCGCCAAGCAGCAGGACAAGGACGCGTTTGCCCTAGAGTGGTCGATCTGCTGCGGTCCGCCGAGCCGAAGTTGCTCGATCTTCTGCCGACGGAAATCCGGACGAGTCAGTCAGAGAACCGAGCCTGTTCCGGGGATGCACCGAAGGTCAGGAAATCATCTGATCCACCAGAGCCTATTCCATTCCTGCCGTCTGTTGATGGTTTTGTGTCACAACACACCGCGGCTCCAGCGATCTTCAACTCAGCTTAAATCTCCAGCGTTGGAGCGGCTACCCCGGTAAACAAATACAATTTTTCTGACGAGTCACAATTGGTTGGAACTGTGCGGCCAAGGCGTCCCCAGCAGATGTCCACCAATTCGTTGCTATTTGGTAGTCCACACGCTCGGATGACAGTCTTGCAGTTTCTTCTTTGCTTCGTCATCCTTCATGACCTCGATCGAGTTCCGGGCCTTCATCACACCCAACAGCACGTGCTGCTGCAGGAAATAGGTCTTGCCCGCCTCGACGTTCAGGGTCAGGGTGCTACGGTTCTCCGCCTTGGAACGGAAGTGGTGTTCGCCGGGCTCAAGCGGGAAGAAGAAATAATTCTTGCCGCGGTTCACGCCCTTCCACACGCCATCGACTGCGAGCTTGGTCTGAACTTTGTTACCGATCATCGTTGGCCTAAGCACGTAAACCATGGCGCTTCCGTCGGGCGCCTCGGGCGTAGGATGTGTGGTCTTGTCGGTCGACGCCGAAAAATCTACTTCGCTTTCCTTGCTTCCACAGGCCTTGAGAGTCATCTGGTTGTCACCCGCCGGCTCTTGTCCCTCTTTCTGCTTCTTGTCTGCCGCAGCGGCAATGCTGAAAGCAAGCGATAACAGAGCAATCGCTACAAGCAACCTTCTGAGAATCGTCATGACGCCTTCCTTGCTGATTTGAATCATCGGTTTTCAGATGTATCGGTCTCACACGGCCACATCTGGCTTGACGGCCATCCTGTGGCGCGCGAAATCAGATCCGCAATCACACGGCCCGAATTTATCACACCGCATCCTTACCGCTGGAGGGTGATCCAGGCCCCGTGTCCGAGCGTGCCGCATGCCCGCGGCCGGAATTGATATTCGCCATCCGGCACACTTGACCTAAACTGTACCACTAAATTTAGATAAATCAACCCTAATATCTACAGAGACGCGGGTGGGTCTGGGCCGTCCCCGATCAGCGGCTGCAGGCGACCAAACCGCTTGTTTTCACCACGATCGCTGCACGTTTGTCCTATTTAGGACACACGCATCTGCAACAGCCAAAAAAGATTCTTGACTCTGAAATCTTAATGGAATTACACTTGGGCCGTTGGTTAGAAATCCACGATTTCGGAGTTAATTATGACTAAATACTTCTTTTGCACGATCGGAATGCTTGGATTATGCCCCTGGGCGTTCGGCCAGTCGGCTGAGATTTACGGTTTTTTTGCCCCTGGTCAGCTTAGAGCCTCGAGTGAATTCGGTGGCGCCTCCAGGTTCGCGATGAACATGGGCGGCGGCGGAAGGTACATCCACAAGAGCGGCCTCGGTGCCGGATTTGAGATAGGCGCTGCTGGTCCCAAGGAAGGGTGGGCAGACTACAACTTCGGTTTGTTGAGCATGAATGGCTATTACGTCTTTAAGAATGACCACAAGGTCGAACCGTTTGTAACCGGCGGCTATAGCCGTAGCTTCGGCTGGTCCGGCGGGGACATGGACCTCAACTGGGGCAACTTCGGAGCTGGGCTGACTTACTGGGCGAGCCGGCGGGCGGGAGTGTTGCTCGAATTCCGCGACAACGTGTGTCGTCCGGGGGGTGTTACCGTGCAGTTATGGGCCATGCGCGCAGGGATCACTCTCCGATTGGGTAGCTTTTAGACGTGGCCGAGGATTTGGTTGGAACGCAGGAGCTGTCACATTCGCCTCTCTATAGACTGGCTCGGATCGGCGCGATTCTCGTGACCACGGAGCCCTGATTGAACCTGTGCTGGCTTGCTTTGGCCTCGCGGCGTGTCCCAAGAAACGTCGCATTGAGCAAGACCGCTTCGGCGTCGCAATCGTGGAACAATCGTAGAAATGCACTCGCAAGACGAACTCTTATCTGCCCTTGCCGCTGAGTATGCCAAGAATCGCCAGGTTTTGGCCGTTGCCCTTGGTGGTTCGAGATCAACTGGCGTGGATGACGAGGGGTCTGACTTCGATCTCTACGTCTACACGCAATCCGAGTGCGACTTGGAGACACGAAAAAGGCTGGCTCAGACGCATGGAGTTCGCGTGGATGTCGACAGTCGCTTTTGGGAGCCAGGAGATGAGTGGATAGACGAGTCAGGAAGACACGTGGACGTGATGTTCAGACAAGCGGCTTGGATTGAAGACCAGCTTGCGCGAGTTCTGGAACACCACCGGGCTGGGGTGGGATATAGCACCTGCTTCTGGGCGAACGTTCTGTATGCGAAGCCGCTCTTCGATCGGGAAGGCTGGTTTGCCCGGCTCCAGGAACGCGCCCACGTACCTTACCCGGAAGGACTGCGAGCCGCAATCATTGCGAAAAACTGGCCCATTTTACGCAATACGTTGTCCTCCTACCGCCATCAACTGGCGCGGGCGATTGACCGTGACGATCCAGTGAGCATCCAGCACCGGATAACGGCCGCGCTGGCGAGTTACTTTGACATCGTATTCGCGATCAATCGTACACCACATCCCGGAGAAAAGCGGCTGCTGGCTATTGTGGAACAGCGATGTGAGCTGCGCCCGGCGGGCTATGCCGATGACGTAAGGACGCTTTTGCACCTTGCTGCCGCCGGTGACGGGAGCACTCTTTCGGCCTACGATGCCGTCATGGATGGTCTAGACGATCTTCTTCGCGCATCGGGTTTTGTTGGAGGATCAGCCGCGCACTAAGCGGGGCGAGCCATATAATATGCTACGCTACAACCATGAGGCGAACTACAATCTTTCTGCCTGATGAGTTGCACGAGCAACTGCGGCAGGAAGCCTTTCGGGCTAAGACCAGCATGGCGGAACTGATTCGCGCGAGGCCGCGCCGGTCGACCGTCGCGCCCCGGCGGCGAGGGTCCTCGCAGGGCCCGATCCTGAAAGTGGCGGGCGTCTGCAGCGGCCCGGTCCTGTCCCAAAAAATCGACGACCATCTGTATGGCCGTTGACCGCCTTTTCGTGGACACCTGGGCCTGGCTGGTACTGGCGAACGACCGCGACCCGGATTTTGACGCTGTGTCCGGGATTCGGGCTGGCGCAGCCGGCCAGAGTGGCGGGTGGGCTGCTGACCGGCGACGCCCATTTTGAGCACGTGGGCCTGGGTTTCATCCGGTTTCCCTGAAGCCGCAGCCAGAGGCGCGCTAAAGGGGGGGCCAAGCCGGCCAGGCCAAACGTCCGGCGAACAATCCGCACGTCGATCTATACTAGGGATGAATCGAGCACCGAATGCCAGCCGTCGTCGATATAGGAACCCTGATCGAGAGATCACCAGAGATCCGCAGAGGTCGGCCCTGCATCACCGGCACCGGTGTCACGGTTCGGCGCATTGCTGGATGGCACAACCTGGGTCTGACCCCGGAGGAGATCGCCGCCAGGATTGAACATCTTACGCTGGCCCAGATCCATGCGGCTCTGGCCTACTGCCACGCCAACCGGGACGAGATCGACAGCGACATCGACGCCGAAGACGCGGCGACCGAGGAGATCTTCCCGGCGCCGGCGAAGCGGATGTGAGCCGCCTTCGTTTGTACGTTGACGAGGACGCGATGGATGGTGACCTTGTTCGTGTTCTTCGTTCCCGCGGAATTGATGTGGTCACAGCCACCGAAGCCGGTATGATCCGCCGGAAAGATGAAGAACACCTCAGCTTGGCCACGGCCCAAGGTCGCGTCCTTTACTCGTTCAACATCCGGGATTTCCATGAGATCCATACGGAATGGGCATCGACCGGCCGCAGCTATGCCGGTATCATTTTGGCCCAGCAGAAGCGCTACTCAATTGGTGAGCAGATTCGGCGGCTGGTGCGTCTGATCGGCTCACTGAGTGAGGAAGCAATGAGAAACCGGGAAGAGTTTCTGGGTCGGTGGTGAGTGTGTCGGAGCACAAGCGGTCAACGGATCGTAGGAGACTGCCGCGATCAGCTTAGGCGGCTCCGCTGGTCGTTGGGTGAGTAACGCCTTAGGCGCTTTGGAGTGGCGCATCCACGCGCGAATTTAGATCAGCACAACGACAACGCTCACTTTTGCGAGCGATACCCCCGCGCTAGGTCAAAGAGGTTAATAGGTCTATGGATTTCCTCACCGAGTGGCAGCAGGGCACTGACACTGAAAACAGATGGTTTATTGAGGGATGATCCGGGCATAGTGGGAAGTGCTTGGATGCCCGGTGGAGGTGTCAACGGCACTAGCCGCCGCGATCCAACGGGGCCAATTTGCTGCGGAGCCGGATTAGCCTTGTGCTCGATAACCTTGAGGGCATTGAGTACTGGGTTGTCCCGATTGAATGAAGGTCGCCGGCACTGCCTGAACTGCGCTACGAGTTCGGGCAATGAACGCTTCAATGTCCGGCTGTCGGAATAATTGTAGCGGATCAGGTGCATATCGCGCAGATCGTATGGAACCGTGTACCCGTCCTGAATCAGGAGAAGAGTGGCTACACCCTTGAAGTGTGCGACCGCGAGTTCGCAGCAGACGGAACTATTGCCAGTTGTGAGGTCTGCAACAACCACCCGCGCTTTCACGATCTTCTAGATGCTCGTGTTGAATATCGTCCCCGGTTCTAGTTAGGGATGCGTTCCACGCGTTTTTTACCGTCGGCCATGAAGGTCAAGGACCAGGCGGTGTGCCCCTCACCGTTGGCGCAATGGCAGGTGGGCTTGCCGCAGCGGGTGTGGCTGACCGAAAGAGAACCGGGAAGCAGATCTTCTGGAAGCTGGAACTGGCGAATGAGTGCAAACTTGCGCTGGCGGAGCCGGGCGGCCTCAGGGCCTTTGGGCTAGGGAGACATCTTGGTGTAACAATATTACAAGAATTGCATCAAGGCCAGCAAATTAGCGAACGCGAAAATAGGCGTCTTCTGCGATGGACGATTGAGGGCCAACTCCCCTGAGCGTTTTCATCCGGTTGCCGGGTTCTGCATTACTGGGGTTCCGAAACTCCTGGGTCAGGGCGCCAGGGGCCGCGGGTCAGCGGCCGCGAGCTAGGGGGCTTGTGCCGGGGGCCAGGGACCAGGAGCGGGGGCCAGGGACCAGGGGCAGATTTGGCAAAGGGCTCCCGGAGCCACCAAGAGGCGGCCTTAACGCCTATAATCACGACGATGGGCAGCCCTCCTTCACGAGATGGGGTGAATCAGTCCACGGTTCGCCTGGACCGGCAGAACCCCTACCTGCGTATTGACGCTGTTAACGTTTTTGTCAGGGATCAGGATCGCAGTCTCGAATTCTACCTGAATCAGCTTGGATTCAATCTGGCTCTCGATACCCGCCTTCAATCCGGTCGACGCGTGGTGGCGGTTGCCCCTCCCGACGGCACCACGGTGCTGAGGCTGATCGCGCCCGATCCCGACTCTGAAGAGTACAAGCTCATCGGCCGGGCTACGCCGATCGTTTTTCTAACCGAAGATGTGGTTGCCAAGTTCCGCGAGTGGAGCAAGCGGGGAGTTCGCTTTCGTACACCACGCCTGAGGCGGATCAAATACGACGGGCAGGCCCCGGCCGCGGAACAGCCGCCGATTTGGGGCGGAGTATCCACCCGCTTCCAGGATATCGACGGGAACTCGTTCTCGTTGGTGGGATTCGACGATGTGAGCCGGGCCCTCGAAGCGCAGCGCCGTAAGATCGCCGAGAAGTTGGAATCCGAACGCCGCGCCGCCCAGGAACTGGAAATCGCACGACAGGTACAGGCAAGGCTTTTCCCACAAACGCTGGCGCCTTTTGGCACACTCGAGTACGCAGGTGTTTGCATTCAGGCGCGCCAGGTGGGCGGCGATTACTACGATTTTCTGAATCTGGGTCAAGAGCGCCTCGGGCTGGTGGTCGGCGACATTGCGGGGAAGGGGATCGCCGCTGCTCTTTTGATGGCCAATCTCCAGGCGAATCTGCGCAGTCAGTGCGCCATCGCCTTAGACCAGATGCAACGGTTCTTGGAGTCGGTGAACCAGCTCTTTTACGAAAATACCATCGAGAGCGCTTACGCCACACTATTCTTCGCCGAATATGACAACAAGGAGCGGCGGCTGCGCTATGCGAATTGCGGGCATCTACCCGGCCTTCTCTTGCGGTGCGACAGCACTCTGGAACGGTTGGATTCCACGTGCACCGTTCTGGGGCTCTTTAAGAACTGGGATTGCTCGATAGGGGAAAGCCGCTTCTTCCCAGGGGACACTCTGGTGCTGTACACGGATGGTGTCACCGAATCATTCGACGACCGCGGAGAGGAATTCGGAGAAGGACGGTTGATTGAAAGTTTGCGGAGGCATCGGGACCTGCGCCCACAGGGGCTGCTGACCTCCATTCTTAATGACGTGAAGCAGTTCAGCCCGCAGGAGCAGCACGACGACATCACTCTACTGGTAGCGAAGTGCGAAGGAGATTAGTGGGTTAGCCTCGCAGTTCCGCCTTTCTGGCCGGTACCGGCCTGCCCATATGTTGCGTCAGGAAACCGATGATCGCGCCGACCACGAAGCCGGGCATCATGATCTCCAGGTAGTGAGGCTTGCCTTTGGTCGCGTCCATCGCCGCTACCAGAAAAGCGAAGAACAGCCCGAACGCCGACCCCACCACGATTCCCCATTTCGTGGATTGCACTTTGCGTGCAAACCAGCCGCTGAGCAGGCCCACCACCATGCCCTTGATCGACGAGCCCACCATGATGCCGGCCAGCACGGAGCGCGTCTCCGGGTAAAACCACGCGGTCGCGCCGTCCAGGGCGCCGAGGATCAGCCCGAATACCAGTCCCACCAGGATCTTGTTCACCGTTTGTTCCTCCCACCATAGAGTTCCGCGCCGGCCGGAATTCCTTTAAAAGTTTCGCAGAAAAAACAGCACGAACTTCACACCGGCATAGGCCGCCAGCAGCCAGAGCAGAACGGCATTGCGCGAAGCGAACCGGCGCAATCGATGCCACAGAGGTTCCGGCCACGCCTCCACGGCCTGCCCTTCCTGGAAGCGCTCCATATCGGCCAGCAGCGCCGCGGCATCGGGATAGCGGGCGGCGGGATCCGCCCTCATGGCTTTGCCGGCGATGGCGCGGAGCGCGGGCGGGGCCGGCGCGCGAAGCAGGAACAGCAACAACGCCCCCAGCGCGTAGATGTCGGAGCGGGCGTCCAGGCGGGCATCGGGGGCGCGGAACCCCGGCGTGCCCGCCACGGCGTCCACGCCCCAATCCATCACATAGACTTCTCCGAACTCGCCGACCATCACGTTCTGGGGCTTGAGGTCGCGATGAATGACGCCGCGGCGGTGCGCGAAGCCCAGCGCCTCACCGGTGCGGCGGATGATCCGCAGACGCTCGGCCAGCGAAGCCGGTCCGGCCGCGTAGCGATCCAGGCGCGCGCCTGCCACCAGTTTCATCGCATAGAAGGCGCGCCCGTCGGGCAGCGTGCCGGCCTCATAGATCGGCACGATGGCCGGATGTTCGAGTTGAGCGATGAGCTGCGCCTCGCCGGCCAGGGCGGAGTCGAAGACTTTGAGAGCGACCGGGCGGCCGAGTTGGCGGTCGCGCGCCCGGTAGACCACACCCATCCCACCGCGGCCGATCTCCGATTCCAATTCGTAGCGGGTTCCCGTAAGGTCGGGCAGGGCTGCCACGTGGCGCAGGTGGTCGAGAACCGGATCGCTCACATCCATACGCGCCGCATCTCCTCGCGTAGTTCCCGCTCGCCCGACGTCACGCCGCGCAGCCGTTCGGTCACAAACCCGCGCAGCAGGCGGCGCGCCCAGGCCAGGTGGTTGGTTATGGAGGTTTCGGCGATGCCGTGACGCGCGGCCAGACCGGCGTAGGAGGGACGGTCGCCCGCGGCCAGGTCGTAAGCCTCGAAGACCTGGAATTGAAGCTGCTTGCCGGATCCCTCACAGTACGCGCGCAGGTCGTCGAGGGCCAGCGCGAACAACTGCCGCTGCCATTCGCGCTCGAAGACCTGTTCGGGAGACTCAGCCGCTATCTCCTGCTCCTCCAGCGGTTCGAACTGGATGTCCCCACCCCGCTTTTGGCGGTTCGCCGCGGCGTGCTGGCTGGCGGCGAAGCGTTCCACGGCCATGCGGAGGTAGGTTCGGAACGAAGCTTTGGCCGGGTCGAAGCGTGCGAAGAAATCGCGCTGGATCGCACTGGCGAAGAAGCTCTGGGTCAGGTCTTTGGCGTCCTCGTTGTCTTTACGAAACTTGTGGCGGATGAATCGATAGACCGGCTTCCAATACAGCGCGATCACCCGTTCCAGCGCCTCGTTCGCAGGGCCGGCAGTCGCCGCCTCAAGCAGCGAGACCTGGGTGGAAGGGAACTGCCCGTGAGGGCCGCCAATGGCTGTGTCCGAGTCCAAAGTTGACTTCTATCATAACGTTCTGCTGGGGGGTTGGAGCGAGGCTGAGAATCAACCCAGCCTTGGACAAAGAGAGTTTCAGCGCCGTACGGACCGTTGGAGACGTTCTGGTATGCTGAATTCGGGAGACTCGGGGGATCGCTCAATCGGCGACATGCCACTCCACAAGATGGACCAGGAACGGTTTCGGCAAGGGATCGGAGAAGCGGGCTACACAAGCAGGCGCGGACATTGGGTGTGGGCCAAAGACTGGGCGGTGCTAGGCGTTGCCCTTACCGCTGTAGCTGCTCTGGTCGCCATCACTATTGGAGTGATGATCCTCGCCATGTCCGAACGAAAGCAACTGACTGCCTTGCGCAGCCAGACCGAGGACCGGCTGTCAAGCTTCGATCGGGAACTAAGCGCCCTAGGCGCAGGTGTAGGTCAATTGATTGCTTCCAATGAGGCATCCAAACCGGATTTCTCCAAACGCTTTCTGGATATGCTCAATGAGAATATCAGACGGGCCATCGCGAACGATGACCCAATTCTCGCAATGGAGACAGCCACAGCCATCACCAGGAAAGCTCGCGAGCTCCGCATCAATTCAGATCAAGAACACATTGCCGCGGCGGGACGCGACTTCCTTCGACTCGTGAGTAGTGAGACCCGGCCCACGCCGGCTTATGACAGGTTGTCTGCTCCCGCAATGGAGGCAGTCGCGGAATTGATCGGATATCGTTCATTTCTGCTCCCGAATCCCCTCGGCCAGCCGCAGGATGGAATCGCCGCTCATAGCGCGATGTTGATGCTTCCGAAGTTCCATGGCTTCAAACCTCTGGATTCGGAATCCAGAATATATGGGTACATGCGATCCCTGGCAATGGGAACAGCAGGCACGGGAGCCAAGCTTGACATACTGAACAGATCGGAATCGATCTTAGCTGCAGAACCTTACGCAGCGGTCATGGTAGACGGCTACGACCTCAAGATCGACGGATTGGATGCTCACAACGTCGTATTCCGCAACTGCAGGATCACCTATTCCGGCTCCCAGCTTACGCTGGACAACGTGTATTTCACAAACTGCACGTTCCAGATGGATCGATCGGGCAGGGACTTTGCGAGAGCGGCTCTCAGCGCTTCCGGCCAGGTGACATTCGGCCAAAGGTAGTCCGGAAAATCGCGGTGCTGGCCTCCTCGGGCCCTTCGTGCATTTTCAGCCGGAAGCAGTCGGGCGGTTGTGAATGGCCCCGAACCGGTATATTACTCCCATCAGCAAAGGCGCCATCTTGTCCGGGCGAACTATGGTGTCCGGCGAACAGTGTTCTTCACTCAGTCGTTCCCGGCTTCGCAATCTTCGTCCGATCCTGGCACTCTCGCACCCCATCCGGGCCGAATGGCCCCCGAATTGCCTAAGACGGACCCGATAGCATTTTTCAGCATTTTGGAAGGGCGCGCTGCGGGGTTTCACCCGCGTGATGGGGCAAATGACACTCGAACAACATCAGATTCTCCGCAATCACACGTTTGTGGCCGGTCTCTCGGAGGCGCAGATTGCCAGCCTCTCGCCCCTCGCCAGTGAAGTCACGTTCGAAGAGAACGAAGTGATCCTCAGGGACGGGCAACGCTCCGCTTCCTTTTACCTGGTGGTGGCCGGAAGCGTCGCAGTCGAATTGCGCACGGCCCGCTATGTCGTGTGCGTAGAGGCGCTCGGACCCGGCCAGGTTTTCGGCTGGTCGGCACTGCTCGATCATCAGGATACGCTTTTTCAGGTGCGGGCGCGGGAGCGCACCACCACGCTCCGCTTCGATGGCGCCGCGCTCCAATCCAAGTGCCGTACCGAGCCGGAACTTGGCGCCGAAATCCTCCATCGTACACTCCATGTGGTTGCGGGGCGCGTGAAAGCCACGGAAATCCGGTTCGCCGAGATGTGCGGCGTGCGGGTGTAAGCACCCGCGCCAGGTCTTACCGTTCACGGCGCCCTGTGCCGCGGACCAACCAGGAATCCATCGTTCATCCCAAACGGAACAACCCGCCGCCCTACAGCGTATGGCTTTCTGAAGGAGATCCGATGATTGCCAGATGCGCGCCCCTGATCGCCGGAGCACTGTGCTTGTGCGGCTGTGTCATCGAAACCGCCGGGCCGGCGCAACATGACTTCCGCTCGATCGAGTTGGACCGGTCCGAGCTGGTCCGCGTAGATCTCAACATGGGCGCCGGACACCTCAGGGTCGACGGCGGCACGCAGAAGCTGATGCGGGCGGATTTCACCTACAATGTGCCCTCGTGGAAACCGTACGTCCGCTACACCAGCTCCGCCGTGCGGGGCAATCTGAGCATCGAACAGCCCGGGCAGCATCACGCTCACCTGGGGAATACGAAATATGAATGGGACATCCGGTTGAACCGGGAGGTTCCGCTGGACATGAACGTACACTTCGGGGCCGGCGATGCCGAGCTGAACCTGGGCAGCCTGTCGCTGCGTAGCGTGGAAGTGGATATGGGCGTCGGAAAGCTCCAGTTGGATCTTCGCGGGAACCCCAAGCGGAACTACGAAGTCCGCATCCGCGGCGGTGTGGGAGAAGCCACGGTCCGGCTGCCGGGTGACGTCGGAGTGGACGCCGAAGCCGAAGGCGGCATCGGCTCGATCAGTGCTCCAGGCATGCGCCGTGATGGCCGCCGATATCTGAATGACGCCTACGAACACTCGAAGGTGAGGATCCACCTGGATATTCGAGGCGGGGTCGGGTCCATTCGGCTGCTCTCAGACTGATTCCGCATCGGTATGGGGGCGCCGGCTGTAGGCAACCAGAAGGCCCAGCAGGAAACCGGCCGCCGCTGCCGCCGCCAGGATGGCGGGCTCCTGAAAATACACGAATCGGGCGCCCTCGGGAGTCACCTCGACCAGGCCGCAGGGTTGCGCCAGCACCCGCCCGCCGCCACCCCCTCCCCCTCCCTTGGGTGATTCGCCTTCCCGCCCACCCCCGCCGCCGCCGAAGGCGTATCGGATCTTGGCCACCGGCAGCACCACGCGCTGGCCCAAGGTCACGGGCTCGCCATAAACACTCTTCACCGTCGCCGTGGCGCCGATGGTTTCTCCTATGGAATGTACAAGGTCTGCGATGTTCATGCTTTCATTAACCCATATGTCAGTGACACGGGCATCCTTGCCTGTGTGTTCTTACTGCCCGCCGCAGCGGTTTCCACGCACCACGTTCCACGCCGCCGGAATGCCCGGCGCCAACCCGACGCACCGGGTATTCATCTGAAAGCCTGTAATATCGTTGTCTTCGATGGTGTTCCCTCTGGCGGGAGCCGGCCGTTCCGCTCCCTTCCCCAGGTAGATGCCGCTCCGCAGCATGTCCGGCTCCCCAGCGCCGTAGTAGCAGCCGAACTGCGCGGCCTCTTCGTTGCAGTGCGCCGTATTCAGGTTGAGCAGCCGGTTGTGAGCGATCCAGTGGCCCGTGCCAATCACGAAGATCCCGCCGAAAAGCGTTCCATCGATTACGTTATCGACGATCCGGATATTCCGCGGGTGCATATCGGGGTTGCTGTTGTTCATCACGATCCCGTAGTTTCCGAACCGGTACTGTTCCGGCGCCCGGCGATTGACGCACTCGTTGCCGCGGATTTCGCCATCGTGGAAGCCATCCAGGTCCATACACTTGCCATCGATCTCGACGAACCGGTTGCCGATGTAGGAACAGCGCTCCACGTCACCGGCGGTATCGATGGCTGCGGGGACGGCGCGCTCTTCGATATCCACGTCTTCCACCGGGAGACCGATGCCGCGGCCGGTGTTCTGTTGCACGCGGACATCGGTGGCGTGTCCCACTTGCAGGGCGTCGCGGCCGACCGTTTCGAACCAGTTCCAGGCGAACAATCCACGTGCGTTGCGCGGAGAAGTGTAGAGCGAATGCGTCCACACGCCGTTGCCGCGAATATTGCGAAGCTCCGAGCGGGTCACGCGGAAATCGGTGGTTCCCTCCTCCAGCAGAATGCCGCCGGTCGCATTATTGCGGCCTGCGGGCGTTCGCGAGCCGCTGTCGGCGATCCGGACTCGATCGATCGCCACATTATGACAGCGGCTCACCAGCACGGCGAAACCGGCGATATTGCGGAACTGGACGCGTTCCACCATCAAGCCGTTGACATCCTCCGCCAGCACGCCATTCCCGTGCGTGAAGCGCGCGAAAGATTGGTCGGAGGGCGGGAGTCCGGATCGAATCTCCACCGCCTCCCGATTCCCATCGACCGTGAAATCGCGAAGCCGCACCCGGTTGCCGCGCACTACGATGACGGCGCGGCCCGAGAACCCGGGGGAGACTCGCAGCACGGTGCCGGACCGGGCGCCCAGCAACTCCGTGCCGCTGTCAATCAGCATCTCCGAGCGCACGTCTACCATCCCCGCCGGAAGTTGCACGATGTGATAGGCAGGCATGGGCGCCATCAGAGCGAGCGCCACCGCAATCGAGATCGCCAGTGCCAACAGGGCTTTCACGTGGTTCCGTGGAGCGGACTTTCAGGCTGCCATGCCGGCATTCGTGCGGGCATTCTTCCGCTCCCGCGATACACCGGCACGAATGCCCGCGACGCGGCGCGGCAGCTACCGGTGCGCGCCACGCCTATACCACCTCGATCGGCACCGGCGCGAAGACACGCTTGCCTAGCGCAATCTCCACCTGGTGCGCGCCGGGCCCAATGCCCTCGGGCAGGAAGATGTTGAATTCGTACTGCTGGAAGATCGGATCGACACAGAAAGATTCCGTGTCGGGAACCTCCGCTCCGTCCACGGCGGCGCGGAACCGCTCGGCGTGGGTGACGTCCAACATCGTCACTTTCACCACCCGGCTGGCGATCCGGCCTCCCGACAGCAGGTTTACGCCATCCGTCACCGTGTTGACTCGGGGTACCGCCGGACCGGCCGGCATGATCCGGACCCAGCCCGGGGCGCACAGTGGACGGCCCAGCCACGTCACTTCGATGGGCACCAGGCCGGTGCGAATTCCCTCGGGCAATGCGGCGTTGATCTGCGAGACCCCGTCGGCCTCCCTGTCGCCGACGTACGTCAGGCGGCACGCGCCGCCGTCCGCTGTGATTGCCAGGTGGTTCAAATCGCAATCCGCGGGCAGGCGCTCGACGCGCACGGAAATCGCCGCCATCGGGCCCGTGGCTGGCGCCACCGCCTCACCCGTGAGCGCATTGCTGATTTTGCGGATGTGGGGCGGGCAAGGTAACTGCTGGTCGCGCCTGTTTGCGAGCGACTGCGTCCAACCGGCCGCCATCTTGCGGCACGTCATCCACATGTACTGCGTCCAGATCTGCTCCAGCGCCAGAAGCTGAAAATCATGCTCCCGCGCGAAACTGGTGATCTCGCCCGGCGCGATCCGCACCCCGCTCCACGTGTCGTATTGTTTCGCGTGCGCCGGAAGCCCATTGATCTGGCAGCGCAGGATGCCGCCGGTTTTCAGGACGCGGCGCGCCTCGCGCAGGTACTGGAACACCACGTCCCGGCTGGGGATGTGCTGGAACACGGCATACGAGTACACGAAATCGAAGCTCTCGTCCGGAAACAGCGCGAGGTCCGATCCCGAAGTGTGGTGCGCGTAGGCGTTCGGCGTCTCGCTGAGGCGCTGGCCGGCCAGGCGGATCATTTCGTCGGACACGTCCACGCCGTGGATCTTTGCGAAATGACGGCTCAGCGGCCGCATCAAACGCCCCGGGCCACAGCCGATTTCGAGCGCTGCATCCTTGTTCCGCAGGCGCTTCAGTTCCCCGGTCAGCAGCCTCAGCACGTCGGCGGCGGTGGAAAAGAACTCCTCATCCTCCTGTTCGCGCCGGCCGAACGCGACATAGTAATAAGCATCTTCACCGGCGCGCGCGTTCCAGTCGGCGCGCATGCGCTCCAGCACCTGGGGATCGTCGTCCATCTTGCAGTTGTTATTCTAGCCTTTATGGCCCTCGCATTTCGGCACGTGAGCAGTGGACCGTTGCGGGACTTTGATGCTGCCGCGCCGGATGGCGCAGTGATCGGGGTCATCGGCGAGAACGGCTCGGGCAAAGGCCACTTGATGCGCCTGGCCGCGGGGTTGGAGAAGCCCTCCGCGGGATCCGTGGAGGCTTCCGGCGCCGCGAAACTGCTGGGACCGGACGACGCTCTGGGCCTCGCGCCCGCCGCGGTGCTGCTCATCGACCAGACCTTCGCGCGTCACGATGCCATCGTGCGGGAGCGCGCCGCCATCGCGCTAGATCGCATGCGCCGGGCCGGCGCCACGGTGTTGCTGGTCTCCCACGAGGAGGACCTGCTTCGCCGCCTGTCCGACGAGGTCTGGTGGCTTCGCGAAGGGCAACTGGCCGGGCGTGGCGACCCGGATGAGATACTGGCCGCTTACCGCAAACACGTCGCCGAACGGATACGCGTCTGGGGCCAGAGCCTGATTCCGCCGCTCGCGCCCAGAATGCGTTGGGGCGATGGCCGCGCCGAGGTGCTGCGCGTGGAAACCATCGGTGAAGATGGCCGGCCGACGATGGTCTGGCGCAGCGGCGAACGGGCCGTGGTCAAGGTTGCCGTGCGCTTCCGTGAAGCCGTGGCCGACCCTGTCATCGGCATGATGATCCGCACGCGCATCGGGCTCAACGTTTATGGCACCAACACCGAGTTGGAAAAGCTGAAGCTGGGTCCCTGTGCCCCGGACGAGACGGTGGAAATCACCTTCGCTTTCCGGTGCGATTTGTGCCCGCAGGAATACACCCTCACAGTGGCATCCCACGATCCCGATGGCGTCTGGCATGACTGGCTGGAAGATGCGGTGGCCTTCTCGGTCAGCGACAACCGGTATACCGCCGGTGTGGCGAACCTGCGCGCCCAGGTCACCCGGACGCGGTGAGGAGGCGTTTTTCCCTTCCGTGGAGTGGGCCTCCGGCCTGCCGCGCGGCCTTCGTGTGATCCGTTGGGCCTTCGGCCCGCGAAACTTCATGAAAAGGTGAGGCGGACGCCTCGTCCGCGCGCGACCCCCAGGTCGCGCTCTTTCTGGCCGCCAACCGATTTTTCGACCCTGCCTAAGCTCGCGGCATTCACCTCCACAGGGTGCTCGTGGACACAGCCGTGTATCCATTTAGGGCCGCAACCTCGCGAAAGACATGAGCCGCCCAGTGATGTGTGCCGCGATGCAGCTTGAGTCTAGTGTGGGATGAAACCGGTTCAGGTCAAACTCGGTGGTGAACAGTTGAGGACGCCGTAGGGTCTAGCTCTGAGGAACTTGGGTTCGGTGCGTCTTCAACTCGCGACCACTGGCCTGGCCATTCATCAAAATTGCCGAGATCCTCATCATTAACGAAGAGCGTGTACAGATGCTCTTCTGGGAAATCGTTAACACGAACAGCCCACGTCTCGGCTCCTACTTTGGAGCGCCACAATGCTGTTGGATCATTTGTCCTCAACCACTTGACGTTCTTCTTCAGGCGGTCGTCCAACGAGACGCGAGGCGGGATGCTCTCCGTGGGCGGCTGGTTCATCGTGTTCCTACCTTTCATCATAAGCGACTCGGCCCCCTTCTGTCCCGAGCACTCGCCTGCCTTCTCGATTAAGACACCGGACTACGGCGAGGGCCTTTTCAAGTCGAAGCGCTTGTTAATCTCTCGATTTGTCGTTTGGGAACCGCTAATGATGCGTTCATGAACCTCGTCCCGCTCGAGCCCACGTTCATGGCCTTCTTGTACCAATTGATCGAAGGTGGGTCCGTCGGGATTCCCGTCGAGCCGGCGGTCACGCTCTCGCAGGTCCTCAACTTCGATAGGGTTTTCCATCATTGAACGGGCCTGCATTCGCGCGTCATGTCGAATCCGCCACGCGCGAAGAGCCCTTTCCTCCAAACTAACTCCTTGGGCGATCCAGTCGTGGTTGAGTTTAGATATTTCAGCAATGCGTTCCCAGTACCATGCCCGGATTTCGCCATTGGTCATGTGTAAGCTTCTTCAAGAATATACCTGCCCGGAGATCGTCGACCACAGTGCCACAATGCGGCCACGATGTTTGACGGCTTCCGGACGGATCTCCTAGAGTGGATCGCACCGAGCGCACTGAGGCGAGCGCTCACGGTGGCCTCCCACGATCCAGATGGCGTATGGCATGACTGGCTGGAAGATGCGGTGGCCTTCGCGCAGCGACAACCGCTATACCGCCGGTGTCGCCAACCTGTGCGCCCAGGTCACCCGGACGCGGTGATGGGCAGTTTTTTCTTTGGTGCACGCTCCCATTTCCGCCTTTCAGGGCGTATAATCTGAATCACGAGGTCGAACCATGACTCCGCTGGACGTTCCCGAGATCCTGATTGCGCTGGGCATCATCGGCTGCATCGTGTGGGCCATCTACAACTGGACGCACCCGCACCCGAACACGCACCAGTAACGCACTGACCTCGCCAACCATGTTGATTCCACCATGCATCTGCTGGCGGAAGCCTTTATACTGGGCCATTCGTGCCTACCTCGCCCAACCAGAGACCCCGCCGCAAAGCTTTCCAGTCCAGAGGAACCTCCGACTTTTTCTCCCAACTGGGTCCGGGACTGATCACCGGCGCCGCCGATGACGACCCCTCCGGCATCGTCACCTATTCGGTGGCCGGCGCGACATTCGGATACGGACCGCTGTGGACGGCGCTGTTCTCCTTCCCCCTGATGGCGGCCGTGCAGTTGATGTGTTCCCGGCTGGGGATGGTCACCGGCCGCGGCCTCGCTGCCGTCGTACGGCGCCGTTATTCCCGCTGGGTGCTTTGGGGTGCCTGCCTGCTCCTTACGGTGGCCAATCTCATCAACATCGCGGCCGACCTCGGGGGCATGGCCGAAGTCACCCACATGGTGACGGGTGTCAACTCGCTCTGGTGGCTGCCGGTTTACGCGATCCTCATGCTGGTGATGCTGTTCTGGACCTCCTACCGCACCGTCGCGCGCATCTTCAAGTGGCTGACCCTGGTCCTGTTCGCGTATGTCATCACGGCCTTCATCGCGAAGCCGGATTGGGCCCAGGTTCTACGCGCCACTTTCGTTCCGGACGTGCACTGGTCGCGGGACTACCTGGCGGTGCTGGTGGGGATTCTGGGCACCAGCATTTCTCCGTACCTCTTCTTCTGGCAGGCGGCGGAGGAGCTGGAGGAGGAGAAGGCCG
>JAIQFL010000242.1 GCA_020073365.1 Terriglobia bacterium | reverse complement strand
ATATCGCGTTTTGAGGTGTCAAGATCAACGTAAACGTAACCGGAAAGCCGCCCGTTTTCGTCGCGGATCATGCCAGGGCCTGTCTTTATAGAGATTTCCGCTATCTCAGTAATGGGCACATGGGCCACCCCTGGGCCCACTGTTCCTCCTGATCCGCCCATCCCGCCACCCATGCCTCCTGGTGGACTTGGACCACCCGGCCCCCCACGACCTTCACGATTTGCGCCGCACAATCAGGTCGGCCAGTTCGTGCAACCTGACGGCACGCTCGGCGAACGGCTCCAGTACCTGGTGGGCGTGCTCGCATTCTTCTTCCGCCATGCGGCGGGACGCTTCCAGGCCATAGACCGCGGGGAACGTGATCTTTTGCTGCTGCGCGTCCTTGCCGGCGGTCTTGCCGAGCGCCTCGGAAGATTCTTCGACGTCCAGGATATCGTCCACAATCTGGAAGGCCAGGCCGACGTGCTCGCCATAACAGGAAAGCGCGGCGTACTGCGCTTCGGTGGCGCCCGCATAGATGGCGCCGAGCCGCAGGCTGGCGCGCAGCAGGGCGCCGGTCTTGGCGCGGTGGATGGTCTCGAGGAGTTGCGCATTGGGCGGCTTGCCTCCGCCCTCCAGATCCGCCACCTGCCCGCCAATCATGCCGCCGACGGTGCCCGCGGCGGTGGCGAGTTCGGCGATGAGGCGGGCTTTGCGGTCGTCGGAGATGTCGAGTTGCGCCAGCACCTGAAACGCGAGCGTGAGGAGGGCGTCGCCGGCCAGAATCGCCATGGCGTCTCCGAACACCTTGTGATTGGTCAGCTTGCCGCGGCGGTAATCGTCGTTGTCGAGCGCGGGAAGGTCGTCGTGAATGAGCGAGTAGGTGTGAATGAGTTCCAGCGGGCAGGCAGCCGCCACGACGCCGGCGGGCGAATCGGAAGCGGTGTGCGCCGCCTCGATGCACAGGATCGGGCGGATCCGCTTGCCGCCGGCGAAGAGGCTGTAGCGCATGGCCCGGTGGATGGTCTCGGGCGGCGTCGATTCCGGAGGAACCAGCCGGTCGAGCTCCGAATCCACCAGTCGTTGTTGATGGGCGAGGTATTCGCGCAGGTTCATGTAAATCAGGGTTTCTCGGGGCGGAACGGCTCGGCCGTCAGTTTGCCCTCTTTGCGGATCAGCATTTCGACGCGGGTTTCGGCCGTTTCGAGCTGTTTCCGGCAGGTGTCGCTGAGGTTCATGCCGCGTTCGAAAAGTTCCAGGGAGCGCTCCAGCGACAGGTCGCCGGCCTCGAGCTGCTTGACGACCTTTTCGAGCTCGTCGAGCGAGCCTTCGAATGATTCCACCGGCTTCGCCTCGGGTTGGTTTTCCACCATCGCCTCATTCTAACGTGGGTTAGCCGTTCCCCGTGGAGCAGGCCTCCCGGCCAGCCATGCGGGCTTTCGTGCCGGCGTGCAGACGCTCGACCAGGCGAATCAGGTCCCCGCCTTGCCCGCAGCCATGACAATAGGACACCTGCTTGCGGCGGTTGACATAACAACGACGGCTGGGTTTCGCCGTGCAGCGGACAGAGTCCGGCGACTTCTTCGCGCCTATTGCGGCGGGTCGGCTTCCAATCTTGTTGTTCTAGCCGTCTAATCTAACTGACTTCTATCTGAAAGTGTCAAGTTTTCAACCGGCTTTCTCCATGGGAAAAGCGTCGTAGATCAACAGGTCGAGTTGCTCATCGACTCTATCCAGGGCTTGGCGAAGTGGAAACGGCAACACAGCGGCGTTGGCGGTAATCATCGCCATGGCCGGCCGAAAGACGCGTGCCTCCAGCCGAGAGAACAACCGCGCCACCTTCCAACCGTATGGAGTGACGAAGTAGCGGTTCGTCTTGGGTGGACGGAAGATCAACCCCTTCAGGCGCAGCCGCCGGAGGTCATAGGTCATCTGATGGGGAGTATAGTGGGCCAGCGGCACGCCCAAAAGATCCGCCACGTGCTGGCGGAGGTCGCGGTTGCGAAAGCCGTCGATCAGGTGCTGAAACAGCGTCAGCGCCAGCAGCAGCGCCATCACCCGCGGCTGACCAAACTTCAACCCCGGCGCCTTTTGCCGTCTTCGGTCACGGCAGGTTGCACCACTCTTTGGATGCCGTCGCCGCTCAGACCACTGTTGTGGCTGACGCGTTCGACTTCCAGCAAGCGCCGATTGATTTGTCGGCCAATCTTTTGCAAGTACGGCAGATTGCTCAGGCCCCGATTCACCCTAAAGTCATCCGTGTTCCGGAAGGTCCCCTCGGTCCGGCAGCCGCGACCTTCCTTGAAGTATTGCTTCAGGTCGAAATTCTTGTATGCGATGTGCAGGCTGGGATGCACGCCATCTTGGATCACGCGGGTGCGAAACTCTCCCGGAGTTCTCTTGGTCACCCTCCGTCCAAAGATCAACTGCACCCGGTCCGGCCGTCCCAGATCCAGATTGTCGCGAATGATCTCTTCGAAGAACTCACGCCCGCGGACAGGACGGTCGAAGATCTGTGTCAAGCTGACCTCCATCTGCCAGATCGACAGACTCCAGTCGTAGCCCGCCGTTCCCGGTCTTGCGGTCGCAGCGCCATGGGGATGCGCCGGAGCCACTTGCGGAATACCCGATCGATGTCGTCTGGCCCCAGGCTGTCGCAGATCTGTTGCAGTGTGGCAGGCTCGGCGCACGACAGGAATCCACTATCCAACGCCTCGTAGGCGATCTTCCTTTTCTCCAGTTGCCGCTTGGCCCACTCGTGTACTCCAGCAGTTGTTTCACGGCCAGGGGAAAGCGGCAGTGGACGGGGTGGCGATCGCCATCTTGCGGCATCGAGCGATCAGGTGCCAGGCACAACTTTGATGGGCCGCCTTCAGAAACTTGTAGTACAACTGCAGCCCGTCATGGATCAACCAACCCGAGTAGTCCGCCCCCAGAATCGACGCCGCCGCGGCAAAACCCCGTAACGGCAGAATCTCACAGTAAGTAATCTGCTCGGTTACCACTCCCCAGAGCCAGCGCAATTGCGCATCCACCTTCCAGCCGGTTTCGTCCATATGCGCCAACACGCTACGCCTCGCGGCATCCCGTAAGGCGTGCCAAATGGCTTCCACTTCTGCGCGCCACCCGTTGGATGGCCCGGCAGATGCCGCTCGGGCTCATCGTCAATCCGAAACCCTGCTGGAGAATGGCGGCGGCATCGGCGTGAGGCAAACCTTGGGCCTTGTTCATCAGCATTCCCAGAGTGATTGCCTCCGGTTCCACCTGCACCGCTGCTGCTACGAGGGCGTCAGAGTTTTGGGCCGGTCAATTGCCAAAAGATCACGTTCTCATGCGCTTCGCTTTTGTGCAGCGATACCCTGGTAGAAGCAGAGGCGGAACAACCTCCGCACCATGCTGGAACGGCTGTTGACGTATTCCGCGAGGGCTGCTCGTCTCGGAACGAGAGACCGTCCCACAGTTGGATGATGCGGATGACATCACACGCTATAACATATCCATCTGATAAAGAAGGACTTCCAGCTGAAAGATGACCTCTTCTGCGATTAGCCGATAAACGGTCACCAAATTCTGAAAAATCTTTTAGTATTTGTTTTCAACTGCCTACAGAGATTCAACGGCCGCGTGCCGAAAGGGTGGTGTTAGTCTCAAATCAGGAGGAGGGTTGCGCGGCTTCGCGAGTTTCGCGAAGCCGTTTTCATTTGAGGAGCACAGATGAGCACCAATGTAAACGCAGAAGAGAAGGCTCCAAAGTCGTGCCGCGACTGCAGCAAGTGGAAGGAGATGAAGGAGAAGATTCGAGTGTCCGAACTCTTGACAAAGGCGATCGAGAAGTTCGAAGTCAGACTGGGAGAGGCGGAATTCAAGCCCACCGTTGCGGAGTTCTTAAAGTTAGTGCAGTTGGAACAGGAATTCGAACAGGAGACAGCGAAGGAGATTAAGGTCACGTGGATAGATCCGACTGTGACGTCACTCTCCGAGAAATAGCGTACATCCCGCTGCCATCGCAAAAACAGTTCCATGACTCACAAGCACGGTTCAAGGGATTTTCAGGGCCGATCGGAAGCGGGAAAAGCCAAGCTCTCTGCCAGGAAGCCATCAGGCTCAGTTATATGAATCCGGGGCGGCTAGGGCTAATCGGGGCGCCGACGTACCCGATGCTGCGGGATGCAACGCAGGCGGCGCTGCTGGAGATTCTGGAGGCCAACCAGATTCCGTACGAGCATAACAAGGCCGAGAACACGCTGGTAATGAAGGACATACGGTCGAGAATCCTATTTCGGCCGGTGGAGGAATTCGAACGGCTCCGCGGCACGAACCTGGCGTGGTTCGGGATCGACGAATTGACTTATACGCAGGAGGAATCGTGGCTGCGGCTGGAGGGCAGGCTGCGGGATCCAAGAGCTTCTCGACTGTGCGGCTTCGCGGTCTGGACGCCGAAGGGATTCGACTGGGTCTACAAGAAGTTCATCGCGCAGGAAATTCCGGGATACAGCGTCGTTAAGGCGCCGGCGTACGAGAATCGTCACCTTCTCGAGAAGGTCGGGAACTATTACGATCAGTTGGCCAAGAGCTACGACCAGAAGTTCTACGACCAAGAAGTGCTGGGGTTGTACCTCAACCAGAGTGGCGGACGAGCTTATTCCGCCTTCAACCGGAGCGACCATCTTGCGGCGTCTAAGGCCGATCCGCGGCTGCCACTGCTGTGGGCATTGGATTTCAACGTAGATCCGATGAGTTCGTTGATCGCTCAACTAACTCCCGAGAAAGTGACGGTGCTGGATGAGATTGTAATCCGGCACGGCACCACACAGGAGGCTTGCGAGGAGTTCTTCCGGCGGTTTCCGAAGCATGCCGCTGGGGTGGTTATCTATGGAGACGCATCGGGATTTCACGCGCAGACTACCGGGGCTTCGGACTACGACATGATTCGAGAGTACTTTTCGATCCATTCGACCACGCGGGTAGAGTACCGTGTGCCGCGTTCGAACCCCAGCGTAAAAGAGCGACTGAATCTGACAAATAAGACGCTGCGGTCGGCATCCGGAGAGGTAGGCCTGGTGGTGGACCCGAAGTGCAAGGAATTGATCAACGATTTCGAGCAGGTCTGTTTCAAGGCAGACACTACCGTGGTCGACAAGGATCGGGACCGGATGAGAACGCACTTGTCGGACGCGCTGGGGTATCTATTGTGGCAGGAATGGCGAATGGAACCCGCCGTTGGGGAGAGAAGAGAAAAGCTGGTTCTAGGTTAACTGGTCAATTTAGGGCGGATGGCTTATGGGACGGGTTGGGACCCCGCCGTGAGTTCACAACCTGCCCACAAGACGAAAGAGATATGCTGAACATCAATCGGGAACATCCGGAGTACATCGCGCGAAAAGCCACGTGGAGTCAGTACAAAGACCTGTACGCGGGCGGCGAGAGGTTACGCGCCAATGCGTCGGAATACCTGGTCCGGCGTCACAAGGAGCCGGGCGAAGTCTATCAAGAGCGCCTGAGCCGCGTGTTCTATGAGAACTACATCGGATCGATTATCGACTGGTACGCGGCGACGCTCATACGTCGGGAGCCGGCGATCCTGATCGAAGGGCCCGACTCAGCGGCAAAGGAGTTTTACAACCTGCTGTCGAGGGACTGCGATCTGAAGGGAACCAAGCTTAGTGAGTTCTTTCGACAACGGTTCGTGCAGACGCTGGTTTGTGGTAGCAGTTACATCGTCGTTGATTTTCCCCGGATGGACGGCTCGGCTTTGACACGCGCGGAGGAGGATGCTTCGGGGCGCTCGCGCGCCTACCTGGTCGACTACGGTCCGGACGAGGTAATTAATTGGAGTTACGACCAAACAGGTGGAATGGAATGGGTAGTAATCCGGACTTCGTGCCTGCAGCAATCGAAGGTTACGGACTCACAATGGGAAAGAGAGACACGGTGGTTGTATTACGACCGGGAGAACTACCAGATTTTCCGAAAGGTCGGGACTGAAAAGCCGATTGAGCTGCTGGCTGAGGGCCGGCACGGACTGGCGTCTCTACGCCGCGTACCGGTATTTCAGATGAAGGTGACGGAGGGGTTGTGGCTCATGAACAAGTCCGCGTCGTTGCAACTGGAGCACTTCAATAAGTCGAATGCGCTTTCCTGGGCCCTGACCATGGGGCTATTCGCGACCCCGGTGGTGTATTCGGACCGCGGGTTCAATCAGATTGTCGGCGAGTCCTATTATATCCAGTTGGGTAAGGATGACCGGTTCGGATGGACGGAGCCGGAGGGCAAGGTTTATCAGATAGCGGCGGACAACCTGGTCCGGTTAAAGGACGAAATCTACCGCGTCTGCTATCTGATGAACCAGGCAGGAACACCGAGTGGGGGGGACCTGCGGATCTCGGGTATCAGCAAACAACGAGACTTCAGCGTGACGCAGGAAGTATTGCGCGCGTATGGCGATGCCGTCAAGGACGCACTCAAGCAGGTATTGTGGGCGATCGAAGCGGCCCGGCAGGATGGGCTCGCAATCGGCGTATCGGGGATGGACGAGTTTGACATCAACGATTTCAGCAATGAATTAGACGACGCCAAGAAACTGCTGGATCTGGGAGCAGGCTCGGAGACGTTGAGGAAACAAGTGCTTAAGAACCTCGCGTTCAAGTACCTGTGCGACGCGCGGCAGGAGATCAAGAACCAAGTGGCTGAGGAGATCGACGCAGGCCCGGGAACCAATAGCTAGGAGGCATATGGAAGATATCGACATTCAAGCGATTGTGCGACAGGCGATTCAGGAGTTCACGAGCGCCCAACAGGCCAGAAGCGAGCCCGCTTACAAGGCAGAACTTCAGGAGGAGCGGAAGCGCCGAGAGCAACTGGAGCGCCGACTGAACGAACTGGCCGAGGAGAACAAACGCAGCCGGCAGATCGCGGCGGAGGCAGAACGGAGTTCAGCGGTAAGAGCCGAACTGCAGCGGCTGGGCGTGGCAAAGATCGACCTTGCATACAAAGCGGTGCAAGACGGTGTCGCACGTACGGAGGACGGGCGGCTAGTGGCTCGCGGCGAAGGTGGTGAGATCCCTTTGAAGGAGTATCTCACGGGGTTCGTCAACGAGAATCCGGAGTTTCTACCGGCACGTATAGCTGGGGGAACCGGGATGACGGCGAACCTGAAGGCCCCGGTAGCCGCGAAACAGACGGTCAGTATCGAGCAAATCCGCCCGGGAATGTGCGCGGAAGAGATGCAACGGGTGCGAGAGGAAATCGTGCGCGTTGCGTCAGAGACCCTTCGGGGGATGTAGTAAGCAAAACTGAGAAGAACAGAAGGGGACAGGCCGCGAAGGCTGTCCTACTAGGAGAATCAATTGGCAGCTATTACCTCAACTAATGTCGCTAACGCGATTGTGAAGCTGGTGGCGGCGGACGCATTGCCGGTACTGGTCGGGAACCTCGTGATGGGGAACCTGGTGAATCGTAACTACGAGCCGGTATTGGCACAGGCCGGCGACACCGTCAACGTGCCGATTCCGCCTATCATGGTGGCGAATAACATCGCCGAGGGCGGGACGGTGCAAACCCAGAATCCGAATTTGGGGAATGCGCAAATCGTGCTGAACACGCACGTGGAAGCGACTTTCCAAATTCCGGACGTGACCAAGGTTCTAGCGGTTCCGGACCTGCTGAAGATCTATATGCAGCCGGCAGTAGCGGCGATCGCACAGCGGGTGGAAACGGATCTTCTGAACCTGTACGCCGGCTTCACGGCGAACATCCCGGTTGGTACGCCGGGAACGCCAATTACGGAAGCCGTGATCGACGCGGCAGAAACCGCGCTTTTCCTCGCGAAGATACCGGCGACCGACCAGAAGTTCATCGTGGTGGACGCGGCGACCTATTCGGCATGGAGACAGATCCCGCGGTTCAGCGAATTCCAGACGGCCGGTGACGCCGGCCTGCGGGCGATTGTCGACGGCACGATCGGGAAGGTCAAAGACTTCTTCGTGTTCCGATCGCAATTTGTGCCGAAAACGGGCAGCGCTCCGGTGACAACCCACAACCTGGCGTTCGCGAAGGACGGCATCGGGTTGGTAATCCGGAGACTGCCGCAGCCTCTTCCGGGTACCGGCGCTATCGCGGAATACGCCGAGTTGGGCAATTTCGGCATGCGCGTGGTGATGAGCTACCAGCCGAACACGTTGGCGCAGCAGTTCACGGTGGATGTGCTGTATGGCTGCGGTGTGCTGCGGAATATGTCCGGCGTGCAGGTGAACACCTAGGGCGCCGGTTACCGGGTGGATAGTGGGGCAGGATGGCAACGCGCGCCGAGCGTGGACGACGCGCACAAGGCGGGTTGACAACCCGCCGCAGGTTGACAACCTGCCCCCACATCGGGCGGCACAGAGCAAACAAGGCAACACAAAACGGGAGACGGAGGAAAACAGGCATGGATTTGAAGCTTTATTACCAGAAGATTCGCGATGCTGCATCGAAGATCGAGGAAACGTTTCCGGTGCTGGTCAGCCGGGAAACGGCGGATGGCGGCAAGGACGGGATCCTCACCGAGGTAACACCCGGGGTTGCCGCGAGGATGATCGTGGAAGGGACGGCGCGCCTGGCTTCTCCCAGGGAAGCAGACGACTTCCGGCAACAGCAGGCAGAGGCGCAACGGGTAGCGGAACAGGCGGCTGCCGCGGCCAAGGTGCAATTCTCGCTACTGTCGACGACCGAACTGAACAAACTGAAGGGCAGACCGCAGTCGAAGGAGTAGGCGACCATATGGCTCTGTTTACTGACGGTCCCGTGTCCAGTATCGAAGAGATGACAGCGCGGGACTCGCAGCTACTCACTGTGGCGAACGTCGAAGGCATCGACGTGTCGCAGAAACTGACATTGGCACAAGACGAGATCGCGCTAGAACTTAATACGCTGCTCACCAGGTTGAGCTATGTGAACCAGCTATTCTGGGTGTCGCCACAACCGAACATCGGGAGCGTGGTAGTGACGCCGCCGCTAAAATTGTGGCACACGCTACGCACGTTGGAACTGGTCTACGCTGACGCGTACAACAGCCAGTTAAATGACCGGTATGCGGGGAAGCGCGACCAGTTCCATGAGATGGCGAAGTGGGCATACGAGAAGCTGGTTGAAACTGGAATCGGAATCGCATCCTTTCCGCTGCCCGAAGCAGCGACTCCGCAAGTAGCGACGGCAGCGGGGACACCGCCAAACATCCCGTTGCCCGACGGCACCTACTACGTCACCATGGCGTGGACAAACCTCCAGGGCGAGGAAGGGGCCTGCGCGATCCCCGCAACTATCACCACAAGCATGTCCACACTAGTGGCCCAGCCCGGCACGGCGCCCCAAAGCGCGACCGGGTGGAACGTCTACGTGGGCATCGCTCCGGATGCCATGCGGCTGCAAAACGACAGGCCAATCGCTACCGGGCAGACATGGCTTCAGCCGGGCGCACTGGCGGCGGGGGGGCGAGCGCCTGGCTCGGGGCAGTCTCCCAGCTACGTGAAGCCAGCACCGCGAATGATACAGAGGGGATGATGGCGGCAAAAATCGGGAGTGCGGCAACGGTCAAGGTGATTCAGCGAATCACGGGGCCGGCGGGAGTGAATTCCGGCCTGGCGGCTCTTAAGCAAGCGGGCAATGCCTTGGCCAGTCCCTTGGAGACGGCGCAGGTGCGGTCACAGAACGTGGCGCCGGATGTGGCCGACCGGAGCACGACCGTTCAATACCCCGCGATGAATGTGTACTGCGAGAAGATCGTCAATACGCTGAAGGAAAAGTTTCGGACGTTCTCCGGCGGCGTGCAGATGGCGATTGAGCTACGACATTCCCAGGACCGTCTGGACGGACTCCAAGACGCGTTGGAACTTTACACGGACGCTCTGACACAGGTGCTGAACGTAGGCCGTGGCGATTGGGGCGACGGCATGTTTTACGGCGGCGCGTACGAGGTGGCGTTCGGGCCCGTCAAAAAAGGCGGAAAGAATTACATCCAGGTGGCCAAGGTCACCTTCGAGATCGGAGTAAGCAGGAGTTAGAATGGCCTCTTATATTTCCTCTAACACAAACCGCTTCTACACGGTTCTGGAGAGCTCGTATGGTCGGGTCGGATCGATCACAGCGCTCAACCGGATACCCGCGTTGAAGCTGACGGTTCAACAACAGCTCGACGCGAAGGACCGCAAAGACAAAACCGGCAGCCGGACGTTTGCCGGATTGCCAGCCGGCGGTAGGAAGCGCACCAACTTTGAACTTCGGACCTATCTGACGAGCTGGGACAAGTCGTCGGCCGGCCCCGGATATGGGCCGCTGTTTCAGGCGTCCTTGGGAGGGACGCCGCTGCACTTCGCCGGTGGGACCGTCGCGTCCAGCACGGGCGCGGGCAGGTTGGGGTTTAGCGCTCCGCACGGGCTCAGCCCCGGACAGGGTGTAGCCTCAGGCGGGGAGATCCGCTTCGTCGCAGCCATTGTGGATGCGAGTAACGTACAACTGAGCGCGCCCTTCACTATTGTTCCGGCGACGGGCTCCAGTCTGGGGGCAGCGATCACTTATGTCCCTGCTACGGTGTTGCCGAGCGCGAGTATCTTCGACTTCTGGGATCCCTCGACCGCGGTGCAACGGTTGTTAAGCGGGGCGGCCGTCGACCAGATGGCCATCGAGATCAACGGCGACTATCACGAAGTACACTTCAGCGGTTTAGCTCAGGACGTCTTGGACAGCAGCAGTTTCTCCGCCAACGCCGGACAGCTCCAAAGTTTTCCGCAGGAGCCCGCGATCGCGGGATTCGATTTCTCCGTGGTGCCGGGCAACCTGGGGCAAGCGTGGCTGGGCACGTCGCCCGACCAGTTTTTCACGATTACGAGCGCATCGGTGGTGCTGAAGAACTCGCTCGATACGCGATCGCGAGAGTTCGGATCGAGCCTGCCTCGCGCCATTTCCGCGGGCCAGCGGCAGGTAACGGCGTCGTTCGATCTCTACAGTCAGGACGACGACGCCACCAAGAGTCTGTACCAGGCGGCCAGGCAGCGTTCGCCCATCAGTGTGATGTTTCAGTTGGGAGAGACGGATGGACAGGTGATGGGTGTGTTCCTAAAGAGCGTGATTCCCGAAGTACCGCAGTTCGACGATGGCGAAAACCGCTTGCAGTGGCGATTCAATTCGTCGCGAGCGCAAGGCACAGTGGATGATGAAATGGTTGTGGCATTCGGGTAGGGGGAGCGCACGGAGGAGAAAACACAGCTCACCGCTGAGACGCGGAGAAAGCGCGGAGGAATAGTAGGAAGACGAATGGAGCTGTTGGAGGTTTGCTTCCGGTGGAGAGAGATCCCAGCAACTATAATGTGTTGCTCCGCGTCTCCGCGGTGGGTTCTTGGGCACGGGTTTTACAGGCACTAAACAATGACTTACGAAAGTGTAACGGTGGTGGAGTCTCAAACGGCGCCGGGTGTGAGGTTCTCGGTGGCAAAGATGTCATTCGGAAGGCGCGTGGAACTCACGCGGAAGGTGCGGGAGCTCGCTCGGCGCATGGAGTTCCTGGAAGCCGGCCCGGAGCCGGGAGAAAGAATGGACGCGGCGTTGCTTCAGGCAGAAATCGACCGGCTGTACCTGGCGTGGGGGTTAAGGGCCATCGAGGGGCTCGAGGTGGACGGCGTTGGTGCCATTCCCGCGACCTTGGCGGATGCCGGTCCGGAGGAGCTCTTCCGCGAAGCGCTAGAAGCGGTGCGGGCGGAGACCGGACTCAACGAGGCGGAACGAAAAAACTCCTAGTCGCATTCCATTTTCAGTTTTCCAACCAGGCCGGGTGGGACTGCGACGATTGCCGGAGATCCGGCCTGGAACGGAAGCGCGGGTGCGGGTGGTTGATGGACGCCGAGGATGCGAACGCGCCGTTAGTGTGGGCGAGACGGAGTGTCTCGCTCAGAACTTGCCCGAAATCCTATGTCACTGCGGAGAGCCAGACTTTCGTCGAGGAGTTCTTCGTGCGGCGCCGGCTGGGCGCTGGGGATTTCGCGTCGCTGTCGGCGCGGCAGGTGGAAGCGTTCATAATTCTGGAACAGGCACTCGCGGGAGAGATCAGTGAAGCCCAGCAGAACACAAGACAAGATCTATGAAACCTTCGTCGCCGTATCGGGCGGCCACGCGTCGAGCCAGCATGCCATGATCGACGGCGGCGAGCGGATTACCAATCCCGGCGCGCGCACCGGCACGCAGATTCGTACGGCCAAGGCAGTGACCTGGCATGCAGCCGGGGCAACCACTCCGAGCAAGCCCGCAAGCACTACGGGCAGCACGGACAGTAGCAGTGCGGGGTCGGTGGCATCGACCGTGTTGCAGAGCGTTTTTCAATCAGTGCCACTGGCTAGCGCGGTGGCGGGTGCCACAAGTTCGGGAGGCGTTAGCGGCGTCGGGAGCACGATCGAATCCATTGCATCGACAGTTCTGAAGAGCGGCCTCGGGATGGTTCCGCTAGTCGCCGGACTGCTGGGACTGTTCGGCGGCAGCGATTCGCCCGCTGCACCGGCTTTCATGAAATATGCCATGCCGGCATCCATCGCATTTGAGGGTGCGGATGTCGGGTCGGGCATCCGGGGCGCCGACTACGACCAGATGGGCCTGCCTAGAGCCTATAGCGGGGGTGGCAGTGCGGCCCCCCAGACAGGTTTGACCTCGCCCGCCGGGAGCAGCGGGAGCGGCAGCGGCGGCAATGCTCCGGCGCCGCAGATCACGGTCAACGTGCAGGCGATGGATGCGCGTTCGTTTCTGGATCGCAGCAGCGATATCGCGGCCGCGGTCCGCGACGCGATGTTGAACCTGAATTCGATTAATGACGTCGTGAACGAGCTCTGACGATGGCGACTTTTCCCAGTTTGAAGACCAACGCTGTGGCGCAATACCCGGCGACGAAGGGCCTGCGGTTTCAAAATCAAACGCTCCGGTTTCTGGATGGAACGGAGCAACGCTACCGGGACTCGGCTGGGCCACTGCATCGGTGGGCGATCCGGCTGAACCAATTGGATGAAGGAGAGATGGCCGCCTTGGAAACGTTCTTCGTTACGAGCGAAGGGGCGTTCGCCAGCTTCGCATTCACGGACCCGTGGGACGGCAGAGTGTATGCAAACTGCAGCCTGGAGACTGACGGATTGGATCTCACAGCGGTGGCGGAAATGAGCGGCGGCACTTCGTTGACGGTAATGGAGAACCGAGGATAGCGATGCTGGTATACCCACAACTCGGGACCGGGGCTCTGAGCCAGTTCCCGGTCCAGAAGCGGCGCCGCCTGCGGACCGTGGTGAACGCCGCAGCAGATGGGAGCTTCGTCAAGCTCGCGGATCCAAACGGGGAGTACACGGAATGGAGTCTGGCTTACGCGCAACTGAGCGATGACGAACTCTCCGCCCTGCAGCAGTTCTTTACGGCGACTGAAGGAACTCTCAACGGGTTCACGTTTCTGGACCCGACGTCGAATTTGCTGGCGTGGAGCGATCATCTGACCAACGCGGTGTGGGTTCCAGGGCCGGTTCTCTCCGTTACCAGCGGCATTGCGGATCCAGCGGGCGGGACGAACGCGTGGCATGTCAGCAATCCGGGCGGAGGCGCACAGAACATCGTGCAGACGATTTCAGCGCCGGCTGGATATCTGTACTGCTTCAGCGCATATGTGCGATCGGCCAACCTTTCGAGCGCGACGATGCTGCTGGGCAGCCTGCGGGCCAATCGCGCGGTCACCACAGACTGGACCCGAATCGTGCTCGCGGCAGCCGGAGATCCGCAGGCCGATTCCATCAGCTTCGGACTGGAGTTTCCGCCCAGCGCGGCGATGGACGTTTACGGCATGCAAGCGGAACCGCAGGCCGGGGCCTCGGTCTACAAAGCGAGCACCACGGGCGGCGTCTACGAAAACGCGCGCCTCGGTGACGACGTGCTGACGACCACGGCGACGGGAGTCAATCAACATTCCTGCACGGTGAACATCTTCTATGCAAAGCACCTCTAGTTTGAAGGAGCAGGCAGTCACGGATACCCCACTGCTGGTGTTCGACTGTGCGCTGTCGAACGGGACGACGGAATCCTGGAGCACGCACAAGGTGACGGTGGGGGCCACCACGTACGCCGCGCGAGTCATTCAGCACAGCAGTTTCGACATTCAGACGGCATCCGACCAGGGCGTGGATGGGAGCCCGAAGATCTCGATCGTGCTGGCGAATGCCGACTCGCACTTTTCAGAGATCGAACGCGCCACGGGATGGAAAGGCGCGCGATTGACAGTGGGATTCCTGTTCTACGATCTGCGGAACAACGCGCCTTTGACCGATACGGCGGTGGTCTTCCAGGGCATCTGCAACGCACCGGATGAAATCAAAGAGTCGACGTTCCGGTTGACCGCGACCAATCGCATGAACCTGCAGCGGCTGCTGCTTCCCCAGGTGCGAATCCAACGCAGGTGTCCTTGGGAATTCCCGGCGACACAGGATCAGCGTACGGAAGCAGTCAACGGCGGGGCGAACCGGAAATACTCCCGGTACTACCGGTGCGGATATTCCGCAGGGGTGACGGGAGGAACGGGCAGTCTGAACAGCGGTGTGCCGTTCACCTCATGTGGTTACACGCGCACCGACTGCCAGGCGCGCGGGATGCTGATACGCTTTGGCGGACTGGAGTTTATTCCGCCGGCGGTCGCGGTTCGCAGCTACGGGAAAGACTGGTCCACCTCGGCAGTATCGGTGAACCAGGCCCGCTACAACGACTTCGTCCCGATGGTGTACGGCACCGCCTGGTATCAGCCGGAAGTGGTCTTCGCGCGCAATGACGGCAACCTCACACGGATGGAAGTGTTACTGGGAATCGGCGAGATGCAGGGCGTTGTGACGGTGCTGGTGAATGGAATTCAGATTCCGTTAGGTGTGCCGGGCACAAATATGACCGGCACAGGCTGGTACAACGTCCAAACTCTGGGCGCGCGCGACGGCTTGTTCGATCCAAACTTCACGGACGCGAGCGGGAACCCGGCCGGGGACCCGTACGGCAACATGGCTTATCTCTCCGTGGTGGTGCCAAACAGCATCAACAACGGCACCTCACTGCCCTCAGTGAAGGTGTTGGCTCAGGGCCTGAAGGTGCCGACTTACGCAACTGATGGGACGTACATGAGCGATCAATTCTCGAGTAACTCCGCATGGATTCTGCTGGACATTCTACGGCGGAGCGGATGGGGGGCCTCGGAGATCGACCTTGTGAGCTTTGCCGCCGCGGCGGAATATTGCGATGAACTGATCGATTCGACCGACCTGAACGGCAACGCAATCTGCATTCCGCGGTTCCAGTGCAACCTGGTTCTTCAAACACGGCGCAGTTGTGGAGATGTGGTGCGCGGTGTCCGAAACAGCGGCCGGCTCTACCTGACCTATGGGCCAGGAGGCGTGCTGCAACTGCAAGTGGAAAACACCGTGGCACTCGAACGGGCTTCGAAGCCGGACTGGTCCAACAGCGAAGTCGAATTGAGCGGAGGCTGGCCCAGCTACGAGTTCGGGGACGGCAGCAACGGGTATTCGGGGATCTTACGGCTTCCGAACGGAGCGCCAAGCGTCACGGTAACGTCGCGCGGCATCGCCGACACGCCAAACCTGCTGACGGTGGAGTTTCAGGACGCACTGAACGCGTACCAGCAGGACAGCTATCGGATGGTAGATCCGAGTGATATAGCGGCGACGGGGCAGGAGATCTCCGCGACTCTGACTGCATTGGGGCTTCCGAATTACGACCAGGCGGCAAGGATCCTGAAGTTCACGCTCGATAAATCGATTCGCGGCAACACATACGTTCAGTTCCTGACGAGCGTGAAAGCCTTTGGCGTACGGCCGGGCGACTTGATCACGCTGACCTACCTGAAGGAGGGTTTCAACCGGCGGCCGTTTCGGGTACAGAGAATCTCACCGGCAACCAACTACCGCACTGCCACGATCACGGCGCAAATTCACGACGACGCGTGGTATGCGGATACGAATGGGCAAACAACTTCTCCCGCTGGGGGCGGACAGCAGGGCAACACAGGAGTCGGCTTGCCCAGGCCGCTGATGGGTGCCGTCCTGGACGCCAATGGGAACATTCAGTTCGGTGTGGCGGAGTCCGTCACCACCAGTAGCGACGGCACGGTGGAGGCGACTGTGACCATAAGCTTCGTTTCGCCTGCCATCGCCCAGCCCTCCACGCTGGGCGTGCCGCTGCTCAGTCTTGCGGTGACACTGGGCACGGGCGGGACGCTCAAAGGCGGCCAGACGTATTACTACGCGGTATCGGCGGCGGACAGTGCCGGCGGGGAAAGCTGGCTATCGTTCATCGTCGCGGCGAGCACGCTGTGCGATGGCACCAGCGTGACGCTATCGGGACTGAGCTTTCCATCCGGAGCGAGTGGGTTTCACGTGTATCGCGGCGCGACGCCGGCGCAGCTTTTCCGGATCGCGTCGGACCAGGCGATCGCCGGGCAGTTCACTGACACCGGACTGACAGACGAATTGATTGCGCCGCCCGACATGAATTTTGATCATGCCAACTTCTACTGGCGGATGGAACTTCAGCCGGAGATTGCAGCGGCAATTCACTCAGCGAACACAGTAGGGAACGGAACGTTGGAGATGGCGGCCAACCGCTATCGGGGCATGCTCGCACGGATCACGCGAGGGCGCGGGGCAGGACAGGAACGGACGATATCGGCGAACACGGCGACGGAATTGACAGTGACGCCGCCATGGGGCGTGCAGCCGGATGCCACCAGCTTTTTCGCGGCGTCAGAGAATGGCTGGCGTTTCGGAGCGCTGGCGAGAAGTAGTCCGGCGCAGTTCGCGATTCCGAACCGGTCGGGAGAAACGGTGCACATCAGCGGGAGGGCGGCCAACGTGAACGACGTGGAGAGTGCGGCCGAGCTATCGACGGTCACGCGATGGAAAATCAACGGCAGCGGTACGAGCGGCGGCGATAGCGATGTTCCGCCGATGCCCTTGTTTGGTATGGCGGCGGACCCACGCGGTGGGCGGGTGATTCTTAGCGGCGTGTCGTTCACCGATCCAGGGCTGACCAATACGCGGACCATTTCGTCGGGAACGCTGACGATGTACTACTACGACGAACTGCAAGGACGGCCTGCGATCTCACTAGCGAGCGCTGTGGCGGCCACGGATACCGCACTGAACCTGAGTGCCGCCGGATCGGCTGCGGTAGGGAGTTTCATTCAGCTCGAGGCCGAGGTGATCCGCGTGGATGCCGTACAGAACAACGGAATGGCATATGAGGTGACGCGCGGAATGGATGGCACGACGGCGTCAGCCCACGCGGCTCAAACGGCGGTTTACGGACTGCAGCGGATGACGGTGATCGCGCCGTTCCCGGCAGATTTCTTTGGCAGCCCTTACAGCGGGAGCTGGACTTTCCCGATTTCCATGCCGGATGTGCGAGTCGCGAGCGCGGAGTTGTTCGTGACGAACTCGATTGGGAACAGCCCGACCGGCAATATCTATCTGACGCACAACGACGATGGGGGACTGAGAACGCTTTCGGGCGGGCAGTACTCGATCCAGGTAGACGGGTTTCTGGCGGTAGATCAATCTGTGGCTCCGGCGCTGGTTGTAGAGGCATCGCACGCGGTGCGGGACGTGTTCGCAGTGTTGGGCACGGCCGCGGATGCGCCGGTGCAACTCGAGGTGAACGTGGACAGCCTATCCTTTTGCGCACTGACCATTGCGGCGGGGATGATTGTCTCCAACAGCGCTAACGGCCTAACCCTGCCGCCGTTGGCATCGGGCGCGAAGATAACGCTTTCGGTACTGTCAGT
>JAIQFL010000241.1 GCA_020073365.1 Terriglobia bacterium | reverse complement strand
TCGCCGCGAGCAGCGCGGCGAGCGTGGTCCCGGGACCCGAGAGGACGATCCGCGTCGAGTCGCGGCCGAGCGTCACCGCCGCGGCCCCCGCGTTGCGCACGCGCACGGCCGGCTGGTGCGTCCTCCCGCGCAGGTAACGGAGGGGCGTCGCGCTCCCCGGGGAGGCCGCGAGCTGCGCGGCGGAGACAACGGTGAACGAGACGCCCGGAGCGCTCGACGCGACGAGGGTCGAGGCGGAGAACGAGGCGCTCGCCGTGAGGGTGGCGTCGATCAGGCTCCCGGGCGCGATGCCTCCCGAAGGCACGCGCGCGGAGACGGTGAGCCGGAGCGTGGTCCCCGCGGGAATCGTCTGCGGGAGCGCTGGAGAGGTGCCCTGGTCCAGGAACGCGCCCTGAGTGAACGCGGTGCTCTCCCCGGTCAGGATCGCGGTGGACCCGGACGGGTTCCTGACGTCGAAGACCAGCCCGAGGTTCCCGTAGCCGAGCGGGGCGCTCGCGGGGAGGGCGGCGACGCCGCTCACGAGAAGGCCGAGCGCGCTCACCTGGGTGCCCCCCAGGTCGAGGTAGAAGTCGAACGCCTCGCCGGTCCCGTCGGTTCCCAGAGTCCGAAGGGCGGGTGCGTAGAGACCCGGCGTGAGCGAGGCCGGCACGGCGGCCGGGGAGAACACGAGCGTCGCCGATCCGCCCGCGGGAACGGACAGCGGCGCGGCCAGCCCCGCGGTCACCGCGGAGCCGCCGGTTCCGAACGAGAGGGTGGTGCCCGCCCCGACCGCGATCGGCGCGGAGCCGGGGTTCGAGACCCGGATCTGGAACGCGGCGGAGCCCCCGGGGAGGACCTCGACCGGCGTGAGCGTCCCGGCGACCGCGGCGAGGGCGGGGCGCGGCGTGTAGTGGAGAACCCGCGAGCCCGCGGCGCTTCCGGCGAGGCTCGCGACGCGCAAGGTGTCGACCGCGGGCGCCGCCGCGGCGACCACCACCAGCGAGGCGCGCCCGTCGGCGCCCGTCGCGAGATCCAGGCCGGGCAGATCGGCACCGCCTGGCAGCCATGGGCTTCCGGGAGGAATGCCTGCCTCGCTCCCGTCCCTCGCCCGCCAAGCTGCTGGTGAAGGCTCCCAGTGTCGAGCGCGAAGTGGAAGAGATCGCCCGCCGCATTCTGGAGCAGGCCGCAGCGGGACGCCCCTTCCGCGAGATGGGAATTATTGTTCGCGCCCAGGAGACCTACGTTCCCATCCTGCGGTCTACGCTGGAGCGCTTCGGGATCCCCGCGCGTTTCTACTTTGATTCGAAACTGGAGGAGCACGCCGCGGTGCGCTTCCTGAGCGGCGCGGTGGACGCCATGCTGGGCGGATGGGACCACGCCCAGACCCTTGGAGTCTTACGGCTGGCACCCCGGTTTGCCGATTCCAACAGCATGGACCGCTTCGAGTTTGCCGTGCGCCAGCAAATCCCCAACTCCGGTCTAGGCGCGTTGAAAGCCATACTGGGGGAAGGCGCCGAGCGGTTGAAGCGCTTCATCGATAACCTGGGCGCGATCGAAGAGTGGCGTTCCTTCACGCTCGCTCCCAAGGACTGGGCAGCGCGCCTTCGAACCTTGCGCAACCTGGCCGGACAGTCCGGCTTGCCGGCCGGTTCTCACGAGATGGCACTCCAGTGGCGCAGCCAGGCCGCCGCGCTCGACCTCTTCGACGAAGCCCTGCAGGAAGCCGCCGAGGCCTTGACCGCACGCCCCCTGGCCCCCGGCTCCCGCGAGCGAAGCGGCCCCAACCCCCAACCCACTCGCGCTTTGGCGAGCCCAACCCCCAACCCCGGCGAGCGAAGCGAGCCTCACCCTCGGCCCCTGGCTCCTGGTACGCGGCCCCCGGCCCCCACCATCCAGCTCCCGGATTTCTGGCGGGCCGTGAAATCCGTCCTTCGGCTCGAGCCGCTGCGGCTGGAGGACCGCCGCCGCAACGTGGTCCATGTGCTCAGCGCTCCCGAAGCCCGCCAATGGGTGCTTCCGGTGGTGTTCGTATGCGGGATGGTGGAGAAGCAGTTTCCGCAGTTCCACCGCCAGGATCCGTTCTTTCCCGACGCGGCCCGCTGCCGCCTGAACGCCGTGGGCATCCGCGTGCGCACCGCGGCCGAGTTCGAACGCGATGAGCGTGCGCTGTTCGATTCGGCCATCACCCGCGCCACCTTGCTGGTCACGCTCTCGTACCCGGAGTTCGATTCGCGCGGCGATCGCAATCTGCCTTCGCTATACCTGGAGGATCTGGTGCTCCCCCAGCAGGAGTTCCGCGCCGTGCGGCCGCAGTCGCGCCACGCTCCGAGCCTTCCCGGCCGCATCGAGATCGGCGCGCCCGTCCTCCTGGATTTCCTGCGCCAGAAGACCGCCAGACTCTCGCCCTCCGCCCTGGAAAACTACCTGCAGTGCCCCTTCCAGTATTTCGGAAGCCGCGTGTTGCGGCTCCAGACCGCGCCGCCACGGCCCGAGGATCGGCTCGATTTTCCCACTCAGGGCAACATCGTCCACGAAGTGCTGGCCGTCTGGTGGACGAGCAGGCAGGACCTGGAACCGCTCTTCGAGCAGATCTTCGAGCGCTTCCTGGAGGAGAAGCAGATCCCACCCGGTTACCACACGGAACGGCTGCGCAACGCCATGATCGAAGATTTGCAAGCGTTCGCCGCTGCGGATCGATGGCCGCGCGGTGGTTTTCAATCGCGCATGGAAGAGAAGTTCGTGTTTCCACTGGATGCGTCGCTCCAGATTTCCGGCAAGATCGACCGCCTGGACGTCGCGCCCGACGGAAGCGCTTTCGTCATCGACTACAAGTACAGCCGGGCGCAGGGCACCAAGGAACGGCTGACGAATGAGAACCTGGTGCAGGCGCCGCTCTATTTGATGGCGGCGGAGAAGGTTTTTGGGGTGAAGCCTGCCGGGATGTTCTACGTGGGGCTGAAGGGCGGGATGGTGTACGCCGGGTGGAAGGCTGGGCACGTTGAGGGCATACCCGACGGCGATCCCTTCCCACAGGATTGGCTCGAGCGGGCGGGAGAACGGACCCTCCAGGTGGTCGAGAGAATCCGCGCGGGGCACATCGAAGTAGCGCCGGCAGATGTCGACAAATGCCGCTTCTGCGATTCTCGCGACGTCTGCCGCGTGGAGACCCGCCAGGCTACCGTGGTTGCGGGTGGGACAGACGATCGCCTGTCGTCGTCTGTCAGCGGGCTTCATCCGACGGAGGGTGCATGAGACCAGTGAACTTCACCGCCGATCAACTGGATGCGGTCGACGTCTCGAAACGCCATCTGGACGCGTGCGTGGTGGCGGGTCCGGGCTCCGGCAAGACCACCGTGCTGGTGGAGTACTTTCGCCGCCTGGTAGCCGAAAACGTGGACCCCCTGCGCATTCTCGCCATCACCTTCACCGAGAAGGCCGCGGGCAACATGCGCAAGAAGCTGGCCGAAGCGTTCCAGGACAACGCCCTCGTCCGCGCACGCCTGGAGCGTGCCTGGGTCTCCACGGTCCACAGCTTCTGCATGCGCCTGTTGCGCGAGAACGCCGTCTTCGCGGGTGTCGATCCCGAGTTCAAAGTTGCCGATGAGCGCGAATCCTGGCGCATGCAGCAGGATTCCATGGCCAAGGCGATGGACGGCGTGTTTCAGGAACATCCGGTGGCGGTGCGGGCGCTCATCCGCGGGCTGTCCTCGCCCGATTTTGAAGACGCGGTGCTCTCGGCCTACGATGCCATGCGAGGCGCCGGCGTTGCGGTGGAACAACTCGCGGCGTTTCCGGTTCCCGCGGGCGTCACCATCCCGGAAATCGCCAGCGCCCTGTCCACCCTTCGCGGGGCGTCGTTGAACGCCTGGAGTTATGCCCAGAAGCAGCAACTGAGGTCCGGCTTGGAGGGCGCGGAGTGCATTGTCAGCGCCGCCGGCCCACGGGAGGAACTTCGCGCTATCGAGGAGTTCTCCTGCAATCTGACCAGGTGCAAGAGGGGCACTACCGCCTACACCCTGTTGAAAGGGATGAAGGATCTGATCGAAGAATCCCACTACGGGCTGATCACCGAATGTTACGCGCCGGAGCGGCGGCTCCTGATCGAGATCCTGTGCCGCTTCGATCGCGTGTATCGCGAGCGCAAGCGCCAGGCGGGCGCCCTGGATTTTGCCGACCTGGAGGAGTTTACGGTCCGGCTGCTCGAAGACCATTCCGAAACGCGCGCCCGCCTGCAGGCCCAGTTCGACCACATCCTGATGGATGAGTTCCAGGACACCAATGGGCAGCAGGCGAAGCTGCTCAAGCTGGTGCGGGCGCCCGACCGTTTCTACGCGGTCGGTGACATCAACCAGTCCATCTTCGGCTTTCGTCACGCCGAGCCGCGGGGTTTCGAGGAGTATCGAGCCGAAGTGGACCGCGGCGGAAAGCACCTGGTGGAGCTGATCGATAACTTCCGCAGCCGGCCGGAGATTCTCAGCGCCGTCGAAACCATAACGGCGGGCGCGGATGGAATCGAACCGCGCAGCCTGGTGGCCGGACGCCGGTTCGACAATCCCAGGCCGGTCTCGGTCGAGCTGATGGCGATAGCGCATTCTCTACAGCCCCGAGGAGGCCTTGCCCCGGACGAATCGTCGGAGGCACAATGGGTGGCGCGCCGCATCCTCGAATTGCTGGCCGCCTCGCCGGAGTTCGACTTCAAAGACGTGGCCCTGCTAGTGCGGAACACCGAAGTGCTGGGTGCGTTCACCTCCGCGTTCGACCAGGCCGGTATCCCTTACCTGGTGAACCGGGGAAAGGGCTTCTACGAGAGCCGCGAGGTGAATGACCTGACCCATCTGCTGCGGGTGATCGCCAATCCCCGGGACGAGGTCAGCCTGGCGGCGGTGCTGCGGTCACCCTTGGCCGGCGCGTCGGATGAAGCGCTCCTTCGGCTCAAAATGCAGGGCGACAACCTCGGTGCGTCTCTGTTGCGCTTGACGGCGGAGACAGCTTCCGAGGTCGAACCAGCCGAATTCGATCCCACCGAATCCGATCCCGATGCCGCTGCCAAGCTGTGCCGCTTCGTCCAGCGTCTGCACGAATGGCGCATCCGCCGCGAATACGTATCGTTCGACCGGCTGCTGTTGGCGGCCGTCGACGATTTCGGCTACCCGGAGTCGCCCAATCTCGACAAATTCCTGGCGCAGGCCCGCGAGGCCGCGTCCCGCATGTCGCTCGATCAGTTCGTGGAGGAACTGGCGCTGGTGCGCGCCTCCAATCCGCGGGAGCCCGACGCGCCTCCGGAGGATTCGGCCAACGCCGTCAAGGTGATGACCGTGCATTCCGCCAAGGGCCTGGAGTTCCCCGTAGTCTTCCTGGCCGCACTGCACAAAGGGATCGAGACGGGCGTACCGGTAGTGGCGTTCTCACGCCATTTCGGATTGGGCGCTCGCTGGCGCAACCCCGCCAAACGGGAAGAGAAGGACGATCTGTTCCAGCACGCCATCCGCGAGGAACGCAAGAACCGGGAGGCCGAGGAAAGCAACCGCCTGCTCTACGTAGCCATGACTCGCGCCGAACAGCACCTGGTCCTGAGCTTTTCGGGGAACGGCCGAAGGCTCGCCAACTGGGCGGCCGTAGTGGCCGCCAGCCTGCACTTGGATCTGGAGCGATCGCGCGACGAGATCCTCACCTTCGCCGCCCCCGATGGCAAACCCTGGAACCTGCACCTGCTCGTTACAGGTGAGCCGGCCCTCCTGTCCCCAACCCCCAACGCCCAACTCCCAACCCCCGGTGTCCGCAGCGCGTTGGAACTTCTTCCCCCGCCCGAGGTCCTCGACCAGCACGATACCAACGCCACCGTGACCGCCTTGTCCACGTTCGTCAACTGCCCCCGGCAATACTACCTGGGTCATTACCTCGGCTTCGAAGGCCGTGTCCGGAAACTCGAAGCCACCGCCGAAGATGGCGACTTGTCCGCGGGCGAGTTCGGCACCCAGGTCCACGAGCTGCTGGCCGGAACCGAAGTCCCCAACCCGGATCCGGAGGCCGTGCGCCTGGCCGCTGTTTTCCGGCAAAGCGCGCTCGGCCGGCGCGCCGCGCGAGCCAGCCGGGTGGAGCGGGAGTTCGATTTCCTGATGGCGATAGAAGACCTGGTAGTTCGTGGCCAGGTGGACCTGTGGTTCGAGGAGGGCGGGGAACTGGTGATTGTCGACTATAAGACCGATGCCGTCACCGCTATCGAAGCGCATCAACGCGCCCAGGACTACGCCCTGCAATTGCGCCTTTACGCCTCGGCTGTGGAGCGGGTTGCAGGACGCCCCCCCAACCGCGCCTGGCTGCATTTCCTGCGGCCCAACACCGCGATTGAGGTGGATCTGACGCCGTCGCTGCTGGATTCCCCGGAACAGGTCATCCGCGATTTTCAGGAGGCGCAATCGAAGCAGGAGTTCCCCCTGAACGAGAGCGAGCGCTGCCACAGGTGCCCGTTTTTCCGGGGTCTGTGTCCGGCAACGCTCGGTGAAGCTTCCAAGGCGAGTGGATGACCTTGCGTCTGGAGTTTCTACTCGTCCAACCTCAGAAGCTCTTCGTGCCGATCCCCAGCTTCCGCATCTTGGCCTGCAGGGTGGTGCGCTTCATGCCGAGTTTGGCGGCCGCCCCGTCATCCCCGCCCACCCGCCCGCCGGCGTCGCGCAGCGCCCGCACAATGGCTTCGCGCTCGGCTGTCGCCAGCGTCACCACGCTGGAGGAATCCGCGGCCGCGCGCTTCAGCTCGCGGACCGGGGCCTGCAACACCGGCCCCGGGGAAACGATCACCGCGCGCTCGATGAAGTTTTGCAATTCCCGGATGTTGCCCGGCCAGTGATACCGCGTCAGCGCCTGCATGGTTTCCGACGGAATGGTGGTAATGCGGCGGTTCATACGGCGGGCGTTCTGCTGCACGAAGTAGCGCACCAGCAGGGGAATGTCCTCGCGGCGGTCGCGCAGCGGCGGCACGGTGAGGGGGAAAACGTTCAGCCTGTAATAAAGGTCCGCGCGGAACTCGCGCTCCTCCACCATCCGAGCCAGGTCGCGATTGGTGGCCGCCACCAGGCGCGCATCCGTCTTGATGGTCCGCGAGCTGCCCAGCCGCTCGAACTCCCGTTCCTGCAAAACGCGCAGCAGCTTGGTCTGCAGCTCCAGGGGAATCTCTCCCACCTCATCCAGGAACATACTGCCGCGGTGCGCCAGCTCGAACCGGCCGATGCGCTGCGCGATGGCGCCGGTGAATGCGCCCTTCTCATGCCCAAACATTTCGCTTTCCAACAGTCCCGTGGGAATGGCGGCGCAATTGAGTTTGACAAAGGTGGCCTGGCGCCGCGAGCTCAGGTCGTGGATGGCGCGCGCCAGCAGTTCCTTGCCGGTACCGGTCTCGCCATAGATCAGCACCGTGGAATCGGTGGGCGCAACCGTCTCCACCTGTTTCAGTATGGCCTTCAGTGCCGGCCCCTGGCCGATGATCTCCTCGAAACGGTTGTCCGTGCGGATCTCGTCTTCGAGGTACACCTTCTCCTCCGCCAGCCAGCTATTGAGCTCCTCGATGCGCTTATAGGCGAGCGCGTTTTCCAGCGCGATGGCAATCTGCCCGGCCGCCTGGGAGAAGAATTGCAGGTCCTCCGGTGTAAAGAAGCCCTCCTGGCGCGAGCCCAGGTTGAGCGTGCCCAGCGCATTGGCATGTGAGATCAGCGGGATGCAGCATAGCGACTGGAGGCCTTCGCGGGCCATGATGGCGCCCGTGGTCTTGGAGATGGCGCGCGCTTCCTCCAGGCTGAAGAGCCGTCCCTGGCGGGTGTTAAAGACGTATCCGGCCAGGGAGTCGTCCAGCGGTACCACGGCGTTTTCGCGGATCGCGCCGGCGCCGTCCGGGAAGTCGAGCATCTGCAGGCGCAGCGCGCGGATCTCGGCGTCATAGATGAGCAGGCTGGCGTAATCCAGTCCGAAGGTGCGGCGCAACGAAGAGGAAATCGCCTGAAAAAGCTGCTTGCTCGACAGGCAGCTTACTACCGCATTGGTGATTTCGAGCAGCGTCCGCAGGCGGTCGCGCTCGCGCGCAAGCTGCCCCTCATAGTCCCGGGACGATTCGAAATTCAGCGCGTTATCCACCGCCACGGCCACCTGGCGCGCTACCTGCTGCATGAACTCGATGTCTTCGGCGGAATACGAGTCCTTGTGCAGGGAGCCGAAGTGCAACCCGCCGATGTCCCTTTGCGCGGTGAATAGCGGCAGAATGCAGAAGGACTGTACGCCGTTGGCCCGCAGGAGTTCGCGGATAATCGGGTAGCGCCGCTCTTCCGCGATATCGGCGACATAGTAGGGCTGCCGGGTTTCGAGGGCGAGACCCGTGGGTGTCTGGTCGAAGGGAATGGCTCCAATGGGTTTCCCCACTACCGGTTGGTCGGTATGCAGGATGTGCAGGCGGACCACCCTCTCCTTCCGATCGAGCAAGGTCAGGCTGATGAAATCGAAAGAAACCAGGCGGTTGAGGCAGCGGCTCAGGTCGGCAAACAGGGTGGAGAGCTGGTGGTGGGCCGCAATCGATTCGGCGACCTCCAGCAGCGTTTCATAACGTGCGTGGGCTGTGTCCGGACGTATCGGGGAAAGCGAGGGCATCGGCGCGTCGAGCAGGCTTTTCTTCAACCGTACCACAACCGGGAGTGTGGGAAATCTCCTCAACCAACGACTGGATCAGCGGCGTAACCGCCACCAGCCGGACGCCCTTGCGGTACATGTCCGCCATCAGGGACTGGCCCTCCGGATCTACAAAATCCACCTCGCGCAGATCCAGCAGGGTTCGCCTGCCATGGGTTATGGAAGCCGCCGTCTGCCAGCACTGCCGCAGTTCTCCGACCCAGGCGCCGGAGAGCCTGCCTTCCAGCCGGAAACGCAACTCATCGGCGCTGTCGTGAATGGTGATCTTCAGCATGGCTCCAGCACGAAGCGTTGCACGGCGGTTGCCAGGGGATCTTCTCTTTGGAAATGAATGAGATAGGGCGTTACCGCAGAACCCGGACGACGGTCTTGCCCAAATAGCGGCAGCAGCCCGTGCTGGGTGGGCAGATCGCGGAGCACGGTGCGGCGAAAACCCGGGGACAGACGAATCTATCCCCAAGAGCCGGAAAAACCCGGGTTTTCGGTAACTAACTGAAGTTAACCGGCGGCGATAACGCATGTGCAGATTGTCCCAGCCGCTTTCGCCCGACTATGATGCCATTGGTGGGCTGCGGGGTTGCCCCGTCAGTGATGTCCCGCCCCGTCTGGGTCGCACTACCCGAAGGAGCATGGAATGGCGGATGTACGGGAAGACGTGAGGCGGCCGAAGAATGTGAAATACGCCCTGACGTGGCGAGGTCGCGACGGGGTCGCGTGTTCCGCCGAAGCCAGAGGTCTGGATATCTCCTCATCCGGAGTCGGCATAGAGTGCGTCTACGAAATCCAACCAGACACGGTCGTCAAAGTCAAGGCCAGCGATGCGGCAGTGACGTGGAACTGCTTCGTCGCGCATTGTACGCGCCGCGGCTTGAAGTTCCAAATCGGGTTGGAGTTCAGCGAGAACCAGACTGACTCCACACGGATGCCCGAGGCCAAGAGGGCCGAGTCTGAAACCGATTATTACGACGTGCTCCAGATCAGTCCTAAGGCCGACCTGGAAACCATCCGTCGCGTGTTTCGAATCATGGCGGCCCGCTTCCATCCGGACAACCCCGAGACCGGCGATCAGGAAGAATTCCTGCGCATGAAGCAGGCCTTTGATGTGCTATCCAACCCGAGCCTGCGCGCCGAATACGATACCATCCGCGAAGGCCGCGAGACCGGGCCCATGCCGATCTTCGAACTCAAAGACTTCGTGACCGGCGTCGAAGCGGAGTCCAATCGGCGCTTGGGCGTGCTTTCGTTGCTATACAACCAGCGGCGGACAGACCCGGACCATCCCGGCATCTCGCTGCTGGATCTCGAGACGCGAATGGGATTCCCCCGCGAATACCTGAGTTTCACCATGTGGTACCTCCGCGCCAAGGAATTCGTGGTGGCTGCGGACAACTCGGACTACGCCTTGACAGCCGCTGGCGTGGACCACGTGGAGTCCAACGCGGGCCAGAGCGAGATTCTGACCAAGCTGCTTAAGCCAGGCGGTGCATGGCCGCACTCCGGCCCCGTACCCGCGAATGCCAGGCATGAGGCCTCGCACCACCCAAAAGCGCGGTTCCTGCCGGAGTCCGTTGGGCCGAACTGATCGCACGGCCGGACCCGTGCTCCCCGCAAAACGGCCTGATACCCATTACCCTGTTATTACTCCCCGGCAATCCCCCAAGCCAATCCGCCGGAATCCCGGCGCCTCGCACCACCCCCGCAGAATCACCTCGTCGCCATCCTCCAGAAACCGCCTCACCTCCCCGGTGGGCAGCTCCAGCGGCTCCGTTCCACGCCAGGTCATCTCCAGCAGACAGCCTCGATTCTCCTTCCCGGGACCCGAGACCGTGCCACTTCCAATCAGGCCGCCCGTGCGCATGGGGCAGCCATTCGAGCTATGATGCGTCACCATTTGCGCCAAGGTCCAGTACAGGGAGGAGACATTGCTGCGGCTCACGCGCATGGGCTCTTGCATCCGTGCCGAACGAAGCCAGGCCTCCAGGGTGATGTCGAATGCGTCGGCAGCGCCCGGTGACAGATGGGGAAGTGGCTGGGGATCGGACTCCGGCCGGGACTCGCCGGCGCAGCGAAAAGGCTCCAGCGCCTCCATGGTTACCACCCAGGGAGAAATCGATGTCGCAAAACTCTTGGACAGAAACGGTCCCAGCGGCTGGTACTCCCAAGTCTGTATGTCGCGCGCGGACCAGTCGTTGAGCAGGCACACGCCCACCATGTGGCCGGCCGCATGGTCCATCGGAATAGGTTCCCCGATCGCATTGCCCGGACCGGTGAACATCCCCAGTTCCAGCTCGTAGTCGAGCCGGCGGCTTGGACCATAGATCGGGGGGCCCGCGGGATTCTCCGCCGTCTGCCCCCAAGGCCTGCGGACGGGAGTACCGCTCACCACTACGGAAGAGGCCCGCCCATGGTATGCCACCGGTAGCCATTTGTAGTTCGGCAGGAGCGGGCTGTCGGGCCGAAACATCCGTCCGACGTTGGTGGCATGGTGGATGGATGCGTAGAAGTCCGTGTAGTCGCGAATCTCGCACGGCAGGAGGAGCTCCGCCGAGGCCATGGGCGTCAACATGGTCTCGGCGGCCGAAGAGGGTCGCGACAGAAACCGGCTGATGCGGCGCCGCAGCTCCGCGCGCCGGCCCCGCGGCGCCGACATCAGCGTCTCGATCGAATCGATTCCAAATGCCTCCGTAACGTCCAGCACCTGGTCGCCGATCGCCACTCCCAAGACGGGGTTCTCCGCCTCCGGCCGGCGAAACGTGGCGAATGGCAGGTTCTGAATGGGGAAGTCGGCATCGGGACGGTTGGCCGATTCCACCCAGCTTCGGAGCGATGGGTCGTGGGTTTCGTCGAGCATGGCAATAACCCATCTTCGCTCGCCGCGTGCACGTTACCAAACCCATCTGGCCTTCAAGGCTGCACACCGTGCGGGGCTCTGAACACCCATTGAAAGGCGCAGGACCAGGAAGCCGCGACCGTCGCGGAGTGGTTGCCTCGCCGATATCAATTCTTGCGTTTGTAGCTTCCAGCCGCCGAGCCTCTCCTCTTCGCTTTGGCAGCCTGTGACGATTCGGTCAGCCGTTACTTCCGCGTTCGGCTGCCTCGGCCGCCGCCGCCACATCCATCAACATCTCGAAGAATGCCGGTCGCAACGGCTTCTGTTTTTTTCGGCCCCGTCGAGTACTGCGGCTCGCCGCCATCCGGGCGATCGCATGCCGGAGAAGCCGCCCGGCACCGGTCCGAAAACGGGTAGGAAACGAGCTTCATCTGGTCCGGTTTGTCCGTTTCCGCCCAGTCATCATCGGAAAGGTGCCGGCCCTCCGAACATTCTCTCGCCGTCGCGAGTCTAATATTGAGAGGGGACACTCATTGGGACTCCGGGCTCCAATTCTTTTCCTATTTTCCTGGGCACTGGCATTGGGACAGCCGGCGCACAGCATCACCAAAATCGTGTCGGCCGCAAGCGGCGCGGCTGTAGTAGCGCCCAATTCCATCGCCACCATTTATGGCGTCAATCTGACGGACCGCACGGAATCGGCGACCGCCCTGCCCTTGCCTATCCAACTGGCGGGGATTACGGTGGTGGTGGACGGTCCGGGCCTCTCCACCGGTGCAGCGCTCATCTACGCTTCGCCCACTCAGATCAACTTCGTGGTACCCGCGGGCATCTTGCCCGGGACCGCCAGAGTGAGTGTCGTCGGCCCTGAAATCATCTTTGCGAGTAGTACGGTTCTCGTGCAAACCGTGGCTCCGGCGTTATTCAGCGCCAATGGCGATGGCGCCGGTGTGGCTGCGGCCATCGGCATCCGCACAGTGATACCAACCAACATGCAGACCACGGTGGCCGTCTTCCTGTGCGACGCCCCCAGCGGACACTGCCACGCCATCCCGCTGGATGTGGGCATCGACGCGCCGTTGACCCTGGAGCTGTTCGGCACGGGAATTCGCGGTGGCTCGAAGATCTCCGCCACCATAGGCGGCATGCCCGTACCGGTTCAATACGCGGGTCCACAGCCGCAGTTTCCGGGCCTCGACCAGGTGAACCTGCCACTGATCCTCAGCCTTCGCGGCGCCGGAACCGTCGATATTGTCTTGACCGTCGACGGGCAGGCCTCGAACCCGGTGCAGGTCGCAATCCAATGACCTCGGGCCGCCTGTGAGCAAGCTCTATCGTCTCGAGCGCGAACAGGCGATTCCATGCCCCATCGAAAAGGTCTTCGCGTTCTTCGCGGACGTTCGGAATCTTGAAGCCATTACGCCGCCCTGGCTGAATTTCCGGGTCCTGACGCCCGCGCCAATCCGCATGGAGCCGGGGGCGGAGATGGAATACCAACTCGCGTGGCGGCGCTTCCGGCTGCGCTGGAAAACCCAGATCACGGAGTGGAAGCCGCCCCAATTCTTCGTCGATGTCCAGGCGCGCGGTCCCTACCGGCTGTGGGAACACACGCACTCCTTTCGATCCGAAGACAGTGGGACTCGAATGTTCGATTCGGTACGCTACCAGATGCCGTTTGGCATCGTGGGGCAAGCCGTCCATGGCATCCGCGTCCGCCGCGACCTTGACCGGATCTTCGATTACCGAGCCGCTGCTATTGGCCGCCTGTTCCGCGAACACACCGGCGCAACTGGAACACCGCGTTAAGCTGACTCTCGCATGAATGGGCAGGTCCCGGGACACATAGGCCCTAATTTGAGCGGCGGCGGCACGGATCAAGCGCTGCAAGCCATCCGCGAACGATGCGCGACTTCATGCGGGCAATCCGGCGCGAGCCAGCTCAGCGGTTGTTTTATGTGTCTGCCTTGTTAAGCAGGATCCCAAATGATCTCGTGCCATAAAAACAGATAATAGGACCTGATATTATCGTTCTAGGGAACCGCCATGCGAGGTGCCGATATGTGCCGTGAGATCGGTCTGCTCCTGCTGTGCTTGCCGGCGGCGGTCGCTACGCCAGGGCAAACCGCCTGGCAGGCGATCGGCCAGATCGGCGGGCCCACACAAGCGCTGGCTGTCCGGGGGCACTACGCCTACTTGGGAGTCGGCCTGCGGCTGGCGCGGCGACGGTCACCGGGCAGGGCCGCCTCTTCGAAGGGGGCGTCACCGCCGACTCGTCGGGCATTTTCCTGCTCAGCAAGAGCGGTCCGCTGGCCGGCCCCAACGTGACCGCCACCGCCACCGACCGGCAAGGCAACACAGCGGAATTCTCGACTGCGCGAGCGGTCCCGAAATGAGGAACACATGACGTCGCGATTATACGGTCTGCTGTTGACGGTTCCGCTGGCGCTGCCCGCCGTGGCGCAAACCCAGAACTGGCAGCTCATCGGGCAGATTGGCGGGGCCACGCAGGCGGTGGCGGTCCAGGGGCACTACGCGTACGTGGGCTTCGGGCTGCGGCTGGTGGTGCTGGACGTATCGGATCCGGCGGCGCCGCGGGAAGTGGGCGTCACACGGCCTTTTCCGCATTTCGTGGAGGACATCGCGGTGAGCGGGACGCTGGCCTACGTGGCCGCGGGTGGCGCGGGGCTGCGGGTGGTGGATGTTTCCGATCCGGCGGCGCCGGTGGAAGTAGGCGCCTTGGACACGCGCGGATACGCCAACGGTGTGGCGGTGTCCGGCACGACGGCGTACCTGGCCGGCGGGCCGTACGGTCTGCGTGTGATCGACGTGTCGAAGCCGTCGCAACCGGTGGAAGTGGGCTCGGCCTATGTCATGAACTACGCGTTCGGGGTGGCGTTGGATGGGCGCTATGCCTACATCGCCGCGGCGGGGGCGGGGCTGCTGATCGCCGAAGTGTCAGATCCGAAGCGTCCGGTCGAAGTGGGCTCGCTGAACACGACGGGATACGCATACGGCATTGCGGTGTCGCGCAACACCGTGTATGTGGCCGACGGGTGGGAAGGTATCAAGATTGTGGATGTGAAGGACCCTGCGCATCCCGTCCAGATCGGTGCGTATCAGACGCCGGGCTGGGCTTTTGGCGTGTCGATCCAGGGTGGCAGCGTGTTTGTGGCGGATGCCTTCCGGGGGCTGCGCGTGCTGGACGTGGTCGATCCGGCACGCCCCGTGGAAGTAGCGTCCTCGGAGATGCCGGGCGGGCACGCCGCGCGCGTGACGGTGGCGGAGAACATCGCCTGGGTGGCCGACCGCAACCATGGCATTCGCGCCCTGACGCTGGGGGATTCATCCCCTCCCATCCAGGTTGGCATTTACGCGCCCTTGGGATATGCTCATGACGTCGCTGTGGCGGGCAACCATGCCTTAGTGGCAGCCGGACGGTACGGCTTCCGCGTCATCGACATCTCCAACCCTGCGGCGCCGGTGGAGGTGGGCGCCTACGACACGCAGAGCTACGCCCTGAAGGTAGTAGTCGCGGGCGACTACGCCTACGTCGCCACGTTGCTGCCCGGCAAGGCGTCCGGCTTGCACGTGGTGGACATCCGCGACCCTGCCAGACCGGTGCGGGCCGGCTTCGTACGAAATAGCCACTGCGCCTTTCGCGACCTCGCCGTAGCTGGAAACGTGGCCTATTTGCCGGACGAGTGTGGGCTGGAAACGTTCGACATATCCAATCCCCGCATGCCGCGAAACCTCGCCGTGCTCGACCTGGGTCTGCCGAACGCCACCTGTGGGATCGCGGTGAATGGTGACGTGGTTTATCTTGCCACCGAACAAAGAGGACTGGAATTGGTGAATGTCAGCAATCCGGCCGCGCCCGTGTGGATGCGGGAATATCGATGGACGGACGCGATGGCCCAGAAGATCCTGATCTCCGGCGGCTACGCCTACGTGGCCGACGGCGTCGGGTTGGCCGTCCTGGATCTATCCGATCCGGCACAGCCGGCGCTGGCGGGCCGATTCAACCTACCCCAGTTTGCAGAGGGGATCGAGCTGGCAGGGAGCGTTGCTTTGGTCGCCAACGGCGGCTCGGGAGTCCGCGAGTTCGATGTTTCCGCGCGGGGAGACCCCCAACTGGTTACCACCTACCATGCGCCCGGGTACGCGCAGAGCCTGGTGGCGAGCGGCGGCACCGTCTACGTCGCGGACCAGCATGCCGGGTTGCTGATCCTGCGGAAAACGCCGGTGAGCGGAGCGGCCGGAGGACCGGTTGCCGCCGCCTCGCACCGTCCGGCGCGGTTTACGGCGGGCGCCCTCAGCGGCGCGCCAGGGCCGCGGCACGCCGCGGGTTCCGAGGAGCGAAGCGTGCGGCCACAGCCGCTCGCGGACTCCGCCTGCAAGGTCGCCAACACGGCTGACCAAGGCCTTGGCACGCTGCGATGGTGTCTCGGGAACGCCGCCAACGGCACCACGATCACGTTCGATTCGAGCGTGTTCCCGCCGGACTATGCGGCGACGATCGGCCTGTCGAGCCCCCTCCTGTTGAACCAGGGTGGTGTGACGATCGACGGCTCCAACGCGGGAGTCATCCTGGACGGGGGAGCGATGCCCCAGGGCGCTGCCGGGCTGGTGGTGAGCTCGGATGTCAACACCATCCGGGGCCTCCAGATCCTGCGCTGCCCGGGCGCGGGAGTGAGCATCACGGGCGCATGGAACACAATCGGAGGTGACCGCACCCGAGGCGCGGGCCCTTTCGGAGAGGGGAATCTGATCAGCGGTAACGGGTCACAGGGGATTTACCTTTCGGGAACGCCTGCTTATGGAAACGTCATCATCGGTAACCTGATCGGGACGGATGCCGGCGGCGCCTCCAGCCCGGGCAACGGCGACGACGGCATCCGCGTGGACCTGGGGGCGCCGCGCAACCGCATCGGGGGCAGCACGGCCGGCGAACGGAATGTGGTCGGCGGAAACAGGGGCAACGGCGTGAGCTTGTGGGGCGGCGAGGGCAACGTGGTTGTGGGCAACTACATCGGGGTAGATGTGCGCGGAACCGCGGCATTGGGCAACCGGCGAGACGGCATCTTCATGCCGAGCGCCACCGGGAGCAGGATCGGCGGCATGAGCGACGGTGAGCGCAACGTGATCGGCGCGAACGGTGTGCAAGCCATCGAGCTTAACGGAGCCTATGACAACCTCGTAGCCGGTAACTATCTCGGCTTGAACGCGAGTGGCAGCGACGTGTTGGGGAATGCGGTGGGCGGAGTCTCCATGGTGAGCGGCTCCTATCGCAACGTAGTCGTCAACAACGTGATTGCAGCCGGCCAGGGATACGGCGTGCTGATGAATGACTGGAACACTTCCTACAACACCATGGTTGGAAACCTGGTGGGCACGGACGCCACGGGGACGAAGGCATTCCCCAACGGCGCGGGCGCGGTGTGGATCGGGATGGGCGCCGGGTACAACCGGATCGGCGGCTCTACGGCCGCTGAGCGCAATGTCCTCGCCGGCCCAGTCACGCTCACCCGGCAGACGGGGCCAGGCAACCTGGTGACGGGCAACTTCATCGGAACCAACCGCGATGGGACCAGAGGATTGGGCCTGCCGGGTGCGGGCATAGATCTGTCCGATGGCAGCCGGCGGCCGTTCATCGGGGGAACTGCGCCCGGAGAGGGCAATGTGATCAGCGGGAACCAGGTCGGGATTCGCGCGTCGCCCGGTGCGGACTACTCCGTGATCGCCGGCAACAACATCGGGACCGACGCCACCGGGACGGCCGCCATCGGGAATCGGGAAAACGGCATCGACATGTACGGCGAACACAGCGTGGTACAAGGAAACCGCATCGCCTTCAATTCCAGGGGTGGGGTTGTGGCCATGCCGTTGAACACCATTCGCGCCAACAGCATCCTCGGGAACTCGATGCAGGGAATCAGCGGCCAGGGGGTGGAGAACGGCGGCATGCCGGCGCCGGTATTGACCTTGGTGACGGCCACCAGCGTGTCCGGTGCGTCGTGCGCTGGTTGCGAAGTGGAGATCTTCTCCGCCTCTGCGAACCAGGGCGACATTTTTGAAGGGGCCACCACTTCGGGCGCGTCCGGCGCCTTTACGTTTACCAAGAGCAAGCCCCTGGCCGGTCCCAACGTGACCGCCACCGCCACCGACCCGCAAGGCAACACGTCGGAGTTCTCGATTGCGCGAGCGGTCCCGAAATGAGGAACACATGACGTCGCGATTTTACGGGTTGTTATTGACGATTTCGCTGGCGCTGCCGGCCGCAGCGCAAAGTCAGAACTGGCAGCCCATCGGGCAGATTGGCGGGGCTACGCAGGCGGTGGCGGTCCAGGGACACTACGCTTACGTGGGCTTCGGGCTGCGGCTGGTGGTGCTGGA
>JAIQFL010000240.1 GCA_020073365.1 Terriglobia bacterium | reverse complement strand
GAGGCGGGACACCGTCCGCTGCAGGGCCGCCAGATGCTCGGCCATCGCCTTTCCCACTTCCGTAAACTCCTCCGGAACCTCAATCACCATCTTGGGCATCACACCTCCTGCATTAAGTCACAATCTGGCAGTCTGTTTTAGCACATTCATGGCGATTTGTCCAGTATGAGAGCCACACCCCTCGCGGATCGCGGCCGTGGATAAGAAAGACGGAGCCATTCAGGCCTTCTGATTGAAGTGTGGAATCACTTTCCTTAAACGGTGACGATAACTTATCGGCAAAACCCATAAGGAGGACGTACATTTGGTTTAGATAGTTCCGTGCAGCTACCTCATCAGCATCATACGTGCCGTCGTACAGCTTCTGAGACAGGTGTCCTACTTCCAGGGCCTCGTTGGAATGAACTCCAAATATCCTTCTGACCATAGCCGTTGTTGTGCGATCCCAACGTAGAATCTGGTGTAGATCGATCTTAGACCGATTTCGGTAGCCCTCCGCCTGTGCGCCTAAACGGCGAGCGGCATCAGCGTCACGGCGATTCATTCTCTCCTCCTAACGCCTTGGCATTTCGTTCCGAAGGTGGGTTTGTTGATGTGCTGAGGTCCCGCCTCGCCTTGTGTGCACGACGCTGGAACTGTTCTTCGCCGGTCAACTGCCAGAGCTTGTCCGCCGCTTCAGCGATCCGCTTCAGTTGTTCCAGCCCAGACAGGTCGGAGCCGCGACGATAGGAGCAAAGTGCCAGTTCCCTTTCTTGATCGGCCAGTTCTTTCTTTAAGCTCCGGATCGCCGTTTCAGGATGCGGAGTCGCGCTACTCGCCCAGTCCTGTAAGTCGAGTTTTCTATACGCTTTGTTTCCAGACAGCCCACAGGCGTTTCCTAATGTGCTCTGCAGGGGCAAGGTCAAGTCGACCGTCCCCTGCTCGGATGCGGAGATGATGAAGTTCATCGAGAAGTTCATTTTCCTTCCATACTCGATACTCATGCATTCGCAAGAATCTCTTCGGCGCAAGCGTCGCGGGCATTTCCCATATTGGTGCCCAAATGAGGTCCCAGAAGGAGTTGGCCCACTCGGAATGGCTCGTAGTTGCCATCAGAAAGGTGTCGAGGAAAGCATTTGGGCGGGAGGGGTTAAGGAAACTGGCCGGTCGGCCAGCAGCCGCACTCCAGTACGCGCCCGCACGTGCACTGGAGATGCACAATAACACCGCGAATGTACTTCCAAAAAGGGTTCCAAGCGTGCCGACTGCAGCTACTAGGGGAGAACGCGACGGGATGCTAAAAACGGTCGCACCAATCGCCACCCCCAAGGCAATAACGACAGCAATCGGCTGGCAAGACGCATACGCCTTTAGGCAATCGACTCTCGCGATAGACAATAGTGGAGGTCCAGCTGCATCGAAGTGACGCAGGGTGGAGTTCAATATCTCTAGCCTTATCAGCAGATCCGATCCACTGTGGGTCTTCTCCAAATCGTAAGCGCAGGCACGGATTGCTTCAGCTATCAACGAATCTGTCAACATCAGCGAGCGAAACTCGCGCTCTATTCCAAGCGCGAGAGAGCGAACGGCATCCTCCGTTAGAAGCTGGGGGGTGGATACCCTGCGGGTCAGGCCGTCCTCGAGACTCTTGAGGGCATCATCTAGGCGTTCTTCAGCGGCTCGGCGCGCGAGCTTATGAAAGGTGTGAGTTCTTCACGGCTGCCCAAACGCCGACCAGAAGCAATCCGAGATTCAGACCAAGGGGCGACAACGAAGACTGGTCAACTCTGAAGAACTCGACACCGCTGCCCCGCGCACACCCCATCAGCGTAAGCCCGAGGAGACAAACTCGGGTTGCTATCAATGAGAGGCTTAGGAATAATCGAGTAGCCAAGCTCTCTCTGGCCACGGTTAACCTCCTTAACCCGTTGAACGCCTTGCGATTATAGCAGAATGCTGCAGCAGCAAAAGGGGCTAATGCGCATGGCTAATGCGCATGACAGGACTTCGGCGGCACTGGAAATGGCCATCGCAGACTGCCAGCGCGACCGTATTGGCCGCCCATATATGACGGACATATTTCGCCCACGCCGCGCCGCCCAATTTCGATGCTTAGGGCAACCGGACTGCAAAATCCCGTGGCCCGATGCATTGGCTGTAATCAGTGGCGTGTCCAGTTGGACACAACGTCGACTCGTTGAAGAGGCTGCGATCCGATTAAGAACGATAAGTCGGCCAGCGGCCGCTAGTGTGGTCGAGACCGCCGGGCGACATGCGGCCTTTGGTCGCTTGCATGGCGGTAGGGCGTTACCCGATTTCTGTTGTGAAATTCGGTGATGGCCAGGCGGATTCCGGCTGCCGGAATGGTACGGTTTAGGGTCGCGCAAACGAGCTACCCTCAGGAATCCGCTCCCGGAGTTCATCACATCACCAGCGCGTTCAGTGGAGGCCCAGCTGTTGTCAGCACACCACTCAGCGATCGCCCCCATTGTGCGCGAGGAGGACATTCGCAGCAGCCCGTGCCTCCTCGCTCATCTCGGTTATTTCAGACGCTGTCGGTGAGAGTTGGCTCCTGAGATCGCCAATCCCCGAATTGGAGGGCAGGCACTACCAGGAGCCTAATCCCCTCCGTTCTGCCTCAAGACAGGGGGCAGGGTGAATATTCACCTTGGCTCCGAACGGCTCCCGAACAAATCTTCGAACTCTATTCGTCGTGTTATCAGGCGCTTGGCTTTTCGGGGTACCCCATTTCGGCCCCCAGGGTGAATATTCACCCTGTCCGTAGCAGAGGCGAACATGAATTCGGCATCTTCCGCTACCAAGACTCACATCGGCCCGCCGCCGGCGGCGCCCACACTCACGCGGTTCCGGGATCTTTCCGGTCCCAGGCAGGGACTCCTGCGGCTTTTCCAGACAATCAACTTCGGCCACATTGATGGGCTCGAAGTGCGCGGCGGCGACCCTCGCATCCTACGCCTGATCCGAAAATGGCTGAAGGCGGGAGTGATGGAGGACGGGGAATGGAAGGCGACGGAGGTGGGCACGCCACAGGGATCATCGATCTCGCCGCTGCTGGCCAACGTCTACTTGCATTACGCGCTGGATCTCTGGGTATTGGCCTGGCGGAGGCAGGCACGCGGGGACGTAATCATGGTGCGGTGTGCCGATGATGCGGTCCTGGGGTTCGAGAACCGGAACGAAGCGGAGAGTTTGCGCAGGGAACTGCAAGAGCAACTGCGGAAGGTCGGACTGGAACTGCACCCGGAGAAGACCCGAATGATCGAGTTCGGGCGGTTCGCGGAGAGTAACCGGAAGCGGAGAGGAGAAGGGAAGCCGGAGACGTTCGATTTTCTGGGATTCACCCACATGTGTGGGAGGACCCGGACGGCGGGGCGCTTTACCGTCAAACGGAAGACGATAGGCAAACGGATGCGCGCAAAGCTGCAGGAAATCCGGCAGAAGTTGCGACAACGGATGCACGATGCGGTTCCGGAGACGGGGAAGTGGCTGCGGTCGGTCGTGCAGGGCTACTTCAACTATCACGCGATTCCCGGCAACGGGAAACGGCTTCAGGCATTCCGCGATGGGGTTACCCGGTATTGGTGGCAGACCATGCGCCGCCGTAGCCAAAGTAGCCGCATCGACTGGGAGCGCATGAACCGACTGGTGCGCCGATGGATTCCCAGCATCCGCATCATGCATCCGTATCCGAATGTCCGTTTTGACGCCACTCATCCGAGGTAGAAGCCGTATGCGGGAAAGCCGCTCGTACGGATCTGTGCGGGGGGTGGTGGGCAACCGCTATCCCTACCGCGACCGGGAGAGCGATGCGGTTCGGTTGGAAGGCCATTGGGTGGATCATCCCAAGTACGGACGCCAGTTCGAGACCGAGTTCATGGGCAAGATCTGGAAATGGACCCGGACGGCCTGGCGAACTTCCTCGCCAATCATCCTGACGTAAGGGGCATCGGACCCGTGAAGGCGCCAAATCTCTTAAGGGGTCGACCGCGCCAGTACTGACTGTCCCGGCGGAACCGACTACGAGAAATGGCTGGTAGCCCTCGTCCAAGTCCCGGCGGTACCGGGCCTCCAATTCATGCAGATCCATCGTTTGCTGACCGTGGATCCAATGAATCGCGTCTGTGCCGAGGCCAGCTAAGTCAGCGGCCTTGTGGATCCATGTGTGAGTTTCCGCGGAGGCATAGACACAAAGCCGACGGCCACCGGCGATGCCTTGCTTGCGAACGTCCCAGCCGGCTTGCGCCGCGCGGGCAGCCAGGAAGCACGTGAGATTGGCCATATTGCCGCCGCTCAGGAGAAGGCCGCCGCAGTCGGCGGGGTAGCCGATGAACTGCGCGAGCCATCGAATTACCTGGCCTTCCATTTCGGTGGCCATGGGAGCCAGTTTCCAGGCGCCGACATTTGCGTTTACGGCAGCCGCCAGCAGGTCTGCCAGCATACCGATGGGAGCGGCGCTCGATGTGATGTAGCCATAGAAACGCGGATGGCCGTTGAACAGGGAATGCTCAAACAACAGGCCTGCGGCTTCGCGTAACAGTGCGCCGGGGTCCCGGCCCTGCTCCGGCAGCACACGGGCCGCATCTAAGGATGCGCGAACTTCCTCCGGGGATGTTGCCGCCGTCACTGGATATCTGCGAATGGAAGCCAGAAAGCCTGCGACACGATCCACAAGGTCGTGACCGAGTGAGCGAAACTGATCCCCCGTCATCTCGAGAGGTGCAGTGCGGACTCTGAGTTCTTCGATACGAGGAGAAGACATACCGCTCACCGTAACCCTTCAAACAGGTCGGTTTCCAGTTTTCGCCCGCCGTTGACCGAGCTATATGCGCGATAAAACTCCTGTGAGCCCCAGAGTGCTGTCTGCTGGACCGCAGTGAGATCTTCCAGCCGCTCATAGATGGACATCTGTGTCTGATGACAGCAGACCGCTTTCCAGACGATCGGCCAATATGCGGACGTGTCGATCTCTGTTGTTACTGCCCAGTCAGGCCACGGAGCAGCCTGCCGCTGAACGCCGTCTACCATCGGCGCCAGCTTGCGAAAGGCGGCCTGATAGGCATCCCACTTGTTCTTTCGCCACGCCATATAGTGGAGTTTTGCAGTGCGGTGAGGAAGCAACTCCAGTGGCGAACCGTCGTCAATGCCGAAACTGATATCGGCGGCGCATATCGCCGCGGCGGTCGTGAGTTGGGAGACGGCAATGTGGTCGGGGTGTCCGTAGCCTCCTTCGGGACCGAAGGTGACAATCACGTGGGGCTGGATGCGCCGGATATGGGTGACAATGGCGCGGATCGCAGTGTCGGCCTGAACCTGATCCACTGCGCCGTCTGGGTAGCTCATGACGGAGACCTCACGGATACCGAGCACCGCCGCGGCGGTTCGCAGTTCAGCTTCACGAACGAGCCCGACCTCAATCGGATCGCCGCTCTTTCCCGTTGAGCCGAAGCGGCCGCGTTCTCCGCGCGTAGCCGTGACGAGGTACGTCTCCACCCCCTCGGCTGCGTACTTCGCGAGCGTGCCGCCGAAGCCCAGTGACTCATCGTCGGGATGAGCCAGAACGGCAAGTAACTTGAGTTTCTTATTCATCTTGGGCGTCCTGCCGGGCAAGCGCTGCCCGGATGCCGGCGAGGTGGTGATAACTGTGCCGCACCGCATGATCCTCAATCATGAATTGGCACGTGAGCGGAGCATCGCTATTGAGCGACACGGGGGCGGCGCGATCCAGTTCGTCATCGGTAAGGACGCGTATGGCAGCGGCCGCAGCAGCACTGTTGCTGGCCAACAGTGCGAGCGTATCGCTCCTTGCAGCGCCGTCATTCCCTTTAGCATGGTCGCTATTCATTGTGTGAATGGCCTCCCAAGACACGCCGGCGATTGGCTGGCCCGAGGCAAGCAGGCTCGCCAGGTGGATTTCGACGGGATACACGCTGGCAACGTGATGCACTACTACCCCAATCTTTCGTCCGTCCTTGGGAAGGCGTGTCTGCCACTCTGCCTCAGACAGGGTATTCGCAAAGGCAGCCAGTGCCGATGCACCGGCCTCGATGCGCGTGGCGAGGGCCTCGGATCTGCACATCTTCGCCTCTTCCATCGGGAGTTTGGCTCCCATCGGTTGTTCGTAGGTGGTCTTGTTCATTTCGATTGTCCCTAAAGTTGAATCGTCACTCGCAAATAGGTGGCGGGTATTGACGTGCCGCCATTAGCGCTCTCGTTGTGCGCCTTTGCCAGATCCGCTAGCTGGCGGGAGAACTCTTCCGCTTTTCCGCTCTCTTGAGCGGCCTCGAAAGCGTTCATTGTCGGACCATAGAATCGCCTGAATAACTCACTCATGTGTGTCGGGCTCTTATCGGCCGAGACAAAGTGGTACGTGTCTTTGACCATCGAAATCTTTTCTCGGGGCACTCCGGCCTGCCCGAAGCGCTCGATGATGTCGGCATCCACACCCCAGGTCATGGGACTAACGAAGCCGTCTGGAGGTGGAAGCATATATGACGAGCTGAGCTTCAGCAGTTGAGACACGAAGGTTGGATCGCCTGGAATCCAGTTCCCCATCACAATGCGGCCACCTGGCCTTGTAACCCGCACCATCTCACTGGCAACGTCGAAGGGCTTGGGTGCAAACATGGCGCCGAATACAGATAGGGTCAGATCGAACGAATGGTCGTCGATCCCTTGCAGGTCGCACGCATCTCCTTGTTGGAACTTCAGCCGGTCGAGACCCGCCTCCGCAGCTCGTCGATTCCCCGCGGCGACCAGATTCCCGGCAATGTCGATTCCCACTACTTCAGCCCCCATGAGGGCCAAGGGAACCGCCGTGGTGCCATCTCCGCAACCCAGGTCCAAGGCCCGCAGCGGCGGCGTCACTCCAAGGGATTTGACGACTGCTTCCCCGGATTCACGCATTAACGCGGCGACCTTCGTGAAGTCGCCTTTTTCCCACAGTGCTTTATTTTGATTCATAGTTGAGTCCTTTCATCTCACTCACCTGTCCAGCCGTCTTAAGCGATCAGAGTCAGGCAGCCGGTGAGAATCAGTGCCGCCGACCAGATCGCATCCAGATTGATCCAGGCCTTCCGCAGAAGTCCCAGCCCGAGGCGATCGACCACAAACCACGCGATCAGCGCCGTCGCGGCCAGGTATCCCAGTCCATGCGCCAGCGTTGCCATCGCACCGGCAAAAGCCTGTGTTGATGCTCCTCGTGCATGACAGGAAGGTCCCCCGGCCACGACCGTCATCGACAGAAACACCGGCAGGACCATCAGTCCCGCGCCATGCGCTGACGCCATCAGGAATGACCAGAGCGTCAGGCCGCGCATTCCCACCCGCATGGCCGCCCATCGCGGGTGAGCATGGCGGTACAACTGCCGTACCCCAAGGCCGATCAGCAGGAGCGCCACTGGCCAGCGCAGCATGCCGGGAGACAGCGCGGCGCCGGCGGCCGCCGCCACGCCAATGGCTGCTGCAATCGCCAGCAGGTGCCCAAGCGTGAGCGGAATGAGAGCCCGCCATACCGCGGTGCGCCGATTTTCCTGCATGCCGAGCGCGACCGCGAATAGCCAGCCCATCCCGGGATTGAGGCCATGAAAGGCCCCCAATCCCGCTAATGTGAGCCACGAAGTAAATGTCGTTTCCATAGGTTGTGGCTCCTTATGCGTAGCAGTAGGAGTCGGATGAAGCGTCGCCGCCCTCCAGCTTGGTCTGGTGTGGTCGCATCCCGTCAAAGTGGGGGAAGAACCGCGGATCGACCTGCATTTCGCCGGTAATGGGATCCACGTCCACCTTCATCATCCAGCCCTTGATGCCGTCGGGATAGATCTGATCGTCCACGGCCGCGTACAACGAATTCGTCACATAAACACGCCGGCCGTCCCGGCTCACCTCAACCATCTGAGGACCGCCGTTGAGCGGCGTCTCCGGCGTTGCAGGATGCTCTGCGCGCCGCACGATGCCTCCCATGCGGACCGTACTGTTCAATTTCGGCTGGAACGGATCGCTGACGTCGTATTGTCGGAATTCGCCAGAACCCCAGCACGACACGTAGAGAAACTTGTCGTCCAGTGAGAGATTAATGTCCGTGACGAACGGCGGAACTGCCCCGAAGCCCTTCAGCATGGGAGGCAGCAGTTGCGGATCGGCGGGCTCCGCCGGAATCTCGATCACCTTGCGAATCTTCCACTCCGCATTCTCTCCGCGCCCGTCCTTGTACCACAGCCAAATCGAAGAAGATAGATCCTTCAGCGAGATCACCACGCCGACGAAACCGTATGCATTCATCGGGTTCCGAGCCGGCCGTAGCTCGAACACCAACTGCTGCTCGGCTCCGAGGTCGAGAACCTGCTTGTGGCTCCGCTTCTGCAGGTCCCAGACGTGAATCTGGTGGCCGTACTTGCCGCCCAGCAGCAGTTCCGGATTCAGGCCGGCTTCAAACATGTTTGGCGTGCCCCACTCGCTGGAGATCATGGAGTCGTGACCCAGGTGCCACGCGAAGTCATACGCCAGGTACTGCGGCCCGCGGTCCATCTCCCAGCGCCCCCGCAGATCGAACGACTCGCTGTCCAGAACGAAAACACCTCCCGGCCCTTCTCCATTGGGCGAACCCAGAGCGTTAATGTAGATACCTTCGGGCCCGCAGTGAACGGTGTGAGGACGGCTGTACCCGGTCCGCTTCATCACCGCTTCCGGTTCGATTACCTTCACGATCTTGGGGTTCCGCGGATCCGGCTTCGTGTCGAGGATATGGATGCGGGACGACCGCAGACCCGGAACCACCAGGTAGCGGCGTTCCATGTGGGGGTGCGGCGAATACGGGCACAGACAGGAACTGCAGGCGTTCCAGCCGAAGTGGTGCAGTTCGTCGCCTGCGTTCGGCATGTCCACCCGGCCTACCGTTTGGCCATACGATTTCGATTCGGGATCGACGTCGATTACCCCCATTGCGTCTACCCCCGGACGGGTTGGGTTCAACATCGCGACATAGGCCAGCTTTTCGGCTGGCGCTTCCATCGCCATCTTGGGCGACGGATAGAACGTGGGGTCAGGCTGCCATCTCATTTGTGAAATCTCCTCGTTTTGAGCATCCGGAGGCGGTCTTGTTCGGCCTCCAAGGACAGTGTGCCGCGCAAGGCCCCTGGAAAGCTTTTAGCGGTTCTTGATTATTTCTGGAGTCATTCTTTGGCGTATGCTGGATGTACCTACTGGAGGGGTGAACGAGATGGAGAACGTGTACGAGTTTGGACCGTTCCGTCTCGAAACCAAGGAGAGGCGGCTGTTGCGCGACGGGCGCCCCGTCCGGCTGCGTGGAAAGGTGCTCGACACGCTCTGTGTGCTCGTGTCGCGGCCTGGTCGCTTGATCGGAAAGGACGACCTTATCGCGGCCGTCTGGCCGGACACTGTTGTCGAAGAGAATAACCTTGCTCACAACATAAACGCATTGAGGAAAGCCCTCGGTGACGCCGCGCTGATCGAAACAGTCCCCGGGAAAGGCTACCGGTTCCTGGGCGCGGTCCAACTGCGCGCCGTGGCTCCGGCCCCTCGCTCGGCGGAGATCGCCGCAGACGGACCCGTGCTGTTCGAGCGCGATCAGCAAATGAAGGGCCTGCAGGAGGCGTTTGCGGAGGCACTCGAAGGGAAACGGCAGTTTGTGTGCATCCCCGGCGAGCCTGGAGTGGGCAAAACGACTCTCGTGCAAGCGTTCCTCCAGGAAGTTCGCCGCACTTCGGGCGCACGGATCGGACGCGGCCAATGCCTGGAGAATCGCGGCGAGATGGAGCCGTACATCGCCGTTCTGGAAGCGCTGGGGCGGCTGTGCCGCGAGCCGGACGGCGACGAGGTGGCCTCTTTGCTCTATCGCAGGGCGCCGACGTGGCTCGCTCAAATGCCGTGGTTGGCCAGCGCTCCGGCTCTGGCGGAACTCCCTCAAAGGAACCTGGGCGTCACTCGCGACCGCATGCTTCGCGAATTCGCCGAACTCGTCGAAGAGCTGGCTTTCTCTCGACCGTTCGTCCTCTGCCTCGATGACCTGCATTGGTGTGACGATTCCACGCTTTCGCTGCTCGAACTGCTCGCCCGTCGCGATGATCCCGCGCAGTTGATGCTGATTGGCACTTATCGTCCGGCTGAGGCTACCAGGGCCACGCCGCCGCTGGAAGCGTTAGCGCAAGGTATGAAAATCCGCGGGCAGTGCCGCGTCGTCCGGCCTACCTTGCTCAGCGCCGATGCGGTTCAGTCGATGATCGACAGGGCACTTCCCGGTATCGCTCTCAACCCAGCTCTTGTGCACACCCTGCACCAGCGGACGGGCGGAAATCCTCTTTTCGTCCTTGCCCTCGTCGATCACTGGAAAACGACGGCGGCGGTGGTGCTCCAGACGGACGGCTGGCGGGCGGTTGCCGATTTCGACGAACTGGGCAAAGGCGTGCCCGAGAGCCTGACCGCCATGATCCATCAGAATATGGAGGCGCTCAGCCCTGAGGAGCAGCTACTACTGGAGGCCGCCAGTGTCGCAGGCCGCGAATTTGTGGCGAGCATTCTTGCCTCCGGCCTCGGATGGACGGAAGACGAGGCCGAGTTGCGGTGCGCCACCCTCGCCCGGCAGGGAACCTTCATCCGCGACGCCGGTGTGCTCGAATGGCCGGGAGGAGGCCTCTCCGCGCGATTCCGTTTCATTCACGCCCTCTATCTCGAGGCGGTGTATCAACGTGTCCCGGCGGGCCGGCGCTCACGCCTCCATCGCCTCATCGGCGAGGAACTCGAAAGAGCGTACGGCGCCCTGGCCGATGCGAATGCGAATGAACTCGCGCGCCACTTCCGTTACGGCGGCGATCACCGGCGCTCCATCCGGTACTTCCGGCTCGCCGCTGAGCAGGCGTTGCGGCGCAGTGCCCATCGGGAGGCGGTAAGCCTGTTGCAGTGTGGCCTCGATCTGGTAGAGCAGCAGCCCGAAACGACGGAACGCCACGCGGACGAGTTCGCATTTCGCTCGATGATGGCTCCCGCAATGCTGGCTGTGAAGGGATTCGCCGCGCCCGAGGCAACCCTCAATTTTCAGCGCGCGCGCGAACTCGGACTCCGCCTGGTGCGCGTGGAGGAAATGTACCAACTTCTCTTTCATCTCGCCGGAATGCACGAGCTCCGCGGCGAATACCGGCTGGCTGAGCAGATTCTGGATGAAAGACTCCGCCTTCCTGGAGTCAAGGATGGCGCGGCCGTCCAGATCGATTCCAACACGCTTCTCGCCTGTTCCTTGTTTCATCAGGGAGAATTCTCACGGTCCATTGAACGCGCGGAAGATGGGGTGAATCTATATGATCCGCAGCAGTACGTCGGCCTGATCGCCACCTATGGTGAGAATCCGGCCGTTGCGTGTCATGGCTGGGCAGCGCTTTCGCTCTGGTGCCTGGGATATGCCGACAAGGCGCTCGAACGCGTGCAACGTTCGCTTAAGCTCGCCGGCCATCCGGACCTTATGTTCAGCCAGGCCGGTGCGAAAGTCCGCGCGGCCCATGTGTACCAACTTCGCCGTGAACCGGCGCAGACGCTCCATTGGGCCACAGCCGCAGCCACGCTTGCCGAGGAGCACGGTTACCTGTACGTGAGTTTCTTCGCGCGAGCCCTCAAGGGATGGGCACTTTCGATGAGCGGCCGGCCTGGCGACGGTGTGGTTCTCATGCGGGAGGGCATCGCCCTCCTGAATCAAATCGGCGCCAATATGGACCGGCCGTACCTACTGGCACTGCTGTCGGAAAGTTGTGCCGCGAATGGGCAGGTCCCCGAGGCGCTCGCTCTGGTGGCGGAAGCTCTCGGCCTTGTGCGCGAAAGCCGGGCTTACTTCTATGAAGCGGAGCTCTACCGCCTTCGCGGCGTTCTGGTGCTCCAGACCGGAGGCCGCGCGGCGGAGGACGAAGCCGAAGCGCATATCCGCCAGGCTCTGGAAATCGCACAGAAGCAGAAGGCGAGGGCTCTCGAATTGCGCGCCGCGGTCAGCCTGTGCCGGCTCCTGCAAGCGCGCGGCATGCCGCAAGATGGGCTACGGGCGCTAGCTCCGGTTTACCGCTGGTTCAACGAAGGCGCCGGAACCGCCGACCTGATGGAGGCCGGCGAACTCGTCGCGAGTTCGGTGCATAGGTCCCAATCGGTCAAACGAGCGGACGCTCGCGGATGACCGCGAGATCGCCGATTTCGAGCCCGTAGCTGACGTCCACTCGCCCGGCAGGGCGCCAGATCTTGGTGGCGAGAAACAAACCCGCAGGCGTGCCGTCGCCGGCGTGGTGTGCTGGAGCGTTGCCACCTTGACGTCTTCCTCGCGATTGAACGCCATCAGCCAGCAGTTCAGGTTGTAGGCCACGGCCGATATCTGAAACTCCGTTCCTTACCAGCATCGGTCCCCGGATGCGGTGGCACTGGGCTAGGCGCTACGTCTTACACTCTGGAGAACCTCTTCTCTTGAGGAATGACCCTCGGAGACAATGGCCGTCTCAAGGTATACGCGCTGCCTCTCTCGTTTGTTGACCAGATAAAACAGGACCGGGACGGTCATGCGCGAAAGCAGAAGAGAAGCAATCTCTCCGGCCATGAGCGCGATCGCCAGGCCTTGAAAAATGGGATCGAACAGAATGACGGACGAGCCGACCACCACGGCCGCGGCCGTCAGCAGCATCGGACGGAAGCGCACGGCTCCGGCATCGATCACCGCCTCGTCGAGCGGCATCCCTTCGCTCAAACGAAGCTCGATGAAGTCCACCAGGATGATCGAGTTCCGTACAACGATGCCCGCGCCCGCGATGAATCCGATCATCGAGGTCGCCGTGAAGAATGCATGCAGCAAGCCGTGCGCCGGCAGGATGCCCACCAGCGAAAACGGGATCGCCGCCATGATGATCAACGGCGTCAAGAACGACTGGAACCAGCCCACCACGAGTCCGTAGATCAAGATCAGGACGGCGGCAAAGGCAATACCCAGATCACGAAACAACTCATACGTGATGTGCCATTCGCCGTCCCACTTCATCGAGTAGCGGTCCGGGTCGGAGGGAAGAGCAGCCATGTGCTGCTCGATGACATATCCTTCCGGGATCTTGATCTTGCCGATCTCCGGCCCGAGTTTGAGCATTGCATAGACCGGGCTTTCGATCTCTCCCGCAATGTCGGCCGTGACATAGGTCACAGGTAACAGGTTCTTGTGATAGATGCTCTTGTCCTCGACCACGCTTTCGGAGTGCACCAATTCGCCTACAGACACGGTTCGCCCATTGCGGCCGGCGATCTTCAGGCCCTGGATACGCTCCAGATCGGATCGAGTCGCGCGGTCCAGCCTCACGGTCAGCGAAACGTCTTCCTTCTCCGCGTCCTGGTGCAATAGCCCTGCTTGATAACCGATGGTGGCCACCTGCATCGCGCGTGCGATGTCGTCTTTTGAAATGCCGTTGAGGGCGGCCTTCTCCTCATCCACGAGCAAGCGGTATTTTGTTTGATCGTCTTCCACGTACCAATCGACGTCCACGACGCCTTTGGTCTGCTTGAACAGATCGCGGATGTGCCGCGCCAGCTCGATCCGCCGGTCCATCGTTGGCCCGTATACTTCCGCGACGAGTGTCTCGAGCACCGGAGGTCCGGGCGGCACTTCGGCCACCTTGATTCGCGCGCCATAGCGCTTGGCGATGGGTTCCAGGCACAGACGCACCTGCTTGGCAATCTCATGGCTTTGCAGATCGCGGCCGCCCTTCGGCAACAGATTCACCTGGATGTCGGCCACATTGGGTCCGCGGCGCAAATAGTAGTGACGCACCAGGCCGTTGAAGTTGTAGGGCGAAGCCGTTCCTGCGTAGGTCTGGATGTTCACCACTTCCTGTTGCTTCTGCGTTTCCTCGCCTAGTAGCTGCACCACCCGAGCCGTTTGTTCCAGCGTGGTGCCGTTCGGCATGTCGACAATCACCTGAAACTCGCTCTTGTTATCGAACGGCAGTATCTTGACCTTGACGAAACCGGTGTAGAACAGCGCACAGGAGGCCAGTAGCAGGACCACAACACCACCGACGAAGCTCCAGCGGAAGAGGGGCCGGTGCAGGAGAGTTCCCATGACCCGCCGGTAAAGCCGCGTCGAGAAGGCCTCGCGCTCGCCAGCGTGGTGCACGCCACCAGGCTTGAGAATTCGTACGGCGGCCCAAGGCGTCACGATGAAAGCAACCAGCAGGGAAAAGAGCATCGCAGCGCTGGCGCCGATCGGAATGGGCCGCATGTACGGCCCCCCCAGACCACCGACGAAAGCCATGGGCAGGATGGCCGCCACAACCGCGAGCGTGGCGAGGATGGTCGGATTGCCAACTTCGTCCACTGCCTCGACCGCCACCTCAAAGGGTGGCCTCGCCTGATTGTCCGGCATTCTCCAGTGACGAACGATGTTCTCCATCACCACGATCGCGTCGTCCACTAGAATGCCGATGGAGAAGATCAGGGCGAAGAGCGTGATGCGGTTCAGCGTGTATCCGTAGAGGTAGAAGACGGTGAGCGTCAGCGCCAGGGTCACGGGAATCGCCGTGAATAAGATCAGGGATTCGCGCAATCCCAGTGTGATTGCGATGAGGACACTCACAGAAATTAGGGCTATCAGCATGTGGTACAGCAGTTCGTTGGATTTTTCCTTGGCCGTGTCGCCGTAGTTTCGTGTGACGGTCATTTCGACGTCCGAGGGAATGACACTGCCATGCAGCCGCTCCACGCGACTGAGAACGTCTTCCGCCACCGTGACGGCGTTGGTGCCCTTGCGCTTGGACACGGCAATGGTCACGGCGGGAAAAGAGCCTTTACCAGCCGAGTAGCGCACATATTGCGACGGCTCCTCACCACCGTCGCTCACCTCGGCGACGTCGCGCACAAAGATCGTCTTGTCGCTGGCAACTCCGGCGACGACATTGCGGACATCGTTCGCCGTGCGCAGAAACTGCCCGGTCTCCATGAGAAACTGCTGGTTGCCGCTCGCGAATTGGCCCGCGGACAGACGGCCATTGGAAAGACCTAGCGCTCCCGCGACCTGAACTGGCGATAGATTGTAGGCCGCAAGACGCGCCTGATTCAAGGTAATACGAATCTCGCGGCGCTGGCCGCCGATCAACGCCACGGCCGAGACGTCCGGGGTCTGTTTGATAGTGTCATCCACTTGCGCCGCGATGCGGCGGAGCTCGAAATCGCCGTAGCGTTTGCTCCAGAACGTCAGCGCCAGTATAGGAACGTCATCGATCGAGCGGGGTTTGACCAGCGGCTGTGACGCGCCTGGCGGGATCAGATCCAGGTTGGCGGCCAGCTTTTGGTTCAGCCGGACGATGGCCTTCTCTTCGTCCTGCCCGACCAGGAAACGAACGATGGCCGTTGATGTGCCGGGATTGGACGTCGAGTAGATGTACTCCACTCCGGGGATCTCCCACAGAAGCTTTTCCATTGGCTTGGTGACTCGTTCTTCCACTTCCCGCGCCGAAGCGCCCGGCATTTGGACAAAAACGTCCACCATCGGAACGATGATTTGAGGCTCTTCCTCGCGCGCCAATTTCCAGAAGGCAAACGCGCCAAGCAACAATGAACCGGCGATCACGAGGGGTGTGAGCTTCGAATCGATCCAGGCGTGCGCAAATGTCCCCGCCAGGCCGAGCTTTCTGGTCCGGTTCATTGGCGAACCTCTATCGGCGCGCCATCGGCCAGGCCGGTGGGGATCGGAACGATCACGCGGTCGCCCTGGTTCAGGCCGGAGAGCACTTCAACTCGATCTTTCACCCTCGTGCCGACGGTTACCAGGCGCGTGTGCGCGGTGTTGTTCTCCGCGACGTAGACGGACTGCAGTTGTCCGCGTTCCATGACGCCCGCGCTGGGGACAGTCAGACTCTTGCGCCCGCCGGTGTCGAAGAGCGCTCTTCCAAACAACCCGGAGCGCAACTCGGGAAGCGAGGGCAAGTCGATCTTCACCGTACCGGTTCTTGCTGCCGCATCCACTGACGGAACCACCTCGGCAACGCGCGCCGGAAAGGTTCGATCAATCCCGTCTATCGTGACCGAGACCGTTTTCCCTACCCGCGCCATGGAAAGTCGAGACTCTTCCACGGACGCCTCGAGCAGGTAGGCGCCGGCGCGCTCGATGGTGAACAACGGTGCGCCGGGTACCGCCAAAGTGCCGGGGTCGATGGACTTGATAATGATGGTCCCGGAGAAGGGCGCGATGATTTCCGAATAGCTACGCTGAATCCCGGCAGCGCGGACTTCCTGCTCAAGTTGCGCCATCTTCGCGTCCAGTTGAGTGCGCCTGGCGCGCGCCATGTCGACCGCGGCTTGCGCCCCTTTCAAGCGCGCCGAGGCCTCATCATATTCCTGGTTTGTGATCGACCTCTTGTTCAACAGATCCTGCATGCGATTAAAGGTCGCTTGCGCCAGATCCAGTTGAGATCTGGCCATGGCGACGGCGCTCTCCGCTTCCGGAACGGCGCTTTTCACTTCCTCGCGCCCGGCTTCGGCCCGTGCCAATGACGTGTCCAGGTCGCGAGCGTCCAGCACGACCAGCGGCTGTCCTGCGCGCACGCGGTCTCCAATTTGCGCTCGTACTTCACGCGCATACCCCATGAGTTTGGATGAAATGGTGGCTGTGGTCCTGGCGCGGACGGTGCCCGTCGTCTCGTAGGTGGATGGCCAGCCGGTTTCAGCGGCGGGAACGGTTTCAACCCGCATCCGAGTCACCGGTGTACTCACCACCTTGAGCGGCGGTTCGCTTCCGCATCCTGTTAAGAAGGGCAATACTACAAGCGCATAGTAGGGGCGCATCAGTTGAGAACCTCCGAGTCGGGACTAAGTGTGCCTGCCGCGAACTCTAACATCGCGGCAGCGATTCGCTGATCATGTACAGCCGCCAGATAGCGCGTCTGTGTTTCGAGCAATGCGGTTTCGGTCCGGAGCAGATCGGTCACAGTGCTCAGTCCCGCGGCAAAGCGGTTTTGAGAGATGCGCAGGCTTTCCCTGGCTTCTTCCACGGACGCTTGCGCAGATTCAATTCTTTGCTGCGCGGCTTTCAAATTCGCCCAGGCTTGACGAACCTGCAGGCGGATTCCCGATTCCGCCCGAGCCTGCTCCGCAGCGGTACGGCGTGTCGTGGCTTCGCTCTCCGCTATCTTTGCCTTGTCCGCGCCTCCGTTGAAGAGGTTCCAGCGGAGACCGATCGAAACCAGCCAGTTCCCGCCGCCGCGATCCGCAAATTGCTGGCGGTCGGCTTCGAAAGCTCCGTGTAGAGTTACTTGCGGCAGATAGTTTCTGAGGGCATCGGCCGCCTGCACCCTTGCGATCTCCGCGGCAAGTCGGGCTTGGCGTGCTTCCGGTCTGCCGTCGACTACATTCTTCTCATCACCGCTCAGTTCGGTCTGTGTGACTGGCAAGGGTGCCAGGGGAGTGGTGAGGGAATGAGCGGAATCGAGGGGCAATCCAATTGCGTCGTTCATCGCTGCGCGTGCCACTTCTAAATCTGCCGACCGCCGAATCTGCTCTTCGCGGAGCCCGGCGAGATGCACGCGAATGGATAGCACGTCAGCATCGGTGGCCATTCCGCTCGCGCGCCGCGCCTCCGAGCGTTCCAGGTCCGCCTCGGCCGACCGCATAGCTTGCGCGGTGACGTTCACTTCCTCAGCTCCGAGCTGTGTGTCCCAGTAGAACCGCACCACTTGCGCGACCACCTCCAACTGACTACGGCGGCTGTCTTCGTGCGACAGATCCTCGTCAAGCTTTGCCATGCGCACGGCGCGCTGGGTCTTTCCAGCGTCATAAAGAGCCTGGTCTGCGGTCACTAGCGACTGGAAGTTATTGAGAAAGCCCGGCCGGTTCAAGCTCGCGACGTCGAAGTGCGACTCGCTAAACTGCCGCTGCGTCAGCAGTGACGA
>JAIQFL010000239.1 GCA_020073365.1 Terriglobia bacterium | reverse complement strand
AGGTCTTCGGCATCGTGGGTTGTAATCACCTCGAACCGGACCCCGTGCCGGGCCTCGTACATCTCCATCCCACGATAGATCCAGTTCAGACAGTCACCCTTGGAAGTGGGGCCGCTGTGCGGGCACATGGCCAGGTGCACGCGCGGATGGCGGCTGGCCGCTTCGGTAACGGCGCGCACCGTGGGTTCATCATTGGGGTAGGCTCCCACGAAGACATCGTAGTTCTGATACCGGATGGCGGAGAGGTTGTGGTCGAGCATCTGCCCGATCACGTTATGTTCTCTCCACAAAGGTACCAGGATGGCGATCCGGCGCTCGGGAGCCTGTTGAAGCTCCGAGTCCCCCGGCCACTCAAAACGCTTTCCCCCGGTCAAATAGACCAGGCTGATAAACAGGTCGTCCAGCCCGCTGACCAGGATCCAGACCGCCAGGGGAACCAGACATGCCGCTATCCAATCATCGAGCCACACGATTCGTTTTGCCTCTTAAACCAGATAGTGGATCAGGAATCCCGTGGCTCTCAAAGAAAAACTGAGTGGGACAGACGATCGTCTTTCGTCGTCTGTCGCCGGCTTTCAGCCGGCTGTGCCAAATCTGCAATGTGCGTTTTTCACCCCAGCCCCGCTTTAGGGAGTGTAAAGGTCGCGCATTCGAATGCTGCGGTACTCCTGCGCGCCGATCTGCAAACCGAAAACGATCTCACCTGCGGCATTCACTTCCACAGCTTGCGAAAAGTAGGGTTTTGCGCTTCCGGAAGGATCCGCGATGAAGCCGGAGTCAAAATGATAATGGCCGTTCACCAGTTTCTGCGCGGAGCCCAGCGCCGCGGAGTAGGTGCCGAGGTCGGCATTCAGTATCAACGTGGCCATCCGGTTCTGCTCGTCGATCTTCAGGACTTGCCCGCGGCTGTGCGCGGCCGGATCGATGCCCTGGCGCGTGTCGCCATCGTCGAATAGCAGGAGCGAGGTGTTGTCCTTTTCGAAATTCGCGTCGTGCTGGTGTGAGAACCAGGGATACGGGTCGGCCGAAGTAATCTGAAAATCGCCGTCCTTTCCCAGACGCCACAGAATCGCGCCAGTGCCCGCTCCATTCTGATAGTCGATCTTGACCACCCAGTCCTGATGACGCACCGAATAAAGAATATTTCCGTCCGGAGTCAGTTGCAGTGAATTGCCGTGCAACCAATCGTTTGCGGTTGGAGCCAGATGCCACGGCGCGCACGCAAGACTGGCCTTGCCGCTGCAGGTCTCTCCCAAGAGGGCGGCCCGATGAGGATCCAGATGGTCAAACGCGTCCCATGCCCAAACCACCTGCAGGTTCGCGTCGAGGACCAGAATCGTATCACCGATCACGTCCACATCGCCCGGGCCCTGGACGTCCGTGAGTATCCTGTCGGAATCGGCGAGAAGCAGGTACCCGCCGCCGGGGAGTTTCACCGCCTCATGATGGAATGCGTTGATGGGATGTACCCCCATGACGGCGAGTTGCTCGTTCACCCGCGCTGCGTTGGTCTCGGCGTGAGTGATGCCGGCCAGATCGAATTCGCGGAAGAACTGTTGCGATGGATCCTGCGTGCCATCCTCAAAGAGCCCAAGAAAGGTCCCTCCGGCATATGCCCGCGTGAGAAACGAGAGGTCGCTGGGACCGTACCAAACAAGGTTGCCATTCAGGTCGGTAGCAATAGGCGGCGAAAAGAGAGGACTTTGTAACAGCAGTCCGGCTACGGCGGGCACCTTCCCCGGTGTAAGCGATGTTACCGGCGGCGGTTGCACGGAAGTAGCGGCCGTCGGGAGCGTGACGTCGGGTCCGTTGACTAACGATCCTCCCGTGTCGACCATATGCCGGGCCGTGTACTGAGTCTCCGGACGCATGCCGCCGATATAGAAGTTCATGCTGTCCTGACCGTTGCAGGCCTTGTAGGGGGTATGCTGTACGAAGCCTTCGGGCGACTCGAACTGAGCCCTCATGCGGCTTCCCGCGGCGCACGGCGGCGCACTGTAGACAAACACCAGCGGATGAGCCGTGGGAGTGACAACGGGTGTATCGCCGGTGACCAGCGAAGTCAGCCGGAACGGCGTTGTGGTTTCCGCCGTCTCTCCGCTCGCGAGACTCCTGGCTGAGGCTTCGATTACGTAAGCCCCTTCATGGATGGCGCCCCATATCAGTGACGATTTCGGTCCGTAATCGACTACCGTGTGGAGATCGCCGCCCATCGGGCCGATCCGGAAACGGTACCAGAGCGTACCTGGGTTGGCGCCCGATACCGTCGCAGTCCACGTGATCGGTGTTCCCAGTGGCGCCGGGGATGGCAACGACGGCGTTACCGCAACTGACATTTGAGCCACGAGCGCCGCGGGGTGCGCAAGCAGCCCCAAAAGGAGAAGTATCTTCAAGTTGTTGTGTTTCAATTCGACTGCGGACATTTTCCTCACCGGCATGCTATGACGGGATTCTCTGCACTGGAACCGGGCCTGCTGCTACGCCTGTAGCGCGTGCACTACTATATGTAGTGTCTAACCCCATCAAAAAAGTTTCATTTTTTCTGCGAACGTACTATTGCGTCCATTCAACTGTTAGAATTCTCCCAAACGGTTGCGCTAATGCGAAGAGCAGTGCCCGGATTTCAGAGGTTCCATTTTCTTACTCGAAACTTCAGCGGCGACCACCGTACCGGATGGATCCGATGGTGCGTGCTTGCGTCGGTCGCTGTCTCCATGTGCCTTCTTTACCTGTGGACTGTGCGTGCCTCGGGTATGGAATTCCTGTGGGGGTACGACCTCGATGAATACTACGATCTTCTCGGGCGCGGCTTTGCCGGCGGCCACCTCTACCTCCCCGTTCAGCCATCCCCCGAACTTTTGGCGCAGCCGGATCCATGGGATCCCGCGGTGGATCGATCGCTCAAGCGGCAGGACCTCGTGCTCTTCGGGGGCCACTACTACCTTTATTTCGGCGCCGCGCCCGCAGTGCTCCTGTTCACTCCGTTCCGGCTGATTACGGGCCACGATCTACCCCAGGGCTTCGCGATGTTCTTACTCTGCTTCGGGGGTTTTCTGTTTTCGTGCGGTGCGCTGCTGCGGGTTCTCGACCTCGCCGCGATGAAGCCAGGCCCGTTTCCTTTGGCCGTCATGCTCCTGGCTCTGGGGATTTGCCAGTCGGTGCCGTACCTGCTAAACCGCGCAGATGTCTACGAGACCGCCATCGGCGGGGGATATTTCTGTGTTTCCGCCGCCTTGTTCTTCTTCGCGCGGGGATTTCGCTCGCGCCGCGGCGCCGCCTGGTTCGCTGGCTGCGGCCTCATGCTCGGACTCGCTGTTGCCAGCCGGCCTCATCTGTTTCTGGCCGGTGTCGCGACCCTGGCGGGCCTCGCGATCCTGCTTGGAAGGCCCTGGCGCCTGGGGGCCGTTCTTCGCTCTCGCGAATTCGTCGCCTTGGTGGTTTCCCTGGCGTTGGTGGGCGCGGCGATTGCGGCATACAACTATGAGCGGTTCGGAAATCCATTCGAGTTTGGTTTTCGATACCAACTCGCCGGGAAGGGTCAGAATCGAATTGAACTGGCACCGCGCAACCTGGTTCCGGGGCTGTATTTCATGCTCCTTGCGAAGCCGGAATTCAGTCCCGTGTTCCCCTGGATTCGCAGGGTGTTTCGCTTTCCTTTCGATTCGGCGGAGCGGCATCCGCTGCCGCCCGAGTATTTCATCGAGCCGACGGTTGGCGCGCTGTGGGTTGCGCCTTTCATCGTGGCTGCCCTGTTCCTGCCGTCCCGGCGCCTGCTGGCCAGGCATTCAGACAGAGCCGCGCCAGCCGAGGTCCGAACCGTTCTTGGTGTCGCCCTGTGCTCTGCCGTCGCGGTTCTGCTGTTCCTGATGTTCACGCACCTCGCTACGCATCGATACGAGGTCGACTTTCTACCCCTGGCGGTCTTCGCCGCGGTTGCGACCCTCGGGATCCGCATTGGCGCGAGTTCAGGACGCCGGCGAGTCGCGCTCAGCGCACTCTTCGTGGTGCTGATCGGTTACAGCGCCATCGCCAACCTGGCTCTTGGAATTGCCGGACCCTACGACGACATTCTGAAGAACCGGCCGCTAACGTACGTGCGCATCGCGCGCTGGTTCAGCCCCCTCCGTGAAACGCGCCTGGTGACGAATCCCGAGATCGCGGTGGACCTGATCGCGGAGTTCATCCCGGAGCCGCCCGGTTTCCGCGAGCCGCTGATCACCATCGGGCAAACCCGCTACCATCATTTTCTTTTCGTGGAACACGGCGCCGGCGTGCTCCGCCTGATCTCCCAAACGGATGATTCCACGATGATGCATGAGATGCCCGATCCCGGCCGCCAACCGGTGTCGATCCGCCTGGTATATTCTCCGGAGTCGCGCAAGCTGAGCGTCCGGTTGAACGGACAGGAAGTCATCGTACATCCTGCCGGCATGCTGATAACGGCCCCCGCGCTGGTCGCGATCGGAGAGAACTCTGTCGATCCCGGCCTCACCGTCAGGCGCTTCACCGGCCGGCTGCGGCTGATCGATAAGACCGTCAGAGGCTTTCGGTAGCGCATCCATGACGCCCTTTGTGTGGCAGGTTGGAAACCTGCGGCCGGTTGCCAACCGGCCCGTGCGGCGGTTAACAACCGCCGGACAGCTTGCCAAGCTGCCCCACAAGTCACTCAGACCCCTGACCCTGGATGCGGAACCGCTGGTCCGCCGTCGGCTGCTACACTTGCTGAATGGGGATTGCGTCGAACCCTTTCCCGTTGTATGTGGGCAGCGGGAACAGTCTCGACCTTGGGCTGGGCCCCACGCCCCGCATCAGTTCCCTATTGATCAAACCAGCGTCCGCCGTCTGCAACCTCGATTGCGCCTATTGCTTCTACCTCGATCGGGACGCCGATCCCTACAAAGCCCTGCCCGCCCGAGCGATGACCCTGGACACCCTCGAACGCCTGGTCGACACCTACCTGTTCTACTCGTACCCCAGCGGTGTGTTCGCCTTTCAGGGCGGCGAGCCGACGCTCGCGGGTTTGCCCTTTTTTGAAAAGCTGGTGGAATTCCAGAAGCGTTACGGCCGCGACGGGCAGACCGTGAGCAACGCGCTCCAGACCAACGCCATTCTCCTCGACCAGCATTGGTGCGATCTCTTCCGCTCCTATCAGTGGCTGTTGGGCGTTTCGCTCGATGGTCCCGAAGAGGTGAATGACCGCTACCGGTTCAATAAGCAAGGGCGCGGCACCTGGAAGCGCGTGGTTCAAAGCGTCGAGCTGCTGCAGCGGAACCAGGTGGAATTCAACATTCTCTGTGTGCTCAGCCAGGCCAATGTCGACCGGCCCAAGGAACTGTACCGGTTCTATCGCAGCCTCGGGATCGACAATCTGCAGTTCATCCCCCTCGCCGAATTCGACCAGGACGGCAACCCCCTGCCCTTCACCATCTCCCCGGAGCAGTATGGCCGTTTCCTGTGCGAGGTCTTTGACCTCTGGTGGCCGGACCGGCGCAAAGTGCGGATCCGCTTTTTCGACAACATCGCCGAGGCTCTGGCGGGGCAGAAGCCGGGCACCTGCACCATGCACGAGACCTGCGACAGCTACGTCGTGGTGGAGTACAACGGCGACGTGTACCCGTGCGATTTCTTCGTCGAGCAGTCCTGGAAACTGGGGAACATCGTTGTGGATTCATGGCCGGAGATTGCGCGCCGCACCCGCCGGTACAGCTTTGCTTCAAAGAAGACGCTGGCTCATCCGGAATGCCAGGCGTGCGAGTATCAATCCATTTGTCACGGCGGCTGCCCGAAACTCCGCCACGCCGCGCACGCCCGCTTTGAGGATCTCGATTACTTCTGCCAGGCCTACAAAATGATCTACGCCCGCAGCACCGCTCCTTTGCGCGCGGACCTGGCCAAGATGCAGCGTGGGGCAGGATTTCATCCTGCAGCCGGCTTGTAGCCCGGTGGGACAGACGATCGGTTTTCGTCGTCTGTCAGCGGGCTTGCAGCCGGCTTCCGACCAAGGCGGACTCCCCGGTCCTGGAATCCCCCTGTCGACCTCAAAGGGCTTCGACGGAAAAACCTTCTTTGCCCGCCGCCTCCGCCAACCTGCCGTCAAAACATACGAAAGCTCGTCTTCGTGGGTGCCGCCTTGACCATATCAGGGCTGCTGCAAGTTGGATCGCATCTGCGGCGCGCAGAGGGTGCCTCTGAACCAACTCTTCTGCCAGATCGCGTACGGGCTCTGTTGGCTGCACCTCGATCCACATCTTGCGCAGCTCGGCCAGCCGTGCCAGAGCCATCCGGAAGCTCCGCTGACTGATCTCTCCGCTACGAAGCAAGCCAGAAAAGGCGCTCGTCATTTCCACTGAGGTGGCCCACCAGACCACAATGGACCTGTTCCTCATGGCCGCTCTCACGAAAGCGCTGGGACCTTGACCCACGCAGAGGGGCACCATGGCGCTGCTGTCCCAGAAAGCGTCAATCTTCTTCACGTTCTGCATCGATGGCAGCCCTCAGCCTGGCTAGGGGAATGTGTGGCGCCGGCATGGCGAAGAATGATTTCAGATCCAGGTCCTTGTCCGGCAATCGCACTACACCTTGCGTCGCGAGTTCCAGAGTTTCCTCATCGAAATCGTCCGTGTTCGCGAGCGGAACCATCTTAGCGATCGCCAGATTACGGTCGCGGATCAGGATCTCCTCTCCGCCGCGGACCCTGGTCAGGTAAGTACTCAGGCGGCTTCGCAACTCGGTAATATTCACGCTCGTGCACGGCATAATATGTACATTATGTACAGAACAGAGCCTGGACTGCAAACGTGCACGCAGAGGGCAGGACGGCTGCCTGCGGGCCCGGGAGGAATTGTCGAAGCCGGCGTCACGAATCAACCTCTCGGCCCAGTCAACATTTTCGCCAAAGAAAAAGGCCGACTCCCCGCGGCGGGAAGCCGGCCTCGGCCGGACCGATTACCGGGTCTCGATCAGAAGATGTACTTCAACGTCAACTGCAGACGGCGCGGATAGCCCGCCTGATTGGAGGCCACGACGGTACCGAAGGTCGTGGTTGTGGGAGTCAGGACCGGAGCCGGGAAGCCGGGGTGGTTGAACGCATTCAGCGCCTCCGCCCGGAACTGGATGCTCCTCCCTTCGTTGATGCGCGTGTTCTTGATCAGCGCCAGGTCCACGTTGTTGGTGTTCCTGCCGCGGATCTGCGAGAAGCGTAGCGGCCACGTCCTTAGGTTGTTCACCAGTTGGTTGGCGGAAACCTTGTCGAAACCGGCTGTATTGAACCAGTGATCGACAGTTCGCTGGTCGGCGGGTAGGACGATGTTGCTGGGATCGCCGACGTAGAGCACGTTGCCCCAGGCCAGCGGGAAGCCCACCTGGTAGGCGAAAATTCCCGAAAGCTGCCATCCGCCCACAAGCCTCGAGGCGACCGGGCCGGCTCCGTCAAAAAGGGCCTTGCCCTTTCCAAGAGGCAACTCCCACACGCCGCTGAGGGAGAACCGGTGGGGAGTATCTTGATCCGAGATCACCCGGAGCGGGGCGGGGTCCGCCGGGTTCAGCAGTTCGTTGGCCTGCATGAACTTCGAGAAGGTGTAGTTCCCGGCCACCGAGTAGCCCTTCGCGAAGCGTTTCTCGATCGCAACCACGAACGAGTGATACCACGAGTAGCCTTGGTTATTGTTCGTCTGCACCGAGCCGAATACGGGGAACGGCACCAGCAGGCTGGACCGCGATGTGGTGGTGTTGGTGAAAATGGCCTGCGAATTCCCCGCCGGCGCCAGACCATAAAAGGGATTGGGAACCGTGCCAGTGAGGTAGTTGTTGCAGGTGTTGTCGCGGAACGGGCTGGTGCACAGGTACTTGTTCGGCAGCGAGTTCAGGTTGACAATGTTGGGGTTGCCGGTGGGGTTGAGATCGATGTGGATGGTCTTGTTGCCGGTGTAGTTGACGTCCAGCAGGAGGTTGCCTTTGAACACGTGCTGAATGCCGAGCTCCCAACGCATCACGCGCGGCGTGAGGGGGTTCTGGTTGAAGAACGTGATGTTCTGTCCCAGGAACGTCTGGTATCCCCCCGCCGATCCTGCCGGCGTCGCGATCCCGTTGGGGAACGGGTTGGAGAGGGTGCCGACGAAGTTGATGTTGTCAATGGTGGGAACCATGTTGGTGTTCTGGCTGAACCCACTCTGGATCACGTCGCTGCGGCGCTCGCCCAGGAAGCCGTAGAATATCCCGAAGCCGCTGCGCAGCACCGTGTTGCTGCCGATCTGGTAGGCCAGCCCGAGGCGCGGCATAAGCTGCGTTTTGGGCGTGTTGTACAGGCCCGTGGGATTGCCGTTGACCCCCGCGAAGGTCAGCCCACCCGCTGCCCGGACGGTCGAAATCTGAGTAATCAGCGCAGCATCGTTGGCGGCGAAGTTCGCGGCGGCCTGCGCGGAGAACGGCTGCGTGTAGGTGGGATCGAAGTTCAGAACGCTGCGGTTATAGCGTTCGTGGAGGGGCTGCTCGAACTCGTAACGCAACCCGAGATTCAAAGTCAGCTTGGGCGAGACCTTCCAATCGTCCTGTACGAAGAAACCCAGGGAATTGGATTGTTCGGCGTAATCCGCCGAGCGGGCCACATTGCTTGACGCCGACGGCAAGCCGAGCAGGAGAGCTGCCACAGACTGGCCAATGCTGTTGGGCGACGTCGCGGAATTATCCAGCGGACCGCGCGTCCAGGTGGAGTCGAAATTGAACGTGCCGGTCTGTTGGAATCCGAAGAATCTGTCGGTTTCCTGATAGGCGCGGAATTCGAAGCCCGTGCGGATGGAGTGTGTGCCCGCCACCTTCGTCAGGTTGGCTTTGGCGGTATGATTATTCACCGGACGGTTCTCACCCGCCGCCGAGCCGGTAGGGATGTAGCCGGTCATGTTGAACTGTGGGAACGAACCGATGTCCTTGGGGATCAGGTTGGCATAGGAAGCCGGGAAGCCCAATTTGGTGAGGTCGAATCCGTTGGCGTCCGCATTCCCATTCTGAGCGCGGATGAACCGGCTGTAGCTGTACCCCACGTTGAGCACTGTGGTGGGAGAAATCGTATATACGTCGTCGAAGACTGCGGCGCGCGCCAGAAACTGGAAAACTACGCCGGTCGCGAGGTTGTTGAAGTAGTTGTTGTACGTGCTGTCCCGGCGATAGATGCTGGCCCTCACGAAGATGCGTTGCCTGTCGCTGAGGTTGTGGTCCACGCGCCAGGAGTGGTTGTAATACTTGGCCCTCTCCGTCACGCTGGCGTCCTGCATGTTCTTGAGTCCGGCCGCATCTCCGGCGCTCAGGGGCGTCGGGAAATAGCTCAGGGCATTCTTCCCCACCGTATTGAACATCGATGGCGGAATGATGTTCCCAACAAAGGGATCCTCCTGGTACCGTCCGCCAGCGGCCGCGCGGCGCGAGAGCGGATTGTAGATCTGGTAGCTCGATCCCGCGGCCAGGAGCGCCGAAAAATCGCCGTTCTTTTCGGCCGTCGTCGGAACCGTGTTGGTGGCGTCGTCATGCCGCGGCCGGGCGTCGCGGAGACCCTCGTAGCCCCACTCGAAGAAGGTCTTGTTCTTCCCATGGTAGACCTTGGGGATGTAGACCGGGCCGCCGAACGATCCGCCCCAAGTGTCGTACTTAAAGGCGGCGCGGGGCTTGCTTGCCTGGTTGTTGAAAAAATCGTTGGCCCAGAAGTCGGTCCGCTGGAACGAGTATCGGGCCGTGCCGTGGAAGGTGTTGGTGCCCGACTTCATACTGATATTGGTAACGCCGCCCTGCGTCTGGCCGAATTGCGCGTCGAACGTGGCGGTCTGCACCTTGAATTCCTGCACCAGGTCGGTGGGCGGGACATAAGCCGCAATCACCTGGTTGCCGTTGGCCGTGGCCGTGGTCGGAGCGCCATCCAGCGTTACGTCGCTCAGGTTGCCGCGCGATCCCGCCATGGCGTAGCCGACAATATGGGTCGGCTCGAAGGGCCGGTCCAGACGCGGATCGCCGGTGAAGGAGACCCCCGCGGCCGCCCCGATCAATTGGAAGGGATTGCCGTAGGAGAGCGGCAGGTCTGCCACACGCCTGGCATCCACCACCGTGCCGACTGACGCCGATTCGGCGCTCAGAAGGGGGGTCTCGGCCGTCACCGTCACCGACTGGTCCGATGCGCCGATCGTCAGTTCCAGGTTGACTTCCAACCGGTCCGCGACGCGCACTTCGATGCCGTCCCGCAAGGCTTTCTTGAAGCCCTGGGATGCCGCCTCCACCTGATAAGGCCCCGGAATCAGGTAGGTGGCCTGGTAAATGCCGTCTTCATTGGCCTTGGCGTTGGTTTTGGTTCCCATGGCGGTGTTGGTCACCACCACGGTGGCGCCAGGAATCACAGCGCCGGAAGGATCGGTAATTCTCCCCGTAATCGTGCCGCGAGTTTCCTGTGACCAGCCCAGTCCGCAAGCCAGTACACTCAGTATCGCCATCGGCGATAAGATGCGACGTAGCATTTCTACTCCTTGTATTCTGCTTTGCGTGCCATACGGGGGCTCGCGCCGCGAACCGCAACACGACCGCGTATACCCGGGCGTATAACAACGCCACTTGAGGTTGACTAACCGCTCACCCTTGCACAACCCAAGACCGGTGATAGTACCTGTCTTTCGTCACGCGCTAATATTTATTCGCCCCGCAAACCTGCACAAAAGTATAATCCCATCTCAAACTCCCCAGTGAGTACATTGTCCCCAGTGGTCACGGTTTCGCAGAGCAAAACGCCAAACGACTCACCCATCACCGGCAACCCAAGTGTTTTCTGTCTGGTACGGTCGAATTTGGGGGGAATGGCCCTTTGGCTAACTGTAGATATCTTCCCCCCTCAGGTTTTGAGGTGTGAAACAGCAAAGTGTGTCCGGAGTCCCGCGGTGGGACAGGCGCATCAGAATTCGATGCGCCCGTTGAGCTGGATGATGCGCGGCTGGTTGGCTTGCCCCGTGACCGTTCCGAAGTTCGACGCCGTGACGCCGATGTTCGGCGCGCTGAACTGCGTGTGGTTGGTCATATTCTCCAGGTCAACCGAAAAGTTCAGATTCAGCCGCTCATGGAGTCTGAACTTGCGGTAAACCCTGACGTCCCAATTACGAATACCATCGGCCCGCAAGCTGTCGATGTACTGCGGGAACACACGTGCCTGGTAGGTGCCCGGCTGGAAAGAGGAGCGGCCCTCGAAACCGGTGAAACCCGCGGGAACCGCGCCGGAACCCTGATACACCGCGGCCGGGTCGAACCACTGGTGGATGTTCTGGGCGTGCACCTGGTCGTGGTTCAGCGCGGCCACGATCTGGTCCACGCTGCCGTAGTAGAACAGGTTGCCCCAGCTTATCAGCGCGCCCGTCTGATACTGGTAGATCCAACTCAACTGCCAGCCGCCCACCATGTGCTGGGCCGGGCCTTGGGTCAGCCATTGCCGGCCTTTGCCGAAGGGCAGTTCCCAAACGGTGGTCCAGACAAAGCGGTTGGGGCGCGAATTGGCGTTCGGCTGCCAGGCCAGCGACTGGTCGAACTGGTTGGGTGCCCACTGGTTCCGCGACCAGTTCCGGGTGTACATCACCGACGATTGGAAGCCCTTCGACCAGCGCTTCTGGTACAGGATCTCCACGTCGTGGTACACCGTCTTGCTGCGCATGGCGTTGGCCTGGCTGAGGCCGAAATTCGCGTTGGGATTGGCGCGCAACAGTTGCTGCACTTGCAGCGTGTTGGCGGTGAACAGCCCTACGTTGCTGAGGTAGTTGTAAAGCGTGGGATTGGAAGTCTGCAGCCCGGGGAGGGCAGCCTTGAAGGGATTGGTCACCATGGCCTTCATGGCGTTGTCCACGGCCGCTACGTTGGCATTGTATTGCGAGTAGTAGTTCCAATATTGCGCCGGCAGGGCGCTGAGACTCCTGCTAAACGGAGATGAACCGTAGGCGCCGTTATAGGAGATGTCGATCATGTGGTTCCCATGGAGCTCCCGTTGGACGCTGGCCTTCCAGCGCTGCTCCCAGGTGGGCGAGTAGTCCCGGGGGTAACTGGTGTAGCCCGCGCCGTCCAGGATGTTCGAACCGAGCGAGTTGCCGAATGGCAGCACCCAGCGCGAGCCGCTGGGCAGCACCGGGAACGGGTTCATCATGGGGTTGACCGCTCCCAGGCTGGCGGCTGGAATGCCGCCGGAAGCGCCGCAGCAAAAGGTCAGCCCGAGGTCGTTCGTCAGAATGGTTGTCGTGGTCTGGCTATAACCGGTCAGAGGGGGGCGGTTGCCGGTGCCTCCCACCGAGCTGAACGTGTCGCCAAACCAGCCGGTTCCGAAGCGCAGCACGGTCTTATTGTCGATCTGGTACACCATGCTGAGGTTGGGGAGAAAGCGCGTAGTGCCGGCCGTGTAGTTCGGGTATTTCTGGCCCAGGTAAGTGACGCCGCCAGCCACTACGAACTGGCTGGCCGGGCTGGCCTGCTTCAAGAGCTGTACGGCCGGGTTGGCGGCGTTTGCCGGGTCGGAGAGGATCGATGCGTACGACGACTGGACCGCCTGCGCGTAAGGCGGCACGAAGCTGAAATCGTAGGTGGCGGCCAGGCCGCGGTTGAATCGCTCGGTGGTGCCGCCCTCCCGCTCCATTCGCACTCCGAAACCGAAGCGCAGACGGCTGGTGACGCGGAAGTCGTCCTGCATGTAGAGAGCGTGATACCGCGTGCCGTAGTAGGCCGTGTCGTTGGTGTCCAGACTAATGGAATTCGGCATGCCCAGTGCGAATGCCGCCCAGCCCAAGCCGGTGTTGGAGGCGGTGGTGGTGTTGTCCGCCTGCCTCACGTAGGTGTTGTTGAACTGGTAATACCCGGTGGTGTTCCCCAGAGGGTTGACCGTGGCGTAATAGTAGCGGCGGTCCTCCCACCCGTATTTCAGCGTGTGCGCGCCATGAATCGTGGTCATGTTGATATGCAACTGCCAGGTGGTGCCGCGCTGGTTCAACCCCGGGTACCCGATAAAACTCGTGGATGCGGCGTTGGCAACCCCGGCAATGTTCAGCGCCGGAAGAGCGTTGGAACCGCCGGCCTTCTGATCGATATAGGCGGGAAGGCCCACGTCAGACGCCTTGTATTGCAGTTTGACCGGTTGCTTGGAGCCTTCGGAATACTGAGTGACACTGGCAGTGACATCCAGCACGTTCGTGGCATTGAGAGTGTAAGTGTAGTTGAGACTCCCCCCGCGGGTGGGCCGCCACAGGCCATTCGAGTAGTAACCCGCCAGCGGGGTGTTATGCGCAAAATCGTATTGGTCCGAAAAACGGTGGTTGTAATACCACTTGCCGCTGAGGCGCTGCTTCTGGTTGATGCTGTAGTCGTAGCGGTTGATCAGCGACGTGAAGAAGTCGTTGTTGGGCTGCGCGCCGTCATAGAAGTTGTTGGTCCCGTCCGGCTGCACCAGTCCCGCCGGATTGTTCGGCAGGGGATATAGTTGCGACATGAACTTGTAAATCGGGTTGGTCATCATGGAGGCGGGAATGACGTTGTTCGGAAACGGCGTGCGCGTCACGTGGCCGTTCACCAGGGCCGCCGTTCGTGGATCGTAGACCAAGTATTGCGTGGGGTTCACCGGCACCTGGAGCAGTGCGGAGAAGTCTCCCTGCCGTTCCGCCACCGTCGGCACCGTATAGAGAGGGTTGTTGTTGATGGGCGGCGACTTCTGCGTGATCTTGTCGAACTCCAGGTAGAAGAACAGCTTGTTCTTCCCGTTGATCACCTTGGGAATGTACACCGGCCCGCCGATGCTGAAGCCTGGCTGGCTGAATTTTCCGCCCGGCTTGGGCTGCCCGCTCAAACGCGTGAAATGGTTCGCCGCGTTCCAGCGGAACTGCTCCATCTGCTCGAATGCCGAACCGTGCAGCGTGTTGTTCCCCGACTTGATGGTGGCGCTGATGTACGCGCCTACCGCGTGTCCCATCGCGGCGTCGAAGGGAGCCGTCTCCACGCGAATCTCGCTGACCGCCTCCGACGATGGCACGAACCCGGCGCGCCCGCCATTGGTTCCGGTCACCGGATTGCCGTCCAGCAGGAATTCCCCGGCGCCGCTGCCTAAACCAGCCGTCTCATAGCTTGCCGTGCCTGCGTGATCCATCACGCGGTTGTTTCCCAGCGTGCCGGTGAAGATCATGCCCGGCGCGATCGCCTGCAACGAGAACGGGTTCATCGTGGTGTACGGCAACTGCGCGATATCGCGGCTGTCGAGCACGCGGCCGCCCGCCGCGTTGGTGGTCTCCAGTAGCGGAGCATCCGCAGATACTTCGATCGCCTGCGTGGACTGCCCGATTTCGAGTGGTACATCAACTGCCAGACGGTCTCCCGTATTCAACACGATACCCGAGCGGATGACTTTCTTGAATCCCGCGGCATCCACGGAGACCGAATACGTTCCCGGGTCGAGGGCAATGACCTCGAAATAGCCGGTCTGGTTGGTGACCGTCCGTTTCGCGACATTCGTCTCGACATTCGTGACCACGATATTGGCGTTCGGCACGATGGCGTTTTGCGGATCGAGGATCTTACCCGTGATGCTGCCGCGCGATTCTTGCGCGAAACAGATTGTGGATACTGCGAAGAGAGTGACGCAAAGGGACACAGCGAGCACTGGCCCGGAATGCAAACGTAGCATTTGACCTCCCCCCACCGAAACCGGTTCGTGCACCACTGGAACGATTTCGGATTGGGAAGATTGTTACCCCGGAGCTGGGCAGGATGCAAGAGGATTGCAGCTTCTTTCAGCCGTTAGGCAGAGCGAAACACATCGCCACCAATTAGCCCTTTGAATTCAAGTGAGATGGCCAAAGCACGCTCGACCGGCGTCCTGCCCTCCGTTTTGCCATGCAAAACCGCTCGGTAGTGGCTGGATAGCCCGCCCCGCAATCTACTCTTCCTTGACTACCACTACGGTCACTTCGGCGGTGACGTCCTTATGCAAACGTACCGGCACCTTGTACTCGCCGAGTTGTTTGATCGGCTCGTCCAACTGGATCTTTCGCCGGTCAATCGTGAAGTTCTTGGCCGCGAGCGCGTCGCCCACGTCCTTGGCCGTTACCGATCCAAACAACTGGTCGTTTTCGCCGGCCTTTTGCGCGATGGTCACGCTCACGCCGGTCAGCAGTTTGGAGAGGTCTTCCGCCTCGGTCTTGTGCTTGGCTTCTTTGCGCAGATGCGACTGGCGCTCCTGCTCCACGATCTTCTTGTTGGCTTCGTTGGCCTGTACGGCCAGTTTCTTGGGCAGCAGGAAATTGCGGGCGTATCCGGACGCAACCTTCACGATTTCGCCGCGGCTGCCCAACTTTTCGATGTCTTCTCTCAGAATGACTTCCATGCGAGACTCCTCCTGCCCTTAGAACGCTGCCGCGAAGGGCAACAGCGCGATGTTCCGCGCCTTCTTGATGGCGTCCGTCAGCCGCCGCTGGTGCGGCGCGCACACGCCCGAGATGCGGCGGGGAATGATCTTTCCCCGCTCCGCCACGAAAGCGTGGAGCATCTTGACGTCCTTGTAGTTGATATCGTCAATTTTCTCGACGCAGAAACGGCACACTTTCTTGCGCCGGAAATATTGTTTCTTCTGGGTGGCAACGGCCTTGTCGCCGCCCGTCGGCCGCTGCGCGGCACTGCCTGGTCTTCCTTTAGATTCCGGCATGTCTTATTCCTCCTTCGGCTGCAACGGGGTGCCCGGCATTCCCGGGGCAGCCGGCGCTTCCGATATCTGTGGTCCAAACGACGATGGCTGTAACGGGGCCGGTCCAGCGCCCGGGGGCGGGGCGTTGGCGGCGCGTTTGGCGGTGCGTTTGTCGCGCTCCTTCTTGCGCTTTTCCAGCCGTTTCAGCGTATGGTCGATGCGCACCGTCAGGAACTTCAAAACCAGGTCCGAAACCCGCAGACGGCGTTCGAACTCCTTCACCGATTCCGGGCCAGCCGTGAACTGGAACAGAACGTACGAACCTTCGCGGTATTTGTCCACCCGGTACGCCAGTCTGCGCTTGCCCCACTTGTCGACTTTGTCCACCGTGGCGCCGGCGGCGATCAACTGGGTTCGCAACTGCTCCACGAACTGGTCGACCTCCTCGTCCGGCGCATCCGGCTTGATTATGAACAGCTCTTCGTAAATCCTCATTCGTCCTCTATATTTAAGCCTGGGGCGCGACGATTGAATTTCGTCATGGCCTTTTCGACGCCCTCGGCGATTATGGCGCGAACCGCATCGGCTCCGTAGTCGACCAGTTCGTCCATTTCCTTCATTTGCGAGCGCTTGATCGGCGCCAGCAAAAACTCCGTTCCATCCCGGAGGGGATGGCCCGGATGAATCCCTAACCGCACCCGCACCAAGTCGCTGGTTCCCAGGCAGGCGACTACCGACTTCATGCCCTTGTGACCGGCCGCGGAACCCTTGGGTTTGATCCGCAACGCCATCCACGGCAGGTCCAGCTCGTCGTAAACCACCACCAGGCGGCTCGGCTCAATCGAGTGCTTTTCCATCAGCGGCGCGAGCGACGTACCGCTGAGGTTCATATACGTTTGCGGCTTGGCCAGCATCACCGGATGCCCGTCGATCTCGCCCACACCGGTGAGAGCCCGGGAATCTCTACGGTTGACGCGAATGCCGTGCCGTTCGGCCAGCCGGTCGACGATGCGGAAGCCCAGGTTATGCGGCGTGAGCGCGTACTCCTCGCCCGGGTTCCCCAGACCAGCCACCAGGAACATGGCGCCTTATTTCTTCTTGCCCTTCTCTTTCTCCTCGGCGGGAGCTTCCTCTTCCTTCTTGCCCTTCTTGATCACTTCGGGCTCGGCGGCGGCCCCGGCGACGGGAGCGACCACGGCAGCCTCGGGAGCGGCAACCACTTCCTCGGCGCGCAGTGCCACGGCGTGCGCGATCACCGTATCGGGCGCACCGATCAGTTTCATGGAACCGGAAAGCGCTACATCGCTGGCGCGCTTGCTCTGGCCGATCATCAACTCGGTCACGTCGATGGTGAAGCCCTCCGGAATCTCATCCGGCAGGCATTCGATTTCGATGGCCCGGGTGATTACCTCCAGCAACCCGCCCTGCACCTTCACGCCCTTGGCTTCGCCGGCGGTATGGACCGGAACCGTCACGCGGATGCGCTTGGAGAGATCGATGCGTTTGAAATCGGCGTGCAGCAGGTTCCCACGGAGCGGATCCACCTGTTGATCGACCACCATGACCGGCGTAGTCTCGCCGCCCTGGATGGCCAGGTTGAAGATGGTGTTGTAACCTGTGCTGCTGTGGGTGATCTTGACGATCTCGCGGGGGTTGACCACGATGTTGACGGGATCCTGGAATGCGCCATACAGAACTGCCGGGATCTGTCCGGCTTTGCGCGTACGGCGCGCTTCGTTCTTGCCGCGCGAGGTGCGCACCTCGGCGGCGATCGTAATGTCACGTTTCAATTCATTTCTCCTCGCGGGTTCGAAGTCCGGTTCACCCCGGGTTACCCGGGGCTGACGTTGGTTCGAGAGCCCAAGAAATCAAAACCAAATTGAGCCACAGATGAACACAGATGAACGCGGATAAGCATCAGTCTTGAATCTGCGTTCATCTGCGGCTGTAAGCTTTTCAAACAAACAAGACACTTACCGAAGTCTCTTCGTGAATCGACCGGATGGCTTCCGCCAATAAACTCGCGACCGACAACGATTTGATCCGGCTCGAATTCTTCGCCTCTTCCGAGAGCGGAATCGAATTCGTAAAAACCACTTCGCGCAAACACGAATCCTCGATGCGCTTGACCGCATCTCCGGAGAGCACCGCATGCGTGGCGCAGGCCGAAACGCTGGCTGCTCCCTTTTCCATCAGCGCTTCCGCGCCTTTCACCAGCGATCCGCCGGTATCCACCAGGTCGTCCACCAACAGGCAGTTCCGGCCGTC
>JAIQFL010000238.1 GCA_020073365.1 Terriglobia bacterium | reverse complement strand
AGACACCAGGGTCAGACTCGGCGGGGGAGTGAGCGAGAAGTTGGCATCGCTACTGGCGGTGTAGCTCGAGTTCTGGTTCGAGGTGATGCGAATGGTGTAGGTCGTGTCCAGCGGCAAGCTCGTCGAAGGCGTCCAGATGAATGATCCCGTGCCGTTGGTCCCGATCGAGGTCGAGGTACCCAGCGTCGAGTGCAGGCTGCCGTTGCGCAGCAGCTCGACCTTCACCGTCGTCCCTGGCGTCCCCGTGTAGCTCCACTGGATGGTGTGAGTCGAACCCAGGCTCCAGGACTCGCCCCCGTTCGGAGACACCACGGTCAGACTCGGCGGGGTTGGACCAGAGACAGCCTTAAAGAGTAGTGCCAGCCCGTTGGCCAGGGTCGTCTGGTTGTAGCTGTATTGCACGCCATGGGTGGGATCGATCTGGACACCAACCGTCGCAGATCCACCGGCATTGTAAGTGCTCGCATTGGTGTCATCAAAGTTGACGTCGGCGTAGTTGAAAAGGATATCGCTCGACGGAGAGCTCTCGGGAAACACCGCCTGAAACATTACCGTCTTGGTGACATCAACGACGGTCTCGTAATGCGGCACGTCGCGCCATTCGATCACAAGCTCGCGGTTGGGAGCGGACCCGGTCACCTGGTAAAAGACGTTCTGATCCGTGCCGGGTTGCGGCGACAGATCGTCCCACCAAGGAGCAATGAGCACTTGTGCACTGGAGTTGGGTATCGAGCCGTTTGTGTACGTGTTGAAGTTATTGAGACTCAGGACACCGTTCGCGCTTATAGAGATGGTCTCGAAGGTCAGTCCGCCGATGGTGACCGGGAAAAGACCGGGAGTGTTCAGATTCAGCGACCTCACATCGTCATCGGCAAGCAGGAGGTTGGTTCCCGTGATCGGGCGGTACGAATAGGTGGTTGAAGTGGGGGCGCTGTACGGGGCAAGTACCCGGATTGTGCCCCCACTCCCATCCTGGAAAGTGTACGTGTGGTTGCCCGCTGTGGCAGGGCTCCACTGTGCGGTATATATGCCATCGCCGGTCACCGTATCGCCGCTGGCACCGTCATCGCGGAGGATTACGGTCTCCGCACCGCTGTCGATGCCGACCGTGACGTTGCCCGCGGGCTGCGCGCAGTCGATGTTCAGTGCTGCAAAGGTGATTGTGGAGCCGGTGACCACGGTAGCATTGCCGTAGGGGAAGAGCGGTGAGAACAGCGATTCATTAGAGCAGGACATCGCCGAGTAAACGTTGAGTCGGCCGCCGGTGATCGTTTTCCCGGAGAGCGCCACAACGGGTTCGGCGGAACTCAGCAGTAGGTTCTTGATGGCCCGCCAATCGAGCGAGGGGTTCTGCGCCTTCAACAGGGCTGCGGCGCCGGCCACGTGAGGCGCCGCCATCGAGGTGCCACTAAAGGCGGCGTACGAATTGTTGCGGACCGTGCTCAGGATGCTCACACCCGGCGCGCCCACGTGCACGGTGTGCCGTCCGAAGTTTGAAAAGCTGCCGAACAGATCGTTGCGGTCGGTCGCGGCTACCGCAATCACATTGGGCAGGGAGTAGTTGGCGGGAAAGGTAGGGACAATGTCGTTGTTATCGCCGACGCTGTCGCTGCCTCCGTTGCCGGCCGCAACGATAAAAAGGATGCCACGCTGCATGGTCGCTTCGATCGCATCCGCTACGGCCTGGCTCGATCCGCCGCCGCCCCAACTGTTGTTCGTCGCAATGATATTCAGACCGTGGTCCTTCAGCGTCGCAAACCAGTCCAGGCACTCAATGGCGGCGGAGGTCAGGCCAGAACCGCTCCAATCGAGGGACTTGCATGGAATGATGGTCACGCGCCAGTTGACGCCGACGACACCGACTGCGTTGTTGCCGGTAGCCCCGATGATGCCGGATACATGCGACCCGTGGTCGTGATCATCCATCGGGTCGGAGTCATGGTTGACAGTGTCGATGCCGTGACAGTCGTCCACATACCCGTCGCCATCGTCGTCGACTCCGTTCAGGTTGCAGTCGCTTGCGCTTGAGTAGATGTTGTTGCTGAGGTCCGGGTGGTTGTAATCCATGCCGGTATCTATTACGCCGACGTACACGCTGTTGCTGCCGGTGGAGAGAGTCCAAGCGTCGGTAGCATCGATGTCCACGTCAATCTTTCCGCCCGACTGGCCGGTGTTCTTCATCGCCCACAGACTCGAGAAGCTCGGGTCATTCGGGACCGTCTCCAGGACATGAAGAACCGTGTCCGGCTCTGCATAGACGATATTGGGGTCGTTGCGATACCGGTACAGCGCCTCCTCTACAGACCAGCCGGCAGGAAGTTGTATGATCTGCAGTCCGGGCACAACGTGGAAACGCCGCAGCACCGTGGCTCCGACCCTGGAGTGTGTCGCTGCCTGCGCCGCCACCGGCACACCAGCCCGGAAACGAAGGATAACTCGTCCGGGGGCATACTTCGGCCCACTCCTAGCGGCAGCAAAACTTGCGTTGTTGCCGGAACCGCCCGCCTCGAAGACTGCGGTAGCGCCGGTAGTCTGGCTCATTGCCGCCGGAGAAATTGCCAGTAACACGCCGCTCAGGAAAAGACTCAGGATCCGGAAGACGCAGGGAAGCATTGGCACTCGGCCGATGGTGCTCGGGAAGCAACCTGGGAATCTCACCAATCATCTCCTCTTGGGGCGCTCCCGACGGGGCGCGGTCGGATGCGTGCCATTCGGTGTGGGTGTGTCTAGTTCCGCATGTCAATCGCGATCACGTTGAACCAGTCGAAGACGACCGTGTCACCGTATCGCATGTTCACAACGATCGGATCGTTTGCAAGCGTTCCACGATACTTGCCAGTGTCGAGCAGTTCCTCGACCTTGACCCAGATGCACTCGCTGCGTTCGGCGTCCCGCTGGAAAACGACCTTTGCGTAATCTCCCGGGACCAGCGCCATTCGATCGGCGTTGAGTGGAAGATCGAAGTTCAACAAAGGGGCCGCATGATAGTCGATCAGACGAAGCATGTTGTTTTCTCCCTTCGTCAGAAAACTCGAAAACGCAGCCTCTGAGAGACACATGCACTTTTCGCCCACCCTAAGAGATCTCTGGCCCGGGCCCTCAGAGCCCGGGCCAGAGAGACGGCCGCACTCCGTTGTACTCGCTCATCAGCGGCGGAGGTGCTGGGGGAGGACACTTTCTGTCTGCACCTCGCTTCACCTGCAAGAGCGGATACCCGTTATGCCGCCGCACACCCGCGCTAACGCCTTTGAACTTCGGCAACAAGCACGCGTCTGCTACCGATCTTGAAAACCAACCAGGCTGGTGCATTTACGGTGCGCACGCGCACCTACCGTGAGCACAAGCCCCTGCAAGATAAATTCTTCCTGCGCTCTAGCGATCTCGTACGCCATGCGCCGGATCGCAGAACGCCACGTCTCGGGCACGCACAATTCTTCTCCCTGCTTCCGCCGCCAGAGATCGAGCATCAGGAGCAGCGCGCTGACCGAAGTTTGCAGGCTCAGGTTCATCGCCTCATCTCCCCTTCTTTCCTAAATGCAGCCCGCGCCTCATGCAACCTTTTCCGTACACGGTTGGAGGTCTGCCAGCACCCTCATTGCTGGGCACTTGCTTGTGGTCATCGGGACTACCGTTCGACGCGACTGGCGGACATTTCCAGCGTTCGCCGGAACGCGTTCGCGGAACCCGCAGATTGGGCAGACCGCAAGGTCTGCGGCGTAGTATGCTCGGCAATTTGCGCAAGGGAGTCCGTAGCCAACCTGCTTTGGCCGCAGATCGTCCGAGATTTCGGGACAAAGTGGCATATTCTCACCCCCCCAAGTTCGTACTTGGTTCGTGCTTGTGCAACCGCTAGAGAGGGAAGGACTCGCGCGCTACGGAATCCCTCCGCCCACTATTTGGTCGGTTTCGTGTGAGGGATACGGGCGCACTCTAAGCACCTCCAACGAGTACGCCCACCATCGTTCCCTCCGATCCCATGTTCGAAGGTGCGTTTCACCAACTTGTTGTGGCGCTTTACGGGATGCACGCGCCCGTGCCGTTCGCACAAGCCCCCTGCAGTACAAAGACCGCCTGCACAACTTCATCGGTGAGCCAGACCCGGTTTGCGGGGGCATCGATGGCAATCCCGTCGATATGCTGTGCCCCAGGAATGGTGATCGTTGCTTTTTGCGTCATGGTTGCTGGATTGAAGATCGCCACCGTGTTCTGTTCAGAGGCTACGTAAAGGAGCTGGCGATCACCTCTCTGCATGAACGCGATGTTGTTCGAGGTGTTTAGACCGCCCCCATCAGTGTTGGGAATTGTTTCACATACCGTGGCACCCGGGACCTCCACCGTGCTGACGACAGCGGTTCCCGTGATTTTCGCCACGCGAGACCTGTCGTCGGTGACGAACACCGAGCCACCGCCGGCAGCCATCTTGTCGGCCTCGAACTGGTTCTCGATGCAAGCCAGCGTATTCGCATAAGAGAACACGTGAAGACTGTAGGACACGAGCGGTGCCGGGGGATTCGTCAGTAGATCTCCGCCGCACCACCCCGTCTCACAGCGCGTTACCGCTGAGGCGATGGTGACGGTGCCGTCATCTTCGTTGGCCGCGTATACCTTTCCGCTTACAAACACGACACTTTCAGGATCATCTCCGGCCGGAATCGTCTTCAACCACGTGATGATCCGCTCGCCCGCGGGATCGGCGAAAAAGGCATAAATGTAACCACCCGTCCAGCACTCCACGTCGCCGGGTTCAGCGATGTCGGGTATTGGGGTTCCAGAGGTACAGGTGAGGTCATCTGCTGCCTCCCCCTCTGGTGCTTTCGCGCCGAGGTAAACAACGCCAGTGGCCGGATCAACGGCAACGCCCTCAGGCTCGATGCCCGGGCTGAAGTACCAGGTGTCAATCACCGTATCCGTGTTGCCGTCAATCACGGTGAGGGTGCCGAGAATGACTGGTACCGGCTCCAGCGACGTAACCGGGGCTAATTCAGGCGGTTCCTCGCCGCCCGGAGGCTCCACATCGCCGCCGCCACCTTCGTCGTCGCCCGTGTCAGACTCGTCCTGTTCGACGCTGAACTTGGTGCCAACGTAGACCAGATTTCTGATGGAATCGATTGCGATGTACTCATTCTCATTGAGGATGGGGATTACTTTCACTGGGTGGGTCGTCGCGAGGGGCAACCCCAATTTCTTCGGAGCACTCTTGGCGTTGAGGGAATCGTTGTCAAAAACGAAGATGACTTTTTCATCGTCGGCGCCCTCGGCCGCTAATTCGGCTATGACGTAAGCCTTGTGCGTTACTGGGTTGACAGCAATGCCCCCCTCCATACTTTTGCCCATCGGCAGGATCATCTTGGTGAGGGACGTTTGGCCTGCAAACGCCAAGCTGGCGGTGAGCAGTCCAAGCATGACAAGTAGAATTAATCGCTTCATGGTATCCTCCCCTTCGCGCGGCTCGAGTTGTGGCGAGCAGGACCAGAATTGAATGCTGGGACTGCCACCGGGCCCGCCACCAACCCCCGATCCGATTGGCGGACCGGGGGTTGGAGATGTGGCCAGGCCAGGTTCGGCCTTCAGCTACCGGCGCGGCCTCGCGTTGATGGTCAAGGTGAGACTCTGGCTAGCCGACTGCGCTGCAGAGTCAGTGACCCGGACTGTGAACGAGTAGTTACCTGCCGAGTTATTCCCCGCTCGACCCGAGATTAGCCCTGTCCTCGACAGGCTCAGGCCAGAGGGGAGTCGTCCGGTCACGCTCCAGGTGTAAGGCTGGGTTCCGCCCTGCGCCTGCAGTTGGTACGAGTACTGCTGACCCGCCGTGCCGTTGGGCAGTACGTTACCCGCTGGCGCTACTATGGTCAGCGGCTGTGCCAGAGGATTCACCGTCAAGGTGAAGTTCTGGGTGGCATCGGGTGACACCCCGTTCGAAGCCCTGATGGTGAACGGGTAGCTGCCCGCCGTTCCAGCGGCGGGGGTGCCGGCCAAAGTGGCGGTGCCGTTGCCGCGGTCGGCAAAGGTCACCCCGCTAGGCAGTGCACCCGTCTCGGACAGAGTCATCGGCAGCGATCCCGTGGTCGTCACCGTGAACGAGCCAGCGGAGCCGACGGTGAAACTTGTCGAGCTGGCGCTGGTGATCACAGGCGCCGTCCGCGGCGCGTTGACGGTCAGGGTGAAGTTCTGGGTGGCGTTGGGCGACACCCCGTTTGCTGCCGTGATGATCAATGGGTAACTGCCCCCCGTTCCGGCGGCGGGTGTGCCGGCCAGAGTGGCGGTTCCGTTGCCGTTGTCCTTAAAGGTCACCCCGCTAGGCAGAGGACCCTGCGCGATAAGTTGCGGCGTGGGCGACCCAGTCGCGGTCACAATGAATGAGCCCGCGGAGCCCACGGTGAAACTGGTCGAGTTGCCGCTGGTGATCGCCGGCGCAATCCCGGCCACGGTCAGGGTGAAGTTCTGGGTGGCGTTGGGTGACACCCCGTTCGCTGCCGTGATGGTAAACGGGTAGCTTCCTGCGGTCGCGGAAGTGCCCGCCAAGGTGGCGGTGCCGTTGCCGTTGTCCGTGAAGGTCACGCCGCTAGGCAGCGTGCCCCAATAGGACAGGGCCGGCGTAGGCGACCCGCTAGCCGTCACCGTGAACGACCCCGCGGAGCCAACGGTGAAGGTCGTCGTGTTGCCGCTGGTGATCGCAGGCGCGATCCCGTTCACGGTCAAGGTGAAGTTCTGTGTTGCGTTAGGCGACACTCCATTCGCAGCCGTGATCGTGAACGAGTGGCTGCCCGGAGCGGTGGGGGTACCGGCCAACGTGGCGGTGCCGTTGTGATTGTCCGTGAGGCTCAACCAGTTAGGCGCGCCCGCCATGGTCAGGGTCGGCGTGGGCGACCCGGTGGCCGTCACCGTGAACGACCCCGCCGAACCGACGGTGAAGTTGGTCGTGTTGGCGCTGGTGAACACCGGCGCCGTCTGCGGCGAGTTGACCGTCAGCGTGAACGCCTGGGTGGCGTTGGGCAATACCCCGTTTGCTGCCGTGATCGTCAACGAATAGGTGCCCTGAGTCCCGACGGCGGGTACTCCAGCCAAAGCGGCAGTGCCGTTGTGGTTGTCGACGAAGATCACTCCGCTGGGCAGTGCACCCGTTTCCGACAGGGCTGGCGCGGGCGACCCGGTAGCCGTGAACTGGAACGACCCTGGTTCGCCGACGTTGAAAGTGGTGGAGCTGGCGCTGGTGATCACGGGCGCCGTGCTGCCCCCTGACCCCGCATTGACGATCAACGTGAAGAGTTGGCTGGCGTCGGGCGGTACCCCGGTCGTCGCCCAGAAGTAGAACGTGTAGGTGCCCTCACTTCCGGCGGGTGGTGTGCCGCCCAAAGTGGAGGTGCCGTCCTCGTTGTCCATGAAGGTTAACCAGCCAGGCATCGTGCACGGCCCCGCAGGATCTATTCCGTTGGTACACCATTGGACCGTAGCGCTAGGCGCCCCGCTGGTCGTCACCAGGAACGACCCTGCCGTGCCGACCGTGAAGGTGGTGGTGTTCGCGCTGGTGAACACCGGCGGCCCCGCGATGGTTAGGATGAACGCCTGGGTAGCGTCGGGCGAAATCCCGTTCGCTGCCGTGATGGTGAAGGAGTAGTCGCCCTGGGGTCCGGTGGGTGTGCCGGCCAAGGTGGCGGTACCGCTGCCGTTATCCGTGAAGGCCACCCCATCAGGCAGCTTGCCTGAATAGGACAGCGTCGGCGTGGGCAACCCCGTCGCCATCACCGAGAAGGATGAGGGGACGCCGATGTTGAACGTGGTCAACTCGCCGCTCCAGATCACAGGCGACCTCGACGGCCGGGTGCCGGTCCCGAAGATGGTCACATTCGCCAATGACAGGCCGGCCACGTAGGCGGACCCGATGCCGGTGTCAACCGACACGCCGCCTAGGGAAGTCGCGCCAGAAACAGCCTGTGGCGGGGCAGCCGTGCCGGCCGCGGTGTCGACCACCGTCACGTTGCCCGTGTTCGTACCGGTCACCCACAGGAACCCGTTGTCTTTTTGTCCCGGTTCGACTCCGGGGATAGCCGGCGCAAGGTTGGAGTCAAGACCTAAGTAGTGCGCTTGTACTTTCTCAAGGTCGATCGTGCTGATCGTGGCGCTGCTGACCTTGATCAATGCACCGTTCTCGATGGTCGAGCCATCCGGGCCACCGATCGGGATAAACGTCGAATCGACAGGATCGAGGATCCACGGGGCAGTGACGAAGATGTCGCGATCGGCTTCAACCACCACATCTCCGAACGCGACGATCCGATTCCCAGTCAATTGGGCTGAGATGTCTGTCCGCAACGTCTTCAGTTGATCGAGCAGGGGCTGCCCCTCCGTCGTGATCTTGTCGGTCTCGACGGAAACCTCGGGAGGAGCAACTTGGCCGCTCACCTCGAGCGAGCCTTGTGGCGGCAGGATGCGGTACAGCTGCCCGGTGATCGGCTCGACGCCGATGAACTCGACATTTAGGATGTCAGCCTCGGTCGACGGGTCGTGGATCTTTTCAATCTGGTGCCAGGCTAAGCCCGAAAGGCTCACGCCTGCAGGCAGTGGATCGAAGACGTACGGTCCGGCCACGTTTCCACTGAGAATCACCGGCTCGTAGTTGAAGGGGGCGTTGAAACGGAAGTTGGGCAAGGCGAACTCGTAGTACTCACCCGAGATCGGCGCCGTACCCATGACGTAGCAACCCTTCACAACGCCGCTGACTATCGCCGGTTGCACGTCGATCCAGTTCGACACCATCGACCCCGGCGTCGAGGTAGCTGCGGGGGTGCAATCACCCGTTCCGCCGATTCCCTGACCGCCCGGAACCCCTGCCTCAAAGCCCGCCTCGGCCTCTGACGCAACGCCGGTCGGGATCACGTTCACAGTGACGGTGTACCAATCCGAGGTCAGTGGGCCCATCTCTGGGTCGCCGTAGTCAGTGACCCTGGCCTGAAATATCCAGGTTCCATTTGCGGTTGGAGTGCCATAGACAAGGCCGTCCAACTGGAGCGTGACCTTGTCCTGGTGCGCCATCAGCCAGGGAGGCAAATTCTGGAATTCCCAGACGGCTGGCCCATCACCACTTTCGGTACATGCCCACACATACGGCTCGCCGACGAGTAGCCCCTCGTCGGGATGCTCGGGGCCACAAAGATTAACCAGCGGTGGCTCGGGTACCGGCGGTCCGGCACCGGCGGGTTCGGCCACCGGCGGGGCCATCGCAGCAATCACCGACACGAACGACTGGAGGTCCGCCGGCAGAGACGCGGACGGCATGTTGCCGATATAGAGTAGATCTGTCGAGGGATCGTACGCGGGCTGGCCTGCGCCATGGCCGAGGATCGCGCCTGCAATCATCGGACCGGTGGCACTCTCTCCGCCGGGGTCAAACGTCGGATCGGTTACATCAACCGAAACCAGCATCGACGACTCGGTGGCGGAGTTCGTGGTGGCCACGAGCTTGTCCCGGACGTGCGGGTCACGGCCGGCAGGAAGATTGATCTCACTCTGCCACTCGAACCCTGAGTGCGCCATCACCACATACACGAAGGTGGGGGGCGTCTCGGAGTTGCTGGCGAGTGCCTCCTCCGTCGGATACGTCACGGTCATCGCCACCGGCTCCCAGCCGGATGCCGGAGCGGGTACCTCCACAAATTCCCCGCTAGGTTGAACGACCGAGATGGTCTGCGGCCAAGGGATGTAGTACACGACCGTGTTGTCCTCGATTCGCAGGATCGTGAGCCCCTTATAGTCGACCGAGTACCAGAACGGACGATAGGGCTTGAGCCCGTCGGCGGAGTTGGCGGCGTTCGCATACGGATCGACCGCCGTCAGCTGCGGGGTGGACCCGGAGAGATTCACTACAGTTTGGGCAAACAAGATGTTGACTGTAAGCAGTGCGAAGAACGCAACGAACACTAGCGATAACCTTCGTTTCATTTTGTAACCTCCCCTGCGTTCGTAGAATCGGACTCGCGCAGTCAGGCATAACTTCCCGAACAGTTCACGTGTAGGTCAGATCCGGCACTTAGACAATCCGGAGATCCGTAGAACTAAGTGAAGGAAAAACACGGAACGGACGAGCGAAAAAACCTTGATCTTCACGGGAGCGGGAACTCGGAATGAAGGAGGGGGCTAAATCAGCTATGCGACACTCAAAGATTTATGCATCACGATGGCGCTGCAGTGGAGCTGATTGTGCGGTCCGGCAGCGCCTGCTCCGAGGTTACTGTGGCAGGTGTGGAGTATCGGAGCACGGTCCCCATTGTGAGGAGGAGGTGGCGCTGCCGATCTGGTCTGAAATCGTTAAGGCTGAATCAAGCCGTGTCGGATGGCGTAGCGCACTAAGCCGGCTATATCGTGGATCGCAAGTTTCTCCATGATATGCGTCCGGTGTGACTCGGCCGTTTTCGAGGTAATGCCCAGCTTCTCGGCAATCTCTTTAGAGGTCTCCCCCTCCGCAACGAGTTGCAGTACCTCGCGTTCCCTCTCACTAAGCTCAGGCGGTGATGCGCTGGACATCGCGACATACGCCTCCACCACTGCAGAGGAAGCAGCCGGGGTTAGATACACCTTGCCATCACAGGCGTCGTGTATGGCCCGGACCAGTTCTTCGCTGCTGTTCGATTTCAGCACATAACCCTTTACACCCGCACGCAGGCTCTCCAGCACGTACTGATCTTCGGTCAGCATGGTAAGCAGGATGGTTTTTGTTCGGGGACTGAGCCGGCTGATCTCCCGCGCGGCATCGATGCCATTTAGTACAGGCATGGCAACGTCAAGCACCGCCACGGCCGGATGAAGCTTTTCGACGAGCCGAACCGCCTCTTGCCCATCACCCGCTTCGCCAACTACTTCAAACTGCTCGCGTTCCAACAGGGCTCGTAGACCCTGTCGTACGATCGTGTGATCGTCGGCGATCACGATGTGCAATGGCATAACACGTTACTCTACACTCTGCTTTCGTTGCAGGCGAAAATTTGTTCCAGCAGCGGGGGAAGCTCTCTGTCCAAATGTTCCTTGGCAATAAACCCGTCCGCGCCGGATTCACGACACGCTTGCCGCACCTCTGGAGTATCGTGAACGGTCACCATTATTATGCGGGTGGCGGGAAGGTCCTGTCGCAGTTGTGCTGTGGCGTCGATACCATTCATGACCGGCATTTGCACGTCAATAAGAACCAGATCAGGATGCAGAGCCCGCGCCGATGCCAGTCCTTCGCGACCGTCACTTGCGGTACCTACGATATCGATATTCGGCTGGAGCTTCAGGAAGCCACAAATGGAATGCAAGGCAGCGGTGGAATCGTCTACAACCAAGGTGCGAATAATTTGGTTGCGCATGTCCATAGATCCTTCAAAGCGATCGCGAGGCGGGATTGTTCGCAGTCGTATGCTACTCCGTATTTTTCGACTGGCAATCAAGGAACTTACTATGTTCCCCCGCAGAAAATCCCGGATCATGCATCATTCGTCACCTGTTCAGGCGCTTGCTAACAGCTGATCACTGGCTTTAGCCTCCGTTGCCGGAAGCAGAATACAAATGGTTGTACCGACGTGACCGGAACTGACCTCGAAACGCCCGCCCAACAATCGAACTCTTTCCCGCATACCTGCGATCCCGACGCCCGCGGTACCCCACTCGGTTCGAGCCATGACCTCAGGTGGGATTCCCGTCCCCTCATCGCTGATTTGCAAGCGAATCTCGGTGGACTTGCGGGCAAGGAGAATCGAAGCCGTCTGGCTGTGGGAGTGGCGATGAATATTAGTTAGGCTTTCCTGCACAATGCGAAAAATGGCGAGTTCGACATCATGTTCCAACCGCGGCAAGTGTGGATCCAGAGTGAGCGCGACGCGTATACCGCTGCGGGCTTCAAATCCTTCCACATAGCTCCGCAAAGTGACTGGCAGTCCCATCTCATCGATCAATGGCGGATGCAGAAGATGGGAGGTCGTACGCAGTTCTCGTATGGATTCCTGGATCAGACGGACCGAGTCGTTCATTAACTCTGTCTGGCGGTCGCCTGATCCAGCACCTTTCCGCAGGCTGGCCATGTTCATTGCCAAGGCGATAAGGTTCTGAGTTGCGCCATCGTGCAACTCGCGGGCCAACCGGCGACGCTCCTCATCCTGCAATCGAAACAGTTTTCCGGTGAGCTCCTGCAACGACTCGTTCGCTGCAGCCAGTTCGGCGGTTCGCTCCCGCACACGCACCTCCAGTTCACTGTGCGCCCGCGACAGTTGCTCTTGCGCGTCTGTGCGAGTCCTGATTTCCAGTTTTAGCTGCTCGTTAATTTCTCTGATGTGCGCCGATTTGCGGCCAGCACTGATCCCGAGGTGAACAACCAAGGCCAGCAAGAAGCTTAAAATGCTGCCGATGGCCAGTGTCACCTCCTCGATTCGGGATTTGATACGATCAAGAACGTCCGGACCCGGCCAGACACGAATCTGCCAGGTTCCGCCCGGCACGGGGACTTCGGTCGTTGTCCCCCACTCTTGCTTGTGTTCCCGGCTGCTCCCCACCAACAAGTATTCATGCTGATCCCCTTGCGACAACTCTAACGAATAGCCAAGAGGTCTTACGTCGTCGAGGATATAACCCAAAGTGCGCTCAAAGTCGAAGAAGGTAACGACAAAGCCTCGGAGCTGCCCTTGCGCATATACCGGGTATGCTATGGCGTACTGTCTGCTCTCGTCTGTCACCAGTACCGGCGTGCTGATCCTGGCCGCCTTCGAAGCGACGACACTTTCGATCAACGATTTTGGCACCCCGGCGAATGCGAGCTCGGCATCAGTTCGGATGCCTGGTGCTTTTACAACTACGCGCTTGGCTCCGTCGGGGGTAAGCCACTCCACGGCGATACAGCCAGGCCGGTGCCGAATATAGAGCTCCGCATTCTTGGTCCACAGCGGCTGCGAGGGATCAACTGTCTCCCACAACAGTGCCAACCGATCGAGACCGTACATCTGCCACTCGATGGATTCCGTAAGATCATTTCGTATGGCATCGGCCGCCAGCTTCGTCGCCCAGCGCACCTGTACCTGTTCATGGGTCCCCAGTAGGTGCCACGCGGCCACTGTCCCAGCTAAACCTAGAGCCAGCACCGCAAGCGCCAGCCAGGACCTCCCTGCGTGTTCGGTCTGTCGATTCTGCCCCGCCATCTTGCCTGCCTGTGGGGAAGCTTACGAGTTCTCAGTACTGAGCTCGGTCGGGGGGATCGACCTACTTTGCTCGCAAGAAGTCTTGCACCTGGGCTTCGGCGAGTGTTTCCAACAATTTATTTTAGATCGCCAGTTAACTTGCCGGCAGTGCTCTACGTCACCGACCGGTGTGACATGGGCACCATATGAAAGACCAGTCGTGAGTTCCGCGGACATTTCGCTACTTACTGCACAAACTACGTGCGCGGATCTGATTTACACAGCTCCGGCATTTACTGCCGCATTCTCCGGGTTTTCCCTTCAGGCCTTTCCGGGGGTCCCCAGATTCCATGCGAGCGCTTTTCCGTTTACTAAAGCGTAGGGCGGTTGCAAAAGTCGCGAATGAAGAGATCTCGCCAACTCGGCTTCGAGCTAGCCATTTTGTTGCTGGCGACCACCAGCTTCGCCTCGCAGCTTGCCATCCTGTGCAATGGCTTCTCGGTCCGCTATGAACGATGCACCGCAGTAGGAGGCGTAACCCGTCTGTACACCGGGTCAGGTTACGTCGATATCCCGACCGCCGAAATCGATCACTTTGAACTAGACACACCGCCCACGGCACGCAAGTTAGCCGTGTTGCTGCATCGCTTGTGGGTGAGTGGAGAGGTCTACGAACCGTTGCGCAACCGCAATCAGAGAGCGATGCCGGCAGCAGCATAAAGGCAAAACATTTCTAAGGAAGGAAACACAAAAGCCCAAGCGCCGAGTTCCGGTGACTGCGTTAATCGCCTGGCCCAACTTTCATCCTAGAGATGGAACGAAAGGTCGACAAACAGGTGGCACCACCGGCTGAAACGAGAACACCCAACTTGCACCGAGCGACGACAATCGCTCAACCAAGAGTGCGGATGGAAGGGTGGCGACAGTGGCAACTCGGCGGGAGAAAAACCTTGTCCAACGAAAAAACGAAAGAACCCACTTGACTCCGACCGGCCTTCTCATGGAAGGCGTTAGCGCTCAAAACCCCGTTCGCTCGGTCAATGAGCGCTATCGCGATGTTTCAACAGGTGACCGTCTGGCTTGCGCTGGGGCTGTTGGCCAGCACCGCACATCAAGATGTGACCCGGCTCACTGACGGGACGTGATGATTCGTGTTGTATTTAATACGTCTAGCCTCTCCGAAGCGTAGTTCCCGCCCGTTGAGACGCACACCCTCAGAGGCGAAGACCCCTGAATTAGCTGGAAGCGCATCCTTTATGAGAAAGCTCTGCTCGATTCTCATTTTTTGCGTGCTTCTGGGCTTCGGTATGTCCGTAGCTGTTCCGGCAGAAGATGTGCCGGAGACCGCGTTCAACGAATCGGAGGGGCTGCCTTACGAAGGTATTCCTCTGTTCTCAATCGTAATGCCGCTGGGGGCTGCCCGGACAACTCAGGCGGTGCTGAGTTCCTTTCACCCTAGACTTGGTGCTTCATCCCTGTTTGCCCCTGTACGTGTCCGCAACACCGATGCCCTTCGACCCGTCGATACACGAATCTCATTGGCGCTATTCTGCACTCTGCTCTGCTAGCAACTTCGGGTTGTCTCGCCTCGCTGAAGAACCGTTCCGCCATATCTCGCGGTCTCAGCAGCAGAAAAATAGGTATGGAATTTCTTCGAATAATCCGAAACCAACGGAAGTTGTCCGTAAATACGGGACGAGTCAGCTCAGCCGTTGTTTACGGCACGGAGGGAGTACACAATGCCTACGCTGAAAATCAAGACGTTTGCGACGGCCATCCTGGCTCTGTGTGCGCTAGTGGCAAGCCAGGCTCCAGTCTTTGGCCAGGCCAGCTACACGGCACAGATTCGCGGCGTGGTGACGGACCAGACCGGGGCGGTAGTGTCGAACGCAACGGTCACGATCACCAACGACGCCACCAATATTTCTCTCACGGCGCACAGCAATGATCAGGGGATGTACGTTTTGACCGGCCTGCGCCCGGCTGTCTACACCATCAGGGCGGAAGCAACGCATTTTCGCGTGGTGGAGAAAAAGAATGTCGTCCTGCAAGTGGACCAGCAGACCACGATTGATTTTGAACTGCACCCACTGGGGGTCATCACTACCGTCGAGGTCATTTCGGCTCCGCCCTTGCTGGACACGGAGCAAGCCTCTCTCGGCACGGACGTCACCAACGAGTACGTGCGCGACATTCCACTCTACAGCCGCGGCATGTTCGGGCTGGTTTTTCTGGCGGGCGGGGTGACGGAGACTACCGGTTCCGGGATCAACGACAACTATCCTACCGGCACCAACTTCGTTTCCAATGGCCAGCGGAACGCCACAGCCCAAATTACCCTCGATGGCAGTCCCATAAGTTCGCCGGAACAGGGCGAGGGCGGCAACTCCAACGTCTACTACCAGCCTTCGGTCGAGATCGTGCAGGAATTCAAGGTCCAGAACAACGGCTTTTCCGCCGAGTTCGGCAACAACGGCGGCACCATCGTGAACATGGTCTTGAAGCAGGGCTCGAACGCCTTCCACGGCAGCGGGTGGTGGTACGGGCAGCGGGGGGCGTTTGATGCCCGCGACTACTTTAACTCCGGCGAAAGACCCGACCACGTGCGGGATCAATATGGCTTCTCTCTCGGCGGTCCTCTGAAGAAGAACAAGACATTCTTCTTTGTCGATTTCGAAAAGGTTCGCCAGCGGGATCCCAATAACCTGGGAGGGATCGTCCCCACCGACTTGGAACGTACAGGCGATTTTTCCCAGAGCCCCGCCAATTCAGGAGGAATCTACGACCCGTGCGCTGGAAACCCAGAAGGCTGTCCAACAGATCCCCGGAATAGATTCTCTTATAATGGGGTGGACGACGTTATCCCTCCCGACAAGATCGACTCCATCGGGCAGGCGATTCTGAATCTTTATCCGCACGCCAACATAGACGGCGCAGTCTATCCGGATCCCAACTTCCGTAAAGTCATCCTTTCCACCGATCCGGCCTGGCAGTTCGATGTCAAAGTGGATCATCAGATCACGGCTAACCACAAGATCGGCGGGCGTTACAGTCGTCATCACGACACATACACCCAACCCACCGTTTTCGGCAACGACGGTGACGGCGTTATTTACATCACGAACCCCCAGAACGGTAGCGCAGAATACAACTGGACGATCTCTCCAACCAAACTTTGGACCAGCCGCATCAGCGTGGACCGGGTGCATGCCCCCGGCATCAGTAACAACTATCCAACGCTGGACTCTGTCGGCTTGTCGCCGGTCCTGGCAACCAATGGGCTTACCCGCATGGCCACTATCAATGTCGATGCCGATATGACCAACCTTTTTGATCAGTGCTGCGTCGATACTCACTTTGCCCACACCCTGGTCAGTTACTCCTCCGCTTTGCAGTGGGCAAAAGGCGCTCATTCGGTGACGTTCGGCGGCGAGCAGCGCGTTTTCTTCAACTACTTTTGGCAACCCGACAATCCCACCGGCATCTTCGACTTCTTCCGGGATGTAACCACCTCCGCACCCAATGCGAGCTTAGGGGACATTAATAATGAAGGAAACCCGTTTGCTACGATCCTGACCGGGTATGCCTATGACGCCTCGCTTCACATCGTTCCCGCGGTGGCGGACAAGTCGAAGGAAACCGCCTTCTACGTGCAGGATAACTGGAAGGTCACGCCCAAGCTGACGGTCAATCTCGGCTTGCGCTATGAATGGAGCACTCCCTACACCGAGCGCTACAACCGGCTCTCGTTCAGCAACTTCACTGAAGACACGGGAATCAACATTCCGCTTCCCAGGAGCGCTGGTTTTCCGGAGTTCGGCAACATTGGTGAGATCCGGGGCACAACCGTTTTCCCCACTTCTGGCCACCGCAACTCGCCCGTGGATCGAAACAATTTTGCTCCGCGTTTCGGCTTTGCCTATCAACTCGCCTCCAACACAATACTGAGGGGCGGCGCTGGACTTTTCTATGGTATGAACGTGGCCACCAACTACCAGTATGCTGGCCCGTCATTCGCGAAGACGGCGCAGATATATTTCACCAAGGACGATTTCGCAACCCAATTCGCATGTCTCGGACCTTCCAACGTGCAGGGGCCTAACTGTGACAGCCCATTCCCTGGCGGCCTGGCGCCGCCGCAAGGAACCACATACGGCAAGTTTGCGCAGTGGGGGTTCAGCAACTCCAGCGACTTGGATACCGGGACCGTTCGCAACGCCGAGATCTACCAGTGGAACCTGGGCGTTCAGCACATGTTTCCGGGGCAGATCGTGCTGGGCGTGGACTACTCCGCCAATCGCAGCACGCACCTGCCTTGGGCCGGCGCCGGAGGCATTTCCACCCGCAATCGCAACTTTTTGTCTTCGGCAACTCGCAATAAGGCTATCGCTGCAGCCAATACCCTCGGAATATCGCCAACGAAATACCTCGACCAACTCGTGCAAAACCCCTTCCAATGCTTCTTCCTCTCGCCCGCGGCGATGACGGGCCCGTGGTGTCCAGAGAATGGCCCGATCTTCAACCAGGCCGACGTGGCGGACTCTCGGTACCTCGATGCCGATATTCCGCAATACCTGCTGCTGCTGCCCTACCCGCAATTTGATGGCGGCTTCGAGGGGCTGCCCACGCTGAATGCCAACTCCTGGTACCACTCGTTACAAATCCGCTTCCAGAAGCGTGCCAGCCACTACATCAGCTTCGAGGGCAACTACACCTTCTCCAAATCTACGGACGATTCTTCTGCTGGGCGCAACGCCTGGCTTGGCAACCTCGTGTACGATAATCCGCAGTTGCTGGACAATCTGAAGGCCGAGCACGCGATCAGCGCCAACGATACTCCCCACCGTTTGACTGCAGCCATCATTCTCGATCTCCCCGTCGGGAGG
>JAIQFL010000237.1 GCA_020073365.1 Terriglobia bacterium | reverse complement strand
GGACAGACGACGGAAGACGATCGTCTGTCCCACTGGGACGTTCCCGATAGTAGAAGATCAGGTCGATGGCGGGGGGCGTTCGGCCCATGGAACGGAGGAAACCGGAGACCTGGCCTCGATGATGCGTCCCATGATTCACCACGTGCAGCACGAGCTGCCACAGCGGCTGGCTCCAAGGACGGCCCTTCATATCGGTATACGCCAGCGGGGCCAGAGCCGTCTCGTCGGTGAGCTCTGCCGCCCACTGCTTCCAGCTTTCATGCAGCCGAGGCCACTCAGTCTGCAGCACCGAAAGACTGCGGTCGGCATCGGTGACGAAGCCGGGGTGAGGTCCACCGTTCAAGCGCGACAGCCACAGGCGGTCGGCGGCATACACGTGGACCAGGGTGTCCAGCACGCTCCGGTCGGCGGTTTGGAAATCGCGGACCAATTCCTCGGGCGAGAGTTGCGCCGCGGCGTCTACCAGGTGCCGGCTGGCCCAGGCGCTATAGTCGATGTGAGTACGCAAGGTAGCAGCGGATACGGACATAAGTGGATTATCTCCCGGGCGCCGGTTCCACGTGGACGAGCACATCCGCGACCCAATCCAGCCGCTCCATGATGCGCAAACGGACCTGGTGGCCAATCTCGTGCGATTGGCGCACCGTCAGTTCCGGGTCCACTTCCAGATGCAGGTCCACGTGATATTGCATACCCGTCTTGCGCGCGTAACACTTCTCCACACCGAGTGCGCCCGGAACGCTGGAGGCGGCCTCGCGAATCTGCTCCATGTGCCGCTCGTCGGGCATGGCGTCCATCAACTGCAAGGCGGTGTCACGCGCCACGCGCATCCCGACCAACACGACGATCAGGCCCACGACGAACCCGCCCCAGCGGTCCGCGTCCGGGAAGCGCGCCGGGTCCCGCAGAGTCAGACCGACCGCGGTCAGCGCCGCTGCGGCGGATAGCGTGTCCACTGCGTCATTCCATGCGTCGGCCTTCAGCGAGTCGCTCTGGAGCCGCCGGGCGTATCGAAACTTGAATACAGCGAGAACGCTCTTGGCGATTAGCGAAATCACCAGGGGCCATACCACGTATCCCGCTACTGGCGGTTGCGGCCGGCCCAGACGTTCGATCGAGCCATAAGAGATCAGGGCGCCGGCGGCCGTGAGGGCCAGACCGATCAGGAGGCCGGTAAGGATCTCGACCCGGCCGTACCCGTAGGGATGTTCCTGGTCCGCCGGCTTGGCAGCGATGGTCAGGCCCAGCAGGACGAGCCCGGAAGCGAAGACGTCGCTGGCCGACTCCAGGCCATCCGCGAACACCGCGGTGGAATGGCCCGCCAGGCCGGCTGTGATCTTCAGGAGGGCCAACAGGCCGCTCACCAGCATCCCGGCCGCCGCCACCCGTTGCCCGGTCTTCATGTGGCCTCGCGTCGAGCGCTATGCACGCGCGGGGTCGGGTTTCTCGGTGTCGACCAGCAGATCGGCGAATGCCTGCGTGGCTTTCGCGGCGTCGAACCTGCCGTCGCGCGACAACCGCGACAGCGCCGCGGTAACGATGGATTCGGCGTTGATCTCGAAGTGCCTCCGCAGGTGTTCGCGATTGTCGCTGCGGCCGAAGCCATCGGTTCCCAGCGTCTCCATGCGGCCCGGCAGCCAGGGCGCCACCTGGTCGGGAACCACCTTCATGTAGTCGGTGGCGGCAACAATGGGGCCGTCGGCGCCCTTCAGCGCCTCGGCGATGAAGGGCGTCTGCTCCGGCTGCTCCGGGTGCAGGCGGTTCCACCGCTCCACACGCAGGGCATCGCGTCTCAGCTCGTTGTAGCTGGTGACGCTCCACACATCCGCGGGAATCTCGTATTTGTCGGCCAGGATCTGCTGCGCCCGCAGAGCCTCATTCAGGATGGGACCGCTGCCGAAGAGTTGCACCACTGCCTTGCCCTTCTCGGCCGCCTTGTAGCGATAGATGCCCCGGAGCACTCCCTCGGGATTGAGGTCCGGAGGCATGGGCGGCATGGGGTAGTTCTCGTTGTACAGGGTGAGATAGTAGAACCGGTCTTCCATCTCCTGATACATACGCCGGATGCCGTCCTGCACGACGATCGCGATCTCGTAGGAGAACGCCGGGTCGTAGGCGGCGCAAGTGGGCACGGTGCTGGCGAGCACGAGGCTGTGTCCGTCCTGGTGCTGCAAGCCCTCGCCGGCCAGGGTGGTGCGTCCCGCCGTTCCTCCGCACAGGAAGCCCTTGCCGCGAGCGTCGCCGAATGCCCAGACCAGGTCGCCCACGCGCTGGAATCCGAACATGGAGTAGTAGATGAAGAACGGGATCATCCGCACTCCGTAGTTCACGTAAGCGGTGCCGGCGGCCGAAAACGAAGCCATGGAACCGGCTTCGGTGATACCTTCTTCCAGAATCTGGCCGTCCTTGGATTCCTTGTAGTACAGGAACATCTCCGCATCGTGCGGTTTGTAGAGCTGCCCCTGGCTGGCATAGATTCCGAACTGGCGGAACAGCGATTCCATGCCAAACGTACGGGCCTCATCGGGGATGATGGGCACCACGCGCTGGCCCAGTTGCGGGTGCTTCATCAGCATGGTGAGCACGCGAACGAATGCCATGGTGCTCGACACCTCGCGGCCGGCCGACCCCTCGAGCGATTCCTTGAGATACTCCAGCGGCGGTGCTTCGATGGGGCTGTCGGGCGCCTTGCGGCTGGGCATGTACCAGCCCAACAACCGCCGGCGCTCGTGCAGGTAGGCCATTTCGGGGCTGTCGGACGGGGGCCGGTAGAAGGCGGCATTGCGCGCGGCCTCCTCCGGAATGGGGATCTCGAAGCGCGAGCGGAAATGCGCAATTTCCTGTTCGTTGAGCTTCTTCTGCTGGTGAGTGATGTTGCGGCCCTCGCCGGCTTCGCCCAGCCCATAACCTTTGATGGTGTGGGCCAGGATCAGCGTCGGTTGGTCCTTGTTTTCCACCGCAACCTTGTAGGCGTTGTAGACCTTGCGAGGGTCATGGCCGCCGCGCTGGAGGCGCATCAGAACGTCGTCGCTCAGGTGCGAGACCAGGTCGAGCAATTCGGGATACTTGCCGAAGAAATTCTTGCGAATGTATCCGCCGTCCTTGGTGATGTAGGTTTGAAACTCGCCATCCACCACTTCGCCCATGCGTTTTTGCAGCAGGCCGGTGGTATCGCGGGAGAGCAAGGCGTCCCAATCGCTGCCCCAGATCACCTTGAGCACGTTCCAGCCCGCGCCGCGGAAGGCGGCTTCGAGCTCCTGAATCACCTTGCCGTTGCCGCGCACCGGACCATCCAGCCGCTGCAAATTGCAATTGATCACGAAGATGAGGTTGTCGAGCTTCTCGCGCGAGGCCAGCGTGAGCGAGCCCATGGATTCCGGCTCGTCCATTTCGCCATCGCCGAGGAAGGCCCAGATGTGGCGCGGCGTGGGAGGGATAAGGCCGCGGTTTTCCAGGTACCGCATGAAACGCGCCTGGTAGATGGCGTTGATCGGCCCCAGACCCATCGAAACCGTGGGAAAGCTCCAGAAATCGGGCATCAACCAGGGGTGCGGATAGGAAGAGAGGCCCGGGTGTTCGCGCAACTCGTGACGGAAATTCCTCAGGTGCTCTTCGTTCAGGCGGCCTTCGAGAAAGGCGCGCGCGTAGACGCCCGGCGAGGCATGGCCCTGGAAGTAGACCAGGTCGCCGGGCTGATCGCCGTACCGGGCGTGAAAGAAGTGATTGAACCCTACCTCGAGCAGGGTTGCCAGAGATGCATAGGTGGAAATGTGGCCGCCGATACCGGGGTCGTACTTGTTCTGGCGGACCACCATAGCCATGGCGTTCCAGCGGAGGAGGCTCTTGATGCGGCGCTCGATGGCGCGATCGCCGGGATAGGAAACTTCGTCTTCGGCACGGAGCGTGTTGATGTAGGGAGTGTTCAGATGGATGGGCAGTTCGGCGCCATTGGCGCGCGCCCGCTCGTTGAGCTGTTCCAAAAGGTATGCCGCGCGATCCGGCCCGGCGCCATCGATGACCTGGTCCAGCGCATCCACCCACTCCCTGGTCTCCTGTGGATCCAGGTCCACTACCCTCTCATTCAGTTTCTGGTGCATTTATACCTTTATTATACGTGGAGAGGGGAGGAGCCTTCGCAAACGCGGCGGAGATGGGGCGGAGACGGGTGGAGCCGGTTGGCACGGTTGAAAACCCCTACGCAGACTGCTCGGTCGTAGCGGGAAGTCTTCGTGCCGGCCGAGGTCGTAGGGCATGAACTCAAACTGGCGGACATCGACCGGGACTTCCTTGGGAGCGTCCTGGGTGAGGAAAATGACCGGTTTATTCGCAGCATGCGCGATCCCAGGCTCAAAGAACACATTTGCGTTGCTCCGTGTGAGGCCGGCAATCAAGAAGGAGTAACCGCGCGCCGCACTGCATCTCGGCCAAGCTGTCCGTCACGGTCAAATGACGCGACAACGAACACGAGGCGTGTCCGCATCGTCTACAGCCTATCGCATTCCCGCCACCGGTGCCTCCGGGCGTTGACAGACCTGACAGACCATGGAAAACGATGGTCTGTCTCACCGACTTGCTGGCAGAGTCACTGCTTCAACATCTTCTCGATCTGCTCCGCAGGCGTCTCCCGCCCCAGAATCTGGCGTACTGCCTCTTCCAGCACTTCGTCCCGGCCGGCGCGGATGCCTGCGATGGTCGGTTTGGCCTCGACATCCGGAAGGATGCCGAGGCGCTGAGTCGGTTTCTTGTCGGGATAGAAGACGCCAATGCCGCTGATCATGGATCGCAGCCCTCCTGGCAGAGGGATCTGGGACACATTGCCATCGGCGCCGGCGGTTGTGCTGCCCACCACCTTGGCTCCAGGCGCCGTGCGAAAAGCCATGGAAGTGTACTCCGCCTGGCTTTGCGAAACCTCATCCACCAGGATGACCACCCTTCCGGAGTAGTGGGGTGCTTGCGGGGTCAGCGTGGTGCCCTCCTTGTCCCAGTGGAACGCGCCGGGATTGGACAGGTCACCCCTGGTGAAGCGCGCGAAAGGGGTCGGCCGATCGACCAGCAACTGGCCGAGCGTGAAAACCACGAACTCGGAAGGGTAGTTGCGGATATCGATAATCAAGCCCTTGGTACCCGCCGCGGCGTCGATGTAACGGCGAACGTCGGCGTTTTTGGTGGATGATAGCTTCAGATAGGCCACGTCATCGGACAGGCGGCGGAAAGTGTCCCCGGGCAGGTCGTGAGTGCCGGCGGCGGCCTGGCCCGCGGGCGCCACTCGCGTAGCTTTCAGCGTAAGTTCCTGGCTCTCGCGGCGGACGCGGACGGTGGCATCGCCGCACGCGCCGCGGGTCATCGAGCGCGCCATGTCGCGCAAACGGGTGGGTTCGTTGGAAGCCGCATAATATGGCGCCCAGCTCTCCACCAGTTTGGACACGGGCACTCCATCCAGATCGATGATGACGTCGCCGGGTTTCAGACCAGCAGCCTTGCCCGCATCGGCCGCGGAATAGCTCGCCACCACTGCGCGATCCTCAACGAAGCGCACGTTCACCGGAAGCTGGCATGCACCGGCGGGCGGGCGCGCGGCGATGGAACTCCAGAGATTGGCGTGGGTATCGTGGGCCCTGGCGATCAGCGCCATCAGCTCGCGCTGGTAGGCCTCGGGCGTCTTCGCCAATCCGATTTTCGGGATCGCCTGCCTGAGCACGTCGTCCCACTTTTCGCCCAGAACGTCGCGATAGGGATACCAGTATTCGATGATGTTCCAGAAGCGGTAAGCGCTCAGGATCTGGAATCCGGTGTCGCCCGGCTTCATGCCCGCGTAGCTCAACTCGTGAAGGAACTCCGGATTTGCCACATTGGGCATGAGTGAGACGTAGAACTGCTTGCCGTTGGCTGGCCGGCTGGAGTAAATCGTACGCAGGCTCTGGCTCAGGTCGGCGCCGAGCAGCGTCTTATCGTCCAGCCACTCCAGGGCCGGGCGGAGGTGGATGTCGCCGGTCTCCAGCTTGGCGCAGGGGTTGCACGCCGCGGGGGCTCCCAGACCGGCGATCCACTTCACCAGCGCGGCGTTGGCCGTGGCGCGATCGGGCGCGGCCAAAATCGCGGGCATCACGCGGAACAGGTCGTAGTCCCAATGGCGCTGGCCCCCGGTGACCAGCGGGTGATGGTATTTCAGAAAGCCCCACACCTTACCCAGCGTGGCCAGATTTTCGATCTGCACGCGCGAGAGTTCGTTGAGCACGATGCCCGAGCCTGCATCGAACTCGTGGTCGGTGTCCAGAACGGTTTTGGGGATCTCGCGTTTGGGGGCCTCCCAGAGCGGCTTGCCATCCACCAGCAACTGCAGGTCGTCGGCCCACGCTTTGCCGGTTCCGGTAACGAAAACACCAAAGAAGAGTTGTTTGGCTTCCGCGTTGACCGGGATGGCGATGGAGTATTCCCGCCAGTCGTTGGTTCCCTTCAACTGGCGGCTTTGCATGTTGTCGAATTCCAGGTTGGGAGATTCGCCATCTTCGCGCATCCACATCCCCACAAAACCGGTGACCTCTTCGGTGCGCAGGAATCCGCGCATCTCCAGCCTCTTGCCCGCGAAGTCCATGGGGATGGATTTCAGGATTCCGGACAAGGAACCTGCACTGCCCGCGGGGCGCTCGATGCGCGCAGACCAATGGCCGTCGTGAACGATCTTGTCATCCGCTACCACGCTGCCGGGCGGATTGCTGTTCCAGCCGCCCGGGGAGCCGCCCGGATGGTCCGTTTCAAAGCTGAGGATCGCTGCCAGGCCGGGAGCCTGGTTGGGAGCCTGCGCCCGGCAGAGCAGCGCCGCCGTTGCGCAGCCTAGTGAGCGTAGAAACCGTGCCATTACCAGATGATACGTCAGACGGCCCTTGACGCTGGGATCTCGAGGCACGTGGAGGCGACCGCAAACCAACCGAACGCCACCCTAGAAAAAGACCACTGGGTCCGGTTGCGCGGTGTTGCGCAATCCAACTATGCTGGGTATTCCCTTATGCCCACGAAAACTCGTATTACCGTTGCACACGGCGACGGCATCGGCCCGGAAATCATGCATGCCACGCTCCAGATCCTGGAAGCGGCCGGCGCGGCTCTCGAGATTGAGACCATCGAAATTGGCGAAAAGGTTTATCTGCGCGGCAATTCCGCCGGAATCGACCCAAGTTCCTGGGACTCGCTGCTGCGAACCAAAGTCTTCTTGAAGGCCCCCATCACTACCCCCCAGGGCGGCGGTTTCAAGAGCCTCAACGTCACCACCCGCAAGACGCTGGGCCAATATGCCAACGTGCGCCCGTGCGTCTCCTACCACCCCTTCATCGATACTAAGTATCCCAACATGGATGTGGTGATCGTGCGCGAAAACGAAGAGGATCTCTACGCCGGGATCGAGTACCAGTTGACGCCCGAAGTCACTTCCTGCATCAAACTCATCTCCCGGCCGGGCAGCGAGAAGATTGTGCGCTATGCTTTCGAATACGCGCGCCTGCACAACCGCAAGAAGGTCACCTGCTTCATGAAAGACAACATCATGAAGATGACCGACGGACTGTTCCACAAGGTCTTCGACGAGATTGCCGTGGAATACCCGGACATTCAGAAAGAGGTGTGGATTGTGGACATCGGGGCCGCCAAGTTGGCCGATACCCCCGAAACATTCGATGTGATTGTGATGCCCAACCTGTATGGCGACATCCTCTCCGACGTGGCTGCGCAGATTGCCGGATCCGTAGGGCTGGCGGGCAGCGCCAACATCGGCGATCAGTGCGCCATGTTCGAAGCCATCCATGGCTCTGCGCCGCGCCGCGCCGGCCAGAACCTCGCCAATCCCTCCGGCCTGTTGTTGGGCTCGGTCCTGATGCTGGTTCACATCAACCAGCCGGAGGTTGCCGAAAGGGTGCACAACGCCTGGCTGCGAACCATTGAGGACGGCGTCCATACTTACGACATTTTCACGGAAGGCATCAGCACGCAGAAGGTCGGGACCAAGGAATTTGCCGCCGCGGTGGTGGCCCGCGTGGGCCAGAAGCCGAACCGGTTGAAGCCGGTGAAGTACGCCAAGCGCCCCGAGGAAGCGGCCAAGGCGCCCGCGAAAGTCGCCGTCAACACGACCCGCGTGGAACTCAAGGGTATCGATGTGTTCGTCTACTGGCCGTCCCGCAACCCCAACCGACTGGCGGAGGCCGTGGGCCAACTGGCGGGCGACGGATTGAACCTCCAGATGATCGACAACCGCGGCGTCAAGGTGTGGCCGGCGGGCCGGGCCGAGACGTTCTGCACGGACAGCTTCCGCTGCCGTTTCATGTCCGAAACCCCCATCGGGATGGGGCGGCTGCTTGAGATTGTCAAGCGGATATCCGAGGCCGGCATCGATATCGCCCTGACCCAATCGCTGCGCACGTTCGACGGCAAGGACGGATTCACCCTGGCGCAGGGGCAATAACCCATGGCAGCCGCCGACCCGCTGGTCGCCGTGATTATGGGCAGCAAGTCGGACTGGGACACCATGCGCCAGGCCAGCGAACTGCTCACGAACTTCGAAGTGCCCCACGAGTGCCGCGTGCTTTCGGCGCACCGCACGCCAAAGGAGACCGCGGAGTACGTCACCGCAGCGGAATCTCGCGGCATTGAGGTCATCATTGCCGCCGCGGGCGGTGCCGCCCATCTGGCTGGGGTATGCGCGGCGCACACGCTCTTGCCGGTACTGGGTGTCCCCATGGAAAGCGCGGCGCTGAAAGGGATGGATTCTCTGCTTTCGACGGTCCAAATGCCCGCTGGAATCCCCGTGGGCACCTTGGCGATCGGCCCGGCGGGTGCGCGCAATGCCGCGCTTCTGGCGATCGCGATTCTGGCGAACAAACGCCCGGAACTGCGCGAGAAGTTGCGCAGTTTCCGGGCGGAACAAAGCCGAAAAGTGTTGCGGGAAACCTTGCCCTAAGACAGGGGCCGGGGGCCAGGGGCCAGGGATGCCTCGGCTCCTGGCTTCCGAATGCGGATGTCCCACCGCCGAGAGATCTACTGGGCGATTAACTCACCTGTGACAATGTCAGTCGGTACCTGGTCGGTCTGCACCACCAGCAACCCCATCGTACTGCTCACAAGTAGGCCGCGGACCCCTGCCGGAAGCGCACTTGTGGTGCTTCCACTGGGCTGAGTAAAGGTTAGCTGGAGGTTGCAGTTCGTCCCGACCGTATAGGTGCCGGTCGCATTCACCGGTTTCACGGAGCCACTTGAGTACACCCATTCCGACAAGGCGAAGCTATTTATTCCGTCGAGCGTTATAGATCCTACTGCGGATGCGGGTTGGAAAGCTGGTCCGGTCGTGGCGGTACCGGAGCCACTCGTAGCGGGCATTGGCTGCGCACCAAAGAAGCTGAATGCGAAGCTCTGAGCTGTCCCAGACGGGAAGCATGCGCTGCTGGCGCGGTTCATTTGACCGACTGCGCCGCCACCAGTGGAGTCCGATTCGATGAACAGAACCTGCCCGCCGCTTTGCGCCAAGATCGCGTTGAAGGTTTCACCCGAATTCAGTTTCATGGTTGCGGTGCAGTCGTTATTGACAGTGTACGAGCCGACAGTCGAGTTGACGGTGCTACCGGGAACCGTGCCAATGATGGCACCGTTGCCATCGAAGAAAAACCGGCCCAGGCCGGGAACCTTCCCCGTGAGACTGTTGGGGTTGTTGCCAAACCCGCCGGGGTTAGTGGTGGTGGCGGTCGTCCCGCCGCCAGTGCTGCCGGTAGATCCTGAACTATTGAGAGTGTTCAGCAGGCTTGTGACGTTTGCGCTCGAGACTTGGATGTTGTATGCGCCTGTGAGGTACGAGTTGTTGCAGCCGGTGATGCCGTACGAAACCCTGGGCAGACCCATGCTGCAGAGTAGTATCCCCGCGAAAGTGAGCGTTTTGTGAGTTAGTGTCATCGAATCGATTCTCCTGTGCCGAATGAAGACCGCGGCCCCGAGAGTTTTCGGCCGCAATCGCAGTATAGGAGAAAGGTTTCGATGACTTCGGTGAAAGGAAGCACTCACTGGCGCGCACTTGGTAATCCGCATAACAGCCGGCGGCTAGGCGCCGGACTGTTTCAGACGATCCACGGCAGTGCGCAGACAAACCCTCACGGCTTCCATGTCCGATTCGTCACGATACTTCCCGCGGGGCCAGAAGAAACCTTTGAGCCCATCCTTCTTACGCCGGGGCACGACGTGAATGTGAAGGTGCGGCACGCTCTGGCTCACGCGATTGTTCACGGCCAGGAAGGAGCCTTCCGACCCGAGCCCTTCCTCCATCGCCAGGCAGAGTGTCCGGGCAGTAGCGAACAGCGGTTCGATCAGGCTCGCCGGCAGATCGCCCATGGTTTCGAAGTGCGCGCGGGGGATCAGCAGGCAGTGCCCAGGAAACAGCGGGCGGTGATCCAGAAACGCCACCGAGCGGTCATCTTCGAAGACGATCGGCGCCGCCAATTCTCCTGAGGCGATCTTGCAGAACACGCAGTCCAGGGCCATTCCTTTATGATGTACCGAGGGAGGCACGCGTGATCGGGGGACCAAAGAAGCGCGGCTACCCTCCGACCAAAACCAGCCGTTCCCGTCTCCTGGCCTCCCGGCCCCAACCCCTGCTCCCAATCCCCGGCCCCAACCTCCGGTCCCAACCCCCGCTCCCAATCCCTGGCCCGCGGCCCCCCTCAACGCACGTGGTATCATGAAGCAGAATCCGTGTAGGAGGAGATTGAATGTTCGGGACGCTGGGAATGCAGGAGATCGTTGTAATCTTCATCCTGGCTCTGCTCCTCTTCGGTCCCAAGAAATTGCCGGAGTTGGGGCGGACGGTCGCAAAGGCGTTGACTGAATTCCGCCGCGCGTCGAACGAACTGAAATCCACGTTCGATCGCGAAATGAAAAGCCTGGAGCAGGAAACCGCGTCGCTTAAGGAAATCACCAAGGAGTATCAGTACGATACTTACAATTACGATTATTCGTCGTATGAGACCAATTACGAGGGTTCATACGGCTCCGAGAGCCACGACTCCACTGCTGATACCTCATCCACTGCAAGCGCATCCGCACCTCAGGGCGCTGAGTCACCATCAGCCGCTACGCCGGAAGGCACTGTTGCCCATGGCGTCGAAACGGCCGCACTAACCGGATCGAACGGCCATTCTCACGATGTTTCCGTTTCGGCCGGGCACACGGAACCCGTTTCGAACACGACTGAACATAGCGCATAAAGAATGAACCCACCTGAAGAGACGAAGGGAGCAGCCGATGCTCTCCTAACCGGGATTGCGTCAATACCGGGTGTTATTGACAAGGTCCGCCGCCATATGGGTGGAGGGGGCAACACGCCCGCTCTACCTCCTCCCACCGGGGACGGGGAAGACGACGATGACGAAGGCATGCTGCGTATGTCCTTCCTGGAGCATCTGGAAGAACTTCGCTCCCGTATTTTCAAGGCACTGGCGGGCATCGCCATCGCCTTCATCGTCAGCCTCACCTTCAGTAGCCAGTTGTGGGACTTCGTTTGCCAACCTGCCGTGCAGGCGCTCAAGACCCTGAAATTCGAGCCCTATCTGGTGATGATCGAACCCATGGAGAGTTTCAATATTATCTGGTTCAAAGTGCCCATTATTTGCGCGATTTTTCTGGGATCTCCCTGTGTCCTCTACCAGCTTTGGGCTTTCATCTCGCCCGGCCTCTACCGCCGCGAGAGACGTTGGGCCGCTCCGTTTATCCTTATCTCGGCGGGCCTGTTCATTCTCGGCGGCGTGTTTGCGTACTTTGTAGTTTTTCGTTACGGTCTCACTTTCCTCCTGAGCATTGGACAGGGAAACAATGTCAAGCCCATGATCTCCATGAGTCACTATTTCGACCTGTTCTTCAACGTGGTCGTGGGCGTGGGGTTGGTTTTCGAGCTTCCGGTCCTGATCTTCTTTCTGACGCTTCTCAGAATTGTCAACCCGGTCTTTTTGCTAAATCATAGCCGCTATGCCATCCTGGCGATCTTCATGATTGCCGCCATCGTGACGCCAACTCCCGACGTGGTCAACCTGATGTTGTTCGCCACCCCCATGTGCATGCTGTTCTACGTGGGCATACTCGCCAGCTATCTTCTGGTGCTCCATCGCGAGAACCGGAGATTCCCATGGCAAAAGGTGATTATCATCACGGTTGCCGTACTACTGCTACTAGCGGGAGTGCTATACCTGGCTATTACTAAATACGGCTACAAACCAGTACCACATTGGCCTTTTCTGATTCGCTAGGCCCGTTAATTCGTAGAATTCTAACGCGCATCCGATGTATTATCGAGGTTTGATCGTGCCCGCCGAGGCGCGTTTTACCTTTCATTTTCGAGATGCGATGGACCTTTTTAAAGCGATACAGGACTTATACGCCGAGAAGGAAAAACTCGAGCGCGTAATCGCCTCGTTGGAGGAACTGCAGCGTACCGCCACAACGCTTCCGGGGCTGCCCAAGCCTGGCAAGCGCCGAGGCCGAAAATCCATGAGCTCGAAGGAGCGGAAGGAGGTCTCCGAGCGGATGAAGAAATACTGGGAGAGCCGCCGCTTGGGAGGCACGAAAGCGTAGACCTCTCAATCGGTGGCGGGCCCTAGCCGCCGAATGAACCGGCGTCCTTTTTCTTGAAAAACCAGAGCCAGTAGTACTGTTCGCCCGCACCGTCCTCGTAACGCATTTCGAACCCGCAACGGTCCGCCATCTCGCGCGCCTCGTGTTCGGTAAACGGCACGCCGACCCAACTGTCTTCGGCTTTCACCACCACCCGCGGACTGCCCTGGACCTGGAATTTGAAGAGCGCCCCGGGGCGCAGAAGACGGTTCACTTCGCGCACATAGTTCTCGATGATCTCGCGGCTCGGGATGTGCTGGAACACGATGATGGAGAAGGCAAAATCCAGTTGCAAACGTTCGCCAATACCGAACCGGTTCCACCAGTTGGTCCGCACCACCGAGAGGTCCTTTCCGCTGTTCCGGAACACGTGGGCGTTCGGAAACTGGCGGAGCGCCGTGCGCGCCTGCCGCACCATTTCGCGGCTGATATCTACCGCGTAGACCTCCCCGAAGAAGCCCGCCAGGGCGCGCGTAATGCGTCCAGCGCCACAACCGATTTCGAGCACCTTCATGTCTTTGGGGTCCTTGCCCTGGCAGACATTCACGAGGTCGGTCAGGATGAACTCCTCCACGGTAATCTGGCCCGACCTGTAAAACTCTTCCTCCGACCATTGCTCCTTCCCCGTGGCCACGTAGTGGCGCGCATTCTCGCGGGCGCGCTTGTCCCAATCGCGCCGCATGCGGTGAAGTTGTCTCGAGATCTGCCGACTCGCCATCAGATCTTATTGTAAGCGAGGCCTGGGTGGGGATGCTTTAGCTTGCCAATCTCTATTCCTCTTCAGGGCAAGCTAAAGCATGCCCCACTTCAAACGGCGGCGAGAGGAGATCACGGCGGTGTTCATGCCGATGGTGCTGAGACCGCCGAAGAAGCGGGCGTGCTCGATCTTCATGCAACGATCCATCACCACATCCAGGCCGGCCGACCGCGCGCGTTCCGCGGCCTCTTCGTGGATCACGCCGAGTTGCATCCAGACCACCTTGGCGCCGATGGCGATGGCTTCTTCGACAATTTCCGGCACCGCCGCGGACTCCCGAAAGATGTCCACCACGTCGACGGGCGCACCGATTGCGGCGAGAGAGGGATAGGACGGCCGGTCCAATACCTGGGACTCGCGCGGGTTCACGGGAATCACGTCATACCCTTCCGAGATCAGGTAGATGGCGGCGAAATGGCTCGGGCGGAAGGGATTTGAGGACAGCCCCACCATGGCGATGCGCCGGTAGCGCTCCAGAATGCGGAGCCGGTCGAAAGCCGAGTTCGCGAAACGGCTACGGTTTACGGGCGAGTTGCCGCCCACGCCGTCGGCGGAAAAATCGGCGAATGAAACCGCGCACTGCCGCTCGCGCCGCTCCAAACGGCCCTCCGGGTTCATCGGCTGGCCCCCAATGCTTGATCCAGATCCCATATAATGTCTTCAATCTCCTCCAACCCCACCGACAGGCGGATCAGATCGTCGCTGATGCCTCCGGCGAGTTTCTCTTCCGTGCTCAACTGCTGATGCGTAGTAGACGCCGGATGGATCACCAGGCTCTTGGCGTCGCCCACGTTAGCCAGATGCGAGAATACATGCAGCGCCTCAATGAAGCGGCGTCCGGCATCCAGGCCACCGTGGATGCCGAAGGTGAGGATCCCCCCGGCGCCGCGCGGCAGGTAGCGCCGGGTGAGCGCCTCATAGGGGCTGGACGGCAGTCCGGGATAGTTGACCCAGGCCACCCGGTCGTGACCCTCTAGGAACTGCGCCACGGCCAGCGCATTCTCCGAATGGCACTCCATGCGCAACTTGAGAGTCTCCAGGCCCTGCAGGAACAGGAACGAGTTGAACGGGCTCAGGGCCGGCCCCAGGTCGCGCAGCCCTTCCACGCGCGCCTTCATGATGTAGGCAAAGTCTCCAAACGTTTCGTAGAACCGGATGCCGTGGTAGCCCTTGCTGGGTTCGAGCAGTTGGGGGAAACGTCCCTGGTCCCAGGGGAAGCGGCCACTGTCCACGATGATTCCGCCCATCGAAGTTCCGTGGCCGCCAATGAACTTGGTGGCTGAATGCACCACGATATCGGCGCCGTGCTCGATGGGGCGGCACAGGTACGGCGACGCGAAGGTGTTGTCGATCATCAGCGGCAGGTTGTTCTCGTGGGCAACGGCCGCGACGGCGGCGATGTTCAGAACGTTCATCCGCGGATTGGCGATGGTCTCGCCGTACAGCACGCGGGTGCGCGGCGTGATGGCCCGGCGGAAGCCTTCCGGATCGTCCGGATCGACGAACGTGGTCTGGATGCCGAAGCGGCGGAAGCTGACATCGAACTGCGTGTAGGTGCCGCCGTAGAGAGTCTTCGCGGCCACGATCTCATCGCCCGCCTCCAGAAGGCTGGCGAGCGCGATGAACTGTGCCGCCTGTCCGCTTCCCACTGCCAGAGCGCCCACGCCGCGCTCCAGGGTTGCCATGCGCTCCTCGAAGACCGCCGTGGTGGGATTCATGATGCGCGTGTAGATGTTGCCAAAGCGCTGCAGGTTGAACAGGGCCGCCGCGTGCGCCGTGTCATCGAAGACGTAGGACGTGGTCTGGTAGATCGGCACCGCGCGCGCGCCGGTCTCGGCGTCGGGCCGTTGTCCGGCATGGAGCGCGCGGGTGGCGAAGCCGAACGCCCGATCGGGAGTGGATGCCATCTTTCTAGGGTAACGTAGCACCCGTGTTCCTGTCTGTGTAGGATTTGACCGGGTTGCGCTGCTGTTGGCATTTTGCAAACATTGAAGTGTGGCACGTGGTCAGCAAGCGGGGACTGTTTATCCAGGCGAGGAAACACCCTGAGACGATTGGGGCATTGGACCACTGGTATCGCGTCGCTCGGAAAGCCGCATGGGAAGGCTTGCACCAGGTCCGCCTCGATTTCCCATCCGCCGATCAGGTGGGCGCGGTACTGATTTTCAACGTGCTGGGTGGAAGGTACCGGCTGATTACTACTGCGGTCTACAGGAAACACAGGATCTATGTGAAGTCCCTGCTGACCCATCGCGAATACGACCGCAAGGAGTGGATGAAATGGGTGTGATGACGATCAATCCCACAAAATACGGCAAGCTGCTGTTAAAGACTCTTCCCAAAGTGATCGAGAGCGACGAAGAGTTCGATCGGATGGCCGAGCTACTGGAAGAATTGGATTTCAAGAGGAATGCGACGGCGGAAGAGGAGGCGCTGGCCGAGTTGCTGGCCAAGCTGATCGAGGCTTACGACGACGAGCACTACCCGATGCCGCCATCTCCGCCGCACGAAATGGTGCAGTTCCTCATGGAACAGCGCGGCTTGAAGCAGGCGGACCTGGTTCCGGTGATCGGCACGCGTGCCCAGGTATCGGCCTTGGTGAACGGAAAGCGCGGCATCAGCAAGGCGCAGGTAAAGAAACTGGCGGAGTTCTTTCACATCTCCGCCGAGTTGTTCCTGTAGGGCCGTTCGTGCAATCAGGTATAGCTCCCCGCATCTCACCGGCAGGCTTTGGTGATCGAGCACGTCCATCGCTTCCCGGTTCAACCGGTCGGCATTGGCGTTAATGATCGCCGAGTCCCTGGCCTCCCGTCCCGCTCTTTCCAGCCAGGCGAGGTAGGTACGCGTAGCGCGCTCGATCAGGGCGGAACGATTGGAGTCCACCCGGTCAATCCTTTTGAGCAGATCGTCCGGGAGTGTGATGGATATCTGCACTCGCACAAGATAATCATCTTACGCGGATGCAGCCCCGCACAGCCGGCGGCACTCGCGCGCGATCTCCCAGTCCTCATCCGCGCGAATGACGAGGACCCGGACGCGTGACTCGGCGGACGCAATATCGCTATCCATCTCAGGGTGCTCGTTCTTCCCCGTGTCCAGCCGGATGCCCAGAAACCTTGGGGCAAAGGTTCGGTTCCTCGGTTACTTCGAAATCAAGAGTGTGGTGTGGCGTTTGAGCCACAGTCTGTAATTCGAGTCATTTGGGGGCTTCATGGTTGGGACGCGAAGCCCCGCACTACCCAGCGGATGATCAGGCCCTTTTCAACCTTCGTCCTTGGCTCGCGCTTCGAACCATTTACCCAGGCACTCGATCTCGTCAAGAACTCGGGCGTCTTTCGCCGCTTGGACCGCTTTGAGGCGTTCATCGGACGAGGAGGAGTCCTTGGCGGCCTGTACCGCAAGAAACGTGAGCACGTAGCTCGTGACCAGGCACCCGGTGAGCGCTTTGTGGTTGAGAGTGAGTTCCAGGAGGGCCGTCGCTAATTCGAGTCCGCCCAAGAACAGCAGCAGGATAGATGCCGCGCCGAGCCACTCCACCGCGAGAGCGGCCCGCTTGAGTAGCACCGGTAGGCGGGGGAGATGTGCCAGGCAGATCAGAGTGTAGATCGCCACCAATAGTCCGCTCGCACGCGGGTGGCTTATGGCCATTGTCAGCAAGAAGACGACGGGCACTAGCAGTAGGCCGGCCCATCCTATGACGAGGTTAACCCACGCCACCGCGACGACGAGCCACTGAACCGGCCGCCTTAGCCAGAAACTCATGGTGCGGTTTGTCTTCATCTGGGAGACTGCCGGCGGCGGGGTGAGGCTCTTCTTCGATTTCACCGCTTTCTTCTCGGGTGATTCCGCTCCGGACGCCTCGCCCCTTTCCCCGCTCAACGAGAGCGAGATCACCCTTACTGCTTTGGGGCTGGCTCAGGATTCAGTAGTACAGTACGAACCGGCGCCGCAAACGATGCATTTTTCGCAATCACGTACAGACACTCGACATATTCCGCCATCGTAACCTTGGACCATTGGGGCCGAAGCGAATCCGCAATGATTCGCATCGCCGGCAGCAACGCATCGAAATCCGGATGGGCCAAACGCCCGGCGGCAAAGGCGTCCATGACGTCCTGGTTCACTTTCCACGACGCCGAAGCGCGGCGAAACTCCTTATATCCCAACTCGTCATCAAGCACGCGGTTTTCCAGCGCGGCGGATTGTTCCCGCGCACGGAGGGCCTCTTCGGCTTCCTGCCGAGCGAGATCCAAATAACCCTGCTGAATTTGAAGCTGGCGCGCGCGGTACGCAGACTCGATCATCTGCCGGTTCGTTTCCATGAACGTTCGCTGGAGGTTGGATTGAAAATCCTGGTGAATAGTCACGTCACCCTGAATGCGCACCTGAACCGGGGGCTGCGCAGAAGCGAGTGCCGCCGCAGAGGCCAGCAGGATGGCCGACAGAGTCGATGTTCTCATGGTAAGCCAGTAGGGCCGAGAGGACAAGAATCTCAGATTTTTCAACCGGCCTAGACGTAGCGAGGGAGCCTCATACCGCCGAGAGAACGAAAACATCGAGTCAGCCGGCGTGAACGCCGGCTGACGTCTTTTGTTGGCCGGGGCCGATCGGCCCCGGCCGCGCGGCTGTATCTTGAAAGC
>JAIQFL010000236.1 GCA_020073365.1 Terriglobia bacterium | reverse complement strand
ACAAGATCGAGCATCGCCTATTCTCCTTTATCACCAAGAACTGGCGCGGCAAACCGTTGGTGAGCCATGAAGTCATCGTCAACCTGATCGCAGCCACCACCACAAGAACCGGCCTTCGCGTTCAAAGCCAGTTGGACACAGGCAAGTACCCGAAAGGAATCAAAGTGGGCAAAGAGGAGTTTGCCGCCCTCCAAATGCGCCGCGACACCTTCCACGGCGAATGGAACTACGCCATCCTGCCTCGCTCATGAATGCTACAGTTATTTTCTTACAGACGCTTAGCTAACCTAGGATCGACGGCCGCCCTTGCTCGCGAAGTTCCAGGCGTGTTCCACGATGGTGCTCAGTCCGGTATACTTCGGATTCCAGCCGAGCTTACCCCGCAGCTTGCCGGAGGCCGCCACCAGGCTGGCCGCATCGCCGTCGCGGCGCGCTCCCCACAAATACGGGACCTTCTTGCCGGTGACTTCTTCCACGGCTCGAATGATCTCCAGCACCGTGTGGCCGGTCCCCGTACCGACGTTGAATTGGTCGGATGCGCCACCACCCAGCAGGTGTTCCACGGCCAGGATGTGCGCCTGCGCCAGGTCGTCGACGTGGACGTAGTCGCGGATGCAGGTGCCGTCGGGCGTGTCGTAGTCGTTGCCGAAGATGGTGGCGGGCTCGCCGGTCATGACTGCACGCAGCACCAGCGGGATCAGGTGGGTTTCCGGTTCGTGCTCCTCGCCCAGCCGGCCTTCGGGATCGGCGCCCGAAGCGTTGAAGTATCGCAGCGAAATGTTGGTGAGGCGATGGATCTGGTCGAACCATCGGAGCATCGTCTCCACCATCACCTTGGATTCGCCATAGGGGTTCACCGGCTGGATGGGGAAACTTTCCAGAATGGGAGTGGTGTGCGGGTTGCCGTACACTGCGGCGGTGGACGAGAAGACCAGGTGCTTCACTCCAGCCTGCACCATGGCGGTCAGCAGGGAAAGCGAGCCGCCCACGTTATTGGCGAGATACCGCTCTGGCTCGCGCATCGACTCGCCGACGGAGATCAGGCCGGCGAAGTGGATTACGGCTTCGCACGCGGTCTGCCGCATCAACTCCGTCAGGGCGTTGGTCTCGACCAGGCTGAGCTGGTAAAGACAGCCGGGTGGTACGTTGTGACGGTACCCCCTGGAAAGATCGTCGACTACCGCGACTTCGTATCCCTGCTGAAGGAGCAGGCGCACGGTATGGGAACCAATGTAACCGGCCCCGCCTGTGACAAGAATTTTTCGTGAGCTCACCAGTCCGATTGTAGTACGCGCCCGTGTGCCAGCCACGAGCCTGAGCGGCGCTCATACCAATTGTTATAATGCGGTTGTCGGGAGAAGTCAGTGAACATCGACGAACGGATCGAAAGACTCACCGAACGGCATGAGGCATTAGCCGAATCAGTAGCGCTGCTGTTGGATTCGCAGCGCAAGACGGAGGAGACCCTCCGCCGGGCCATCCGCCTGGGGGTCCGGGAGGCGCGGATCGAGCGCAAGCGGCGCCAGGAAGTGGACCTGCGGGTTCAGAAAATGGACGCGCGGTTTGACGAGAAAATGCGCGAGATTGCGAGTGCGCAACGGATCAACGAGGAAGAACTGGCCAAGCTTAATGCTTCCGTGCAGCGGTTCATCGAGTCGCTCCAGCGCGGCGGCAACGGCCATCAGGCGTCCTGAGTTCCCTACTCCCCCATTCGGCTGAATCGTTTCAGGTACCCGATCGCCAACTGTAGTAGCATGACGGTTCTATGCCCAACGGAGCCGAATTATTCGTGCAGGCGATCGCGCAGCTAGGGATCGACAGGATCTTCACTCTGGTGGGCGATCACCTGAACGAAGTGCTTTCGGTGGCCGCGAGGAGCGGGATTCACATCGTCGATATGCGGCATGAATCCGGCGTGACGCATGCCGCCGACGCCTGGGCGCGGATTCACCGGAAACCGGCACTTTCGCTGGTGACCGGGGGACCGGGCCACACCAACTCGCTGACGGGGATTGCCACGGCCAACCTGGCGGGGAGCCCCCTGATTGCGGTGAGCGGCAGCCGGCCCAGCACGCTGGCGCATCGTCAGGCGTTCCAGGATATCGACCAGGTGGGAATGGCCCGCCCGGTGGTGAAATGGGCTGCCGAACTGCCTTGCGCGTCGGAGATTCCGTTCTATCTGGCGCGGGCCTATGCCGTCGCCAATTCGGGGCGGAAGGGCGCGGTGCATTTGACGATTCCCGTGGATCTGTTTCGGGGACCAGCCGGAGTACCCCCCGATCCTGGGGGTAGGGGCCAGGGGCCGGGGTCTGAGGCGCAGAGGTCGGGCGGCGTACCCCCCGATTCTGGCGGTCGGGGCCAGGGGTATGGCTTAGGAGCGGCGGAGTTGCGTGCGGCGGTCGAAATGCTCCGCGCAGCGGAGCGGCCGGTGGTGATTGCGGGGAGCGGAATCTGGTGGTCGGGCGCCGAGGCTGCGCTGCGGCAGTTCATCGAGCGGACTTCGCTTCCGTTGTACACCATGACCATGGCGCGCGGAACGGTATCCGACGAACATCCGCTGGCCATGGGTTATGCGGATCCTGCGCTCAACTATGCGGTCCACACAGCCTTTAGCGAAGCCGACCTGTTTCTGGTAATTGGCAAGCGCATCGATTACCGGCTGGCACTGGGCGGCGCGCGCCTGTTCCCGCCAGAGGCGCGGTTCATCCAGATCGATATCCACGCCGAGGAACTGGGCCTGAATCACAGGCTGGACGTGGCGATCTGCGCCGACGCTCGGGCGGCCCTGGCCGCATTGACGGAGACCGCCGGTCCGCAGCCGTGGGCCCCTGGACCTTGGCTGGAGCGGCTGCGCGGGTTGCGGCGGGACTGGGAAGCGAAACTGGAATCGGCTGGCGCCGGCACGAACGCCGGGCTCGGAGGGCGCCCCGCAGGCGCCGGCGCGCAGGCCGCGGGTGAGGAGATGCACCCGGCGGGCTTTTTCCGGGAATTGCGGGCGGCGCTGCCGCGGGATGTGCTGTACTCCTGGGATGGCGGCGATTTCGCGCATTGGGGGCGAGCCATGCTCCCGGCGCGCGAGGCCGGCGGGTGGCTCCGGCTGGGGCCGCTGGGCACCATAGGCGCTTCGCTGCCCAACGGCCTGGCGCTGCAACTGGCGCATCCGGGGCGGCCGGTGGTCGTGATCACAGGCGATGGCGCGCTGGGGTTTTACATCGCCGAAATGGATAGCGCGGTGCGCCACAACCTGCCGATCCTGCTGATCGTCGGCAACGACGCCGGGTGGGGGCTGGAGCGCGAGTTGCAGTCGTCCGCAAATCCCGGCGCGCCGACAGTAGCGTGCGAGTTGCAATCGGCCCGCTATGATCTCATCATGAAAGGGTTCGGCGGCGAAGGAGAGACCATCGAGCGCCTGGAACAGGTCCGGCCGGCCGTCGAGCGCGCCTTCGCGTCGGGGGCGCCGTACTGCCTCAACGTGAAGGTCCGCGGGGTGCGTTCGCCATTTACGGAATGGCAGATCGCCGGAAAGAAGAAGTGAAGCTGTTGCCCATTGCCGCTGCCGCCGCGATGCTGGGAGCTGGCGCCCTGCCCGCCCAGGACCTGCCCCAGTGGATGCTGCAACTGGTTCAGATCAAACGCAAGGCCAAGGCCGAGTTTGTGCGCCTCCCGAATTTCGCCTGCGTGGAAACCATCAATCGCTTCCATAGGATGCCCCGATCCGAGGAGTTCAAGCCGATGGATACCGTCCGGCTGGAGGTGGCGTTCGTGGACGGCAAGGAGTTGTTCGCGCCGATAGGCGGATCGAGCTTCCACGAGATCGACCTTTCCGACCTGGTGCGCGGCGGCGGCGCCATGGGCACGGGAGCCTTCTCCGCGATGGCGCGCAACCTGTTCGTGAACGACAACGGCCGCGTGACGGGATGGGGGGAAGATAGAATCCTGGAAAGGCCGGCGCTCCGCTACGACTTCGTCATTCCGGAGATGTTCGCCGGGTACAGGATGCAATCGCGCGGAATGCAGGCCACGGTGGGCCTGGAGGGAACGTTCTGGGCCGACGCGGAAACCCTTGAACTGCTGCGCGTGGTGGAGCGAGCCGTGGACATCCCTCCCGGCCTGGACATTCTGGATAGCACCACGACCGTCACCTATGCCAGGATGCGCATCGCCGCCTCCGACGTGCTGCTGCCACGGTGGGCGGAGATGGTCATCACCAACACTAACGGCTGGCGCGGCAGAAACGAGATCGAATTCACCGGCTGCCGCGAGTATGTAGCCGATTCGGTGATCCGGTTCGACACGGTGGATCCGCCGCCCACTCCGAAGAAGAAATGATAGCGTAGTGGGACAGACGATCGCCTTTTGTCGTCTGTCAGTCGGCGGGCCCCGGTGGCGCGTAAACTGAATAATCGCCATGCCGCTCGATCTCTTTTACTCCTATTCGCATCTGAACAAGGAGAATTGGCTCCCCGCGGTCAAAAAGTATATTGACCCGCTCGCCACTGAGCACTACATCCTTCCCTGGTCGGACCGGGATCTGCAGCCGGGCGATCCGTGGGCGAAAAAGATCGATCGGCGGCTGGACGAGGCCGACATCGTTCTGTTCATCGTGACGCAGGACTTTATCAACTCCGACGCCTGCAACGGCGAATACCAGCGCGCACTGGATCGTGCCAGCCTCTACGAAGAGAAGGGCCAAGGCAAGCCGGTGATCCTGGCGCTGCTTCTCTGTGGCTTCACTACACCTTTCGCACCCGACCAGGAGAAGCTGCTGGAGTGGGGTGAGTACGTCCACAGTCTACAGGACCGGCGTCGATTGCGCGTGGCGTACGACCGTTTGAAGGCCAAGATCCTGGACACCCATCCGGAGCTTGCCGCGCGCCAACAGCCGGCCGAGGCCCCGAACGACGCGCGGGAAGCCGAGGCTTACCTCCAGCGTCTCCGTGAGGAAACCGGTTTCATCAATATCGGGTCGATCGACCGCACCTCGACGCAGGCGGCCCTCCTTCCCATCGGGCAGGTGTACGTGCCCCTGCACATTTGCCGGAGAGACAACGCTCCGAAACGGCTCGAAGCGGCGTCTCCCCCGCCGGACCGCGGGGACCGCGCGGAGAAGCGGCGGCTGGAATCCGCACTGCGGCACCGGAACCTGATCATCGAAGGCGATGCCGGCTCGGGGAAGTCCACGTTCATGCGGTGCTTGGCTTTCGAAACTGAGCCAGCAGGCCGGGTCAACGCCGCTGGATCTGCCGGTTCGAGGCTTTCCGCTGTACGTGCGGATCGCGGAGTTGGACGCGCACATCCGAAAAACATGGGACCGCACCAACGCGACCGGGCCGACGCTGGAGACCCATCCGGCATGGATGACGCATTTCCTGGCGATGCTCGAATGGGGGGCGGGCCAGCGCTTCTTCGAGCGGAAGCTGCAACAGGCGGATACGCTGCTGCTGGATGGCCTCGACGAAGCCCCCAGCCAGGAGCGGCGCGAACGCATGGCAAAGCTGCTGGTGGAGGTGGCCCGCCAGTACCGGAAGTGCCGCATCGTGGTGACCACGCGGCCGCAGGCACTACGTGGGGAGGCGCGGCCCGCCGGTTTCGAAGAGGTATGGATCGACGCGTTGGATGAGGAGAGCGTGGAGTTGTTCGTCCGGCGCTGGTGTTCCTGCGTGTATGCCAACGACCCGGCGCTGGCGGAGCGCGCGCGCGTAGCGCTGAGCGCCGCGCTCCAAGCCCGTGAAGTCCGCGAGATGGCGCGCAACCCGATGATGCTTTCGGCGCTGGCGGCGATTCACTTGACCGGCGGCCGGCTGCCGGATAACCGGCTGGAGTTGTACGACCTGGTTGTCGAGTGGCTTGCCCGATCCCGCAAGGACCTGCCCGGCCAGCCGGACTGGGAGACGCGCCTGGAGCGGTTGAGACTGCTGGCGCTGGGCATGCAAACCCACCCCGGCGGGCGGGTACGGCAGATCGAGGTAGGCGAGGGCGCCACTCTGCTCTCGCCGCTACTGGGTGAGAAAGACGCGCTGCGGTGCTTGCGGGACGAAGAAGCCGACAGCGGAATCCTGGCTGTGCGGGGCGACAACGTGGAATTCCTTCACCTGCTCTTCCAGGAGTACCTGGCGGCGCGGGAACTGGACGCCAATGAGCCGGAGATCTCCGCGACGATCTGGAAAGACCGGCGGCTGTACTCCCTGGAGTGGCGCGAGGTGATGTGGTTTCTGGCGGCCATGATGCGGCGGTCGGGACCGCGCAAAGCCAACCGGCTGTTCGACGCGGTGTTGGAGAGAACGGGGACTTCGCCGGCGGACCGTGCACGCACCGTAGCCCTGCTGACTCTGCTGAAGGACGACTTGAGACGGCGGGACAGCGATGGCACGGCGACCGAGTTCGCGGTCAGCAACGGCAGGTATGCGGACTTGGTCCGGGAGATGGTCGGGCTCTTTGAGGATGCGGAGGCTGGCGCGGGTTTGGACATGGCCACAAGGGCGGCGGCGGCCGAGGCCTGGGAGCGACTGGGGGACGTCTCACGTCTGCGGCTGCCTTCCGACCCCGAGTACTGGGTGGATCTGGGCCGGTTCCGGATGGGACGGTACCCGGTGACTGTGTGGGAATATGCCCGGTTCGTTTACGCTGGGGGACCGGAGCCGAGCCTGTGGCAGGAGCAGTTGGCGTACGGGAATCGGCCGGTGGTGGCTGTGAACTGGCATGAGGTCGTCCAGTACTGCGAGTGGGCGCGCGAGGCTTATCATTGCGAAGGATGCCGGCTGCCGGCGAGCGCGGAGTGGGAGTTCGCCGCGGCAGGCGAGGCGGGCCGGAAATATCCGTGGGGATCGCCGGAACCCGACGACGAGAGGGCCAACTACGATGTTCGCGCCGGGCATGTGACTCCGGTAGGGTTATTTCCGAAGGGGAACACACCAGAGGGAGTGGTGGACCTGGCCGGAAATGTATGGGAATGGACGGGCAGCGAGCACGAGACGTACCCAGGGAGCAAAGTCGTGCGGGGGGCGTCCTTCTTCAATGTAGCGTTCAACCTGCGCGCCGCCCTCCGGTACAGGTTCGTGCCTGATGGCAGGTACGACAACCTGGGGTCCGGTGCGTCCGTGAATAACTTCGCTTGGCACGCACGCTCACCGCCCCAAGAACGCCGTTATACAATAAAGTTTGTCGCGAAATCCGAGCGTCATCGCTATCTATCCGGGATCGTTCGACCCGATTACCAACGGCCACCTCGATCTGATCCAGCGCGGCTCGCGAATGTTTGACCGGTTGATCGTTTCCATCTTGCGAAACGAGACGAAGGAGCCGCTCTTCTCCGTGGAGGAGCGCACCGAAATGCTCCGCGAAGTGGTGCAGGTTTATCCTAACGTGGAGGTCGATTCGTTCGACGGCCTCCTGGTGGATTACGCCGCCTCGCACTCGGCCAAGGTTCTGCTGCGCGGGATTCGCGCCATTTCGGATTATGAATACGAGTTGCAGATGGCGCTCATGAACCGGCGGCTTCGACCGGACATTGAAACGGTTTTTATGATGGCCAATGAAGTATATTCGTTTATCAGCTCGCGCCTGGTGAAGGAAGTCTTCGGGCTGGGCGGGAGCATTACCGGCCTGGTTCCGCCTTCCGTCGAGGCGCGTTTGCACCGCCGGATGTCTGTTCCAAATCCAACGTAGAGGGGCTCACTAAACCGTCATGCAAGTAGCAGCTACCCCAATTGCAGATCGCATCTCTTCCATCAGCGTGTCGTCCACCATGAAGGTCGCGGCGGACGCCGAGAGGCTCCGCTCCGAGGGCATCGATGTAGTGGACTTTGGGGCCGGCGAGCCGGATTTCCCCACGCCCGATAACATCAAGCAGGCGGCCATCCGCGCCATCGAGCAGAACTTCACCAAGTATACGCCGGCCAGCGGAACGGCTGAGCTGAAGAAGGCCGTCTGCGAGCGCCACGCGCAGGATTTCGGGACCGCCTACAAGCTCAACGAATGCATCATCACGGTGGGCGGCAAGCATGCGGTCTTCAACCTGACGCAGGCCCTGGTCAACCCCGGAGACGAGGTCGTGATCCCGGCGCCGTACTGGGTAACGTACAAGGACGTGGTGAATTACGCGGGCGGCAAGTGCGTCTTCGTGGATACCGACGAGGCCCAGGGCTTCTGCCTGACGGCCGCGATGATCGAACCGCACCTCACGGAGCGCACCAAGCTGGTGCTCATCAACTCGCCCTCGAACCCCAGCGGCGCGGTGATGGACCGGGGCGAGTTCGAACAGATCTTCCGGCTCACCTCCGAACGCGGCATCTACCTGCTCACCGACGAGTGTTACTCGAAGTTTCTGTATGACAGCGAACCGTACTCCATTGCGTCGATGCCGGGCGCGAAGGAAACGGTGCTGGTGGCGGGAACGCTTTCGAAGACCTACGCCATGACCGGTTGGCGCATCGGGTTCGCCCTGGTGCCCGCGCCGATTGTGACCGCCATGAACAAGCTGCAGAGCCACTCGACCTCCAATCCCACGTCTATCTCGCAGAAGGCCGCGGTGGAGGCGTTGCGCGGGCCGCAGGATTCCGTGGGCGTGATGCTGGCGGAATACCGCAAGCGGCGCGATTTCGTGGTGGCGCGCCTGCGCGCGATTCCGGGAGTGAAGTGCGCCGAGCCGCGCGGCGCGTTCTACGCCTATCCCAACCTGGGGGTGGTGATCGGGAAGAATGGCATTCAGGACACGCTCCAACTTTCCGAGCGGCTGCTCTCGGACGCGCATGTGGCGGTAGTTCCCGGCGAAGCTTTCGGCACGGAGCAGCATGTGCGCATCTCTTACGCCACGTCCATGCACGAATTGGAGCGCGGCCTCGATCGCCTCCACCAGTTCATCGTTCAGAATTCCTGAGGTCGAACGGTTTTCCGTGAAACACCTTGATGCACCCAGGACCGTGACTCGGGCTTTCGTCCGGGCCTCTCACACGCACTAGCTATGGGGGAACCGATTCGCCTCACACCGTCACTGCGCGAAAAAGTGTGGGGCAAGACGCACCTTGCGCCGTGGTTTCCAAATTCGGACAGACCGGTCGGCGAGGCGTGGTACCTAACCGACACGCCCCTTCCGCTCCTGGTGAAGTTGCTCTTCACGGCGGAGCGGCTTTCGGTTCAGGTGCATCCCGACGATGGCGAAGACGGGCCACGGGGCAAAACCGAAATGTGGCACATCCTCGATGCGGAGCCGGGAGCGTCCATCGCGGTGGGGTTTCGCAAGGCCATCACGCGCGAGCGGTTGCAGGAATCCACGCAAACAGGTGAGATCGAGGCGCTGCTGAATTGGATCCCCGTGAAGACGGGCGAGACCTATTTCACGCCGGCGCACACCGTGCATGCCATCGGCGGGGGAATCGTGCTGTGCGAGATCCAGCAGAACTCGGATGTGACCTACCGCTTGTGGGATTATGGCCGGCCCCGGGAGCTCCACGTGGACCAGGCGGTGCCCATTTCGGATTTGGGAGTGCATCCGGGGGCGGTGAAGCCGGAGCCGTTGGCCGAGGGCCGCGAGTTGCTCGTGCGGTCGAAGCATTTCGTTACGGAGCTGGTGCGGATGACGCCAGGGCAAGAACTGCGGCCGGAAGCGCAGAAGTGCCAGTTGTGGATCCTGGTGCAGGGATTGGGGACCATCGCTGGCGCCCCGTTTAAGGCCGGTGAGGTGTGGCTGCTGCCGGAGAGCGGCGAGCAGCCTGCGATTCGGTCCGTGGGTGAGGCGCGGGTTTTGCGCACTTGGGTGCCATAGTTGGACGAGGCAACACGCTCCGTCTCTCCAGTCGGCCCATTGAATTCGGGATCGCATTGTCCTATATTGATTGCGGACAGCAATCCTCGGAAAAGGGGGAATGGCTATGGGTTCCCGATTACCCGCCGTGCTATTCGGCATCGCGGCTTTGCTGGCGCCAATGGCAGCCATACCTGGGCAGACTGGCCGGGCGGAACAGGAGCCGCGTTACGATCCAGGCTCTGTCGTGAATGTCTCGGCGACGGTTACGGACACCCGTGAGGTTCCCAAAGGCAGCCCGTTGAGCGGTCTGCATCTCGTCGTCGTGGACACGGACAAGGAAACCACCGTCGAAGTCTATGTAGCCCCCGTGCAGTACCTGAAGGAGCTACAGATCACCTATGCCAGGGGCAACCGGCTCCAGATTGCCGGGTCAAAGGTCAAATTCGGCGGCGGAACGATCGTGCTGGCGCGCGAAGTGCGCCGGGATTTGGACACGGCGTACTTCCGCGACGAGAAAGGAAGGCCCTACTGGACTGGCGGGCCAACCTAGTCCTGGTGACACGGGCATTCTTGCCTGTGTTGGTTTTTGCTGGTCGCCGGAATCGAATCGGCCTATGCGCTGCGGCAGGAGCAGGCGTTTTGCCGAGGGCCGCTTCCCTTCCCCTTCCGTCATAATTAAATCAGGATGCGTTTCCTTGCACTGGCAACCGACTACGACGGGACACTGGCTCACCATGGGGAGGTAAGCGACGCCGCCGTCGCGGCGCTCCATCGGCTGCGCGCCTCCGGGCGTAAAGCGATTCTGGTGACTGGCCGGGAAGTGCCGGACCTCCTTACGGCTTTCCCCCATCTGGAACTGTTCGACGTGGTCGTCGCCGAAAACGGGGCGCTGCTCTACTTCCCGGAGGATCGGCGGGAGGAAGAGTTGGCCGAAGCGCCGCCCGGACAATTCCTCCGGGCGCTCCGGGAGCGTGGCGTGTCTCCCCTCAGCATAGGCCGCTCCATCGTTGCCTCCACAGAATTGGAGAGCAACAAGATACTAGACGCTATCCGGTCGCTGGGGCTGGAGCTACAAGTCATCTTCAACAAGGGGTCTCTGATGGTTCTGCCATCCGGTGTGAACAAGGCGTCGGGCCTGGCGGTTGCCTTGGAGCATCTGGGAGTGTCACCTCGCAACGTGGTCGGCGTCGGCGATGCGGAGAACGACCATGCGCTCCTCCGGTTTTGCGGGTGCCGAGTCGCGGTCGCTAACGCGCTGCCCGCGCTGAAGGAACGTGCGGACATCGTCACGCGCGGCAGCCACGGGGAAGGGGTCGTCGAACTAATCGATCGCTTGATCGCCGGCGATCTCGATTCCACAGCCAGGCATTGAGATCCGCCCGTCCGCTGCCATGGGCGGTTGACTGACCGGTTACATGCGCGAGTGGCCGCAAATAACGGGTCCAGGCTAACGTTATGAGACGGCCTCCAGGCTGTCAGTCACTTCCGGGAGCTTCTCGGCAAGAAACTCCAGACGCGGCGTGCGGGGCGCTGCGGTGCGGCCCTGTGCCAGGCGGATTCCAGCCAGTTCCCCGATCAGGCTTCCAGCCCACCGGTACACATTGTTCTCCCGCACCATTGTGCGCATTCGCTGCATGCGCGCGCTTCTCTCCGCCGGAGGCATCTCGAGAGCGATGTGGATGGTGCGAGCCAGTTCGGCAGTGTCGTAGGGATTGACGACGAAGGCGTCCGGCAGTTCGTGACTGGCGCCCGTGAACCGGCTCAGAATCAGCGCTCCCTGCTCATCCGCGCGCGCGGCCACATACTCCTTGGCCACCAGGTTCATGCCGTCGTGCAGCGAAGTCACCAGGCAGAAGTGGGACGCCCGATAGTACCGTTCGATCTCCTGGTGGCTGTGATGCCGCTTCAGAAATACAATGGGCTTCCATTGCCCTGTCTGGAAGCGGCGATTGATGCGCAACGCCTCGGCTTCCACTTCCACCATCAGGTCCTGATACCGCTTGATCCGCGTCCTGCTCGGCGCGCCGATCTGAACGAAGGTGAGCTTGCCCTGATAGCAGGGATGTTCTTCCAGAAGCTGCTCGATTCCACGAAACCGCTCCGGGATACCCTTGGTGTAGTCGACGCGATCGACCCCGATTCCCATGAAGGTCGCCTCCACGCCCAATTGACGGAACAACTCGGCACGCTCCAGGTAGGAGGGCTCAGCCGGAGCGGAAGTATGTTTGCCGTTGAATGCCACGCTGATGGGAAACGGCCTTACCGCCGTGACGTGATCGCGGCGATTTACGGCGAAGTGCTCCCAATCGATGCGGGACTCCAGCGCGTAGTCCACCGTCTCCAGAAAGTTGTTGCAATGGGCCTGCACGTGGAACCCGATGAGGTCCGCTCCCAGCATCCCGTCCAGCAGTTCGCGCTGCCAGGGGCAGATCCCGAAGGCTTCGGGATTGGGCCACGGTATGTGCCAGAAAATGGCTACGCGCGCGTCTGGCCTGCGTTCCTTAATCATTCTCGGCAGCAAGGCGAAATGATAGTCCTGCGCCAGGACTGCCGGGTGCTCTTCGCCCTCCATCTCCTCCAGCAGGGCTTCGGCAAATCGCTCGTTCACGGCGCGGTAGTGATCCCAATCCTTCACGTGAAACGCCGGGCGCGTGTGTGCGATGTGGCACAGCGGCCACAGCCCTTCATTCGCGAAGCCAAGATAAAACCCCTCCTCTTCTTCCTTGGTGAGCCACACCCGGCGGAGTGTATAAAGAGGTTCATCGGGCGGTACCCGCAAGCGGCTATCCTTATCCACGGTTTCGCGGTCGGCATCCCCGGTTCCCTGTGCGATCCAGGTTCCATCGCAGGCGCGCAAGACCGGTTCCAAGGCCGTCACCAGGCCGCTGGCAGGCACGGAACAGACGATCGAGCCTCCGCGGCGGACATGTTCATACGGTTCGCGATTCGAGATCACGAACAGCCGGCTTCCGTTCAACTTGCTGCGCAAGGAGACGCGCAGTCTTTCCGGCGTCCAGAGCGATTCGGCCGCTTCGCGCAGGCGGGCTTCTTCCTGGGCTGCCGCGCGGGCCGCGTTCAGGCTGCTGGCGAGGTGGGTCACCTCGGTCGCGAGCGGCCCGAAAATCTCTTCCTGGGGGACATCTCTGTTATTGGGCATGCGTCCGCTGCGCTGGTCCCGCAGCCACTGAACCATCCGCCGCAGCGGCCCGCCCAAACTCCAGCGCACAATCAGCAGCGTGGTGCAGATGATCAGTATGGTCTGCACGGCCATACTGGCCAGCGCGTGTCTCCACACCACCGCCCGGTCCGCGCTGATGTAGGCGACGTCATGAAAGATGGCGATCGCCCCGATGATGCCAGTGCCTGCGCGCAGGGGCAACGCAAAGGCATGCATGGGCTCGCCCGCGAGGCGGAAGAACTGTCCGGACCCCCGCCCCTTCAGAATCGCTTGGGTGACGGCGCTCGGCGTACTCCGGAGAGGCGATGCCAACCCGGCCGTGATGGCCAACGGCGTTCCTCGCAAGTCGTAGACCGCCACGCCGGCCAGGCGCTCGTGGTTCTGGAAACGATCCACCAGAGCCTGTAAATCACGGGGAGGACCCACCAGCAGCAGGGGTTCGACGGAACGCTCCAGCCCCTCAGCCAACGTCAGCGCATGGCGCTGGAGGTCGTCCCTTTGAATTCGCACCTCGGCTTGAGCCTGGTAGATGGCAAAGCCCAGCGAGACGGCGGTCACGCCGGCGATGAGAGACAGGATTAACCGAAAACTCAAACGCATCGCCTTGCTCCGGTGTTGGTGACATTAAGCTCCCTTCTTCTGAGCAAGCATGGGGCCAAGTTTAATGCGGTCTTCAAATCACACAGGTGGAACGCCGCGCCGGGCATGCCGGCTCCCTATTTACCTGCGCCGGAGTGTCCGCGCTAAGCAGGAATTGCGCGAAGCGGACAGAAATGCACACCAGCGGTATCGAATCCAGGACCACTTGGGCTTCCCGTCGCAGTAAGGACGTTTGTACGGCGTAGTACGAGGATTACGGTCCGGTTGAGCCGCACGTTGCGAGCGCTCTGCACTGTCGGCACACGAGCGCTCCGGGCCCCCTTGCTTTTTCCGCGCAGCCATGATTTACTTGAACGATCAATCAAGTAAAGCCGCCAATCCCCTCGACACGTACCCGACTGCTGGAGGCCGCGCGCTACCTGTTCTGGGAGAAAGGCTATGCCGCCACAGGAATGGCCGAAATCCTCGAACGCGCGCAAGCCAATAGCGGCAGCTTCTATCATTTTTTCGACAGCAAGGAAGCGCTCCTCCTGGCGGTGCTCGACGGCTATCTGGAAGGGCTGGAGCCGGTGATCGTGAGGCCCGCATTCGCGCGGCGCCGCGATCCCATCGACCGGGTATTTGCCATTCTCCAGGGCTACCGTGAACGGCTGGTCGAAACCGGCTGCCGCTACGGCTGTCCGCTGGGCCGCCTGGCCCTGGAAATCGAGGCCGAGAATCTTCCGGCCCACAGTCGGATCGCCGCCAACTTCACCGCTTGGATCGGCGCCGTTCGAGGATGCCTGGAGCAGGCGCGCGACCGCCTTCCGCCGGGCTTGGATCTGGACGCGCTGGCGACCTTCGTGCTGACCACCATGGAGGGTGGCGTTCTGCAGTCCCGATCCTCCCGGCGGATCGAGCCCTTCGACCAATCGGTGGCCCAACTGCGAAATTACTTCGCCTGCCTGACAGGGGAACCATCTCGACTCAAGAAAAGAGGTAAACGGAAATGAAGAGAACGCTAATCGTATTGATGCTCTGCGGAGCGCCCGTCCTGTCTGGCGCGGACCAGGCCAGCCCCGTGAAGGTGAGCAAGCTGGACGCGCCGGGAAAGGCCCTGAAACTCGAAGTGGTGGTCCCCGCCAAGATCGAAGACGTGTGGGACGCCTTCACTACCCGGGCCGGTCTGATCACCTGGTTGTGGTCCGATGTGACGGTGGAACTGCGGAACGGCGGCGAGTGGACCGTCCACTATCCGGGCGGCGCCACCGGCGGCGGCACGATCGCGAGCTATACCCCGCAGCGCCAGTTGGTGATGCGCGCCATGGCGCCGGAAAGGTTCCCCACCGTACGCAGCGAACGCACCACCGCCGTCTTCGATTTCGAGCCCCTCGGCGCCGAAACGCGCGTCACCCTGACACAGACCGGGTGGAAGCGGGGAAAGGAGTGGGACGATGCGTACGATTATCTCGCCAAGGGCAACGCCCAACTCCTCGAACAACTCCGTTTCCGCTTCGTCAAAGGCCCCATCAATTGGAATCCGCCGGAAAAGGGCAAGTGACCGTCCGCGAACGCCACGTCATCACCCCGAGGTCGGGTCGCGGTGGTTGCGGGAGCATCGCGATGAATCAGTAACTCCGCCCTCCGCGAAATTCGCATAGTCGAATCCGTCTATGCTGGAGTTTCGATGGACGCCAATCTCAGAACTCATGGCTCCTCGCCGTTTCGCGTGGCGCTGATCCATGGAGGCCCCGGCGCGGCAGGAGAGATGGCCGTCGTAGCGCGCCGTCTGGCGCAGGAACGCGGCGTTCTCGAACCCATCCAAACCGCCACATCGGTTGAGGGTCAGGTCGAGGAACTGCGAGAAGTCCTCACGAAACATGCCGCCCTTCCCGCCGTGCTCATCGGTTTCTCGTGGGGAGCCTGGCTCAGCCTGCTGGTCGCCTCACGATTTCCACAACTGGTCCGCAAGCTGATTCTGGTAAGTAGTGGAGCCCTCGAAGAACGCTACGCCGCGCGCCCTCACAGTACCAGACTCAGCCGTCTGAACCAGCGGGAAAGAGTGGAGTTCGAAGCTGCGATTGCCGCCCTGGAGAGCGACGCCACGGGTGACCCGGATGCTCTGCTGGATCGCCTGGGGAGCCTCGCTCGGAAGGCCGACACCTATGCTCCCCTCGAGGAACCGGATGAGCCCGGCGCGGTCTGTCCCAACGGCGAGATCTACCGCCAGGTGTGGAAGGACGCCGCGCGAATGCGTCGAACCGGCGAGCTGCTGGAGTGTGCACAACAGGTAGTATGCCCGGTAGTCGCGGTGCACGGCGATTACGACCCGTCTCCTGCCGCCGGTGTCTCAGAGCCCCTATCCGCCCGGCTCCGAGAGTTCCGCCTGGTGACGCTGACGAATTGCGGCCACACTCCCTGGTTGGAGCGCTACGCGAGAGAGGAGTTCTACCGTGTACTGCGAGCGGAATTGGGATGACTCTCGGGCCGTACACCGGACTCGCCCGCCTGCACCCGCCTACTCGCCTGGGATGGGCTTCCCAACGGAATGGTGACAGTATATACTAAGATATAGACTCTCGGTTTGACTGAAAGGTTCATCGCCATGTCGGAGACACGAATTGCAAAACTGTTCAAGAACGGCTCCAGCCAAGCTGTCCGGTTGCCCGCTGAGTTCCGCTTCGATGGTGACGAGGTTTACGTCACGCGCGACGACATAACGGGCGACGTCGTACTGTCCAACCGGCCCGGTGCGAAAGTGTGGCGGGATTTCTTCGAGATGATGCACTCCATCAACGTCCCCTATGATTTCATGGCTGATCGTCCAATGAATCTGCCACCGCAAGATCGCGATCTGTTCGGTGAAGAACCGTGAGCATGCTTCACATGCTCGATACGGACATTGCGAGCTACATTATCAAGGGTCGTTCTCCCCACATAGAAGCGAAGCTCTCGGCTGTCGAGCCGTCCATGGTGTGCGTATCGGTGGTGACCCGTGCGGAACTGCTCTATGGCCTGAAGCGGCTTCCGCCCGACCACCGGCTTCATGTTGGCGTGCGCCAGTTTCTCAGAATTGTCCGGGTGTTGTCCTGGGACTCCGAGGCGGCCGACTTCTACGCTGAGATCCGGCATCAGCTCGTAAAAGCCAGCCACTCCATCGGCGAATTGGACATGATGATCGCGGCGCATTCGCTCGCCGCCGCCGCGGTTCTGGTGACTAACAATGTTCGCCACTTTCAGCGGATCGCCGCCCCCCTCATCCTGCAAAACTGGAGCGAACCCACATGAGATTGAAGCCCTACCCTCTCACCCCCCGTGAGATCTCTCCGCAAATCGCCTTCAACTCCGCAACCAGCCCGCACGCGCGCTCCAGGCTCATGCGGAACACCGGGCCCGAGATGCTCAATGCAGCCAGGACATGTCCATCCGGGCCCGCTATAGGCGCGCCGATGCAGCGCCCTTCCAACTCATTCTCCTGGTTGTCGAGGGCCCATCCCTGCTGCCGCACCTTCTGAATCTCCGCCAGCACCGCGGCTTTGTTCGTCAACGTCTCGTCCGTCAGCTTGGGAGTCCCCTTCAGACGAAGCAGCCGCATCACCTCCTTGTCCAGGAGGCCCGCCAGCATTACCTTGCCAAGCGCCGTCGAATGCAGGAAACGCCGGTTGCCGATCTTCGAGGACATCCGCACCGCCTGGGGGCTCTCCACCGTGTTGATCACCACCACTTCGCCGGCATCCAGCAGTCCCAGGTTCACGGTCTCTTTGCACGATGCCACGAGCTTCTCCATCAACGGTTGCGCGACGCGGCTGAGCACCTGCTCCAGCGGCACCGCGCGTTGCAGATCGAACAGCTTCTTGGCCATGCGATAGCTGCCGTCGGGCGCGCGGTCCAGATATCCCCGGCCTTCCAACGTCGTCAGGATGCGGTATACCGTGGCCTTGGGCAGTTCCACTTTGCGCGCCAGTTCCGCCAGCCGGAATCCCGACTCGGTGCCCTTGATCGTCTCCAGAATATCCAGCGTCTTATGAAGTACCCGCACGCCGCCGGGTTCTGCCACTGCCACTGTGTTTGTCATCGTTTCACATTGTAGTACACTTCGGTTCAGATTGAGCCACTTTTTTGTTGACACCCGCCGTGAATCGCATTATCCTAATGGCGGAATACGATACATAATGTTTCATAATGTGAACCAGGCAGATTGCCTGATTCGAGCCACCCACACCCGCAAGGGGCGGACGCCCTGGCTGAATCCCGGCACCGCTTCCGTGCGCCACCTGCACTACGGCAGGATCATCCTCGATTCCGGCGACCCATCGCTAGAGTTCTCCACCGGCACGCTCGAGACCGGCCTGATCTGCCTCGGCGGCCGCGCCAGGGTTGAGACTGGTGCCGAGACCAGTGCCGAGACGGGCGCTGAGCGTTTCCAACTTGCCCCCTATGACGCCCTGTACGTTCCGCGCGATTCCACTATCCTGGTAACACCCTCCGCCCAGGGCTGCGATTTCGCGGAAGTCTCGGCACCGGTCTCCGGCACATACCCGGTGCAGTTCGTT
>JAIQFL010000235.1 GCA_020073365.1 Terriglobia bacterium | reverse complement strand
CACCTCACGATGCGCACCTTTGGTGCGGATGATGGAAAACCACCCCGCACGCCTGCGGCGTGGATGATATCGCCTGCTCCTCTACTCCCACCAAAGGAACACGCCTTCGGCGTGGATGACGACCCTCTGTCCCGCATTCCCGTTCCCAGTCCCGTTCTCGGCGCGGGTCAGTTCAGTCAAGCGCTATTGGGTCACTCTTGCCAAGCACCGAAGTTTCGAGAGGATCGTCGCCCGTGGCACCGTAGTCGGCGATTCAGAACGGCGTCTCCTGCGGCTGACCGAAGAGCAATACGACCTGCTCGATCTTCTTGGCGGCAACCCACGCTGCCTGTTTGAGGGCGCAGCGGGGACTGGCAAGACTCTGCTCGCGCTGGAATTCGCAAGACGCTGTGCGCGTTCGGGAGACCGTGTACTGCTGATCTGCTTCAACAGACTTCTGGGCGACTGGTTCGCGAATGAAATAGCGGCTACCACGACCGGCGCGAATATCACGGCGGGCCGATTCTACAAGTGCCTCCGTGATGTTATTGTCCTGTCGCCTATCGCAGTTGAATTTCAGACAGCGGAGAAACAGTCGCACGACGCGGAGCTGTTCGACTCGGTCTATCCTCTTTACGGGCAGCTTGCCCTTGAAGCCGGTCCGGACCGGTTCGACGTCATTGTGATGGATGAGGCTCAGGATCTCTTGCGCCCGTCGATCCTCGATCTGCTGAACGTCTGGGTCAAGGGCGGTCTTAACGACGGCAGGTGGGCGTTCTTCGGTGATTTTCACCGTCAGGCGATTTACGGAAGCGGTCACCCGACGGATGCGAACGAGCTGATGAGTGCAAGACGCGGTTTCCATGCCCGTGCGAGCCTCAAACAGAACTGCCGCAATACTCGCCGCATCGGTGAGGAGACTGCCCTCCTTTCGGGATTCGATTCGCCCCCGTATCGGATGGGTCAGGTTGACGGCATGCCCGTCGATTACCTGGAGTACACTGACGCAACATCTCAAAGGGACGCTCTCGAAACAGTTCTTTCACGGCTCGCAACCGAATCCGGCATTGTCCCTGAAGACATCGTTATTCTGTCCAGGTATCGGCTCGAACAATCGGCAGCCGGGGGGCTCACAGATACTGATCTCTTCCGGATTCGATCTATCGACCAAGCTGCACCGAAGCACGGTCGGATCCCGACTTTCTGCTTCGCCACCGCTCAGGCCTTCAAGGGCATGGAGAGCAAAGTCATCGTGCTTTGCGACGTGGACCGGATTGACAGCGATGATGACCGCTCCCTGCTTTACGTTGCGATGTCACGTGCCCGTAGTCTGTTGACGGTGCTGCTGCATGTCCGTACAAAGGCAGCGGTACGGGAAGCTTTCAGAAAGCGGATGTCAGATCTGTGGAGGTGATGCTTTGAGCGCGGAAGTTCGCAGCGAAATACTCGATTTTCTCCGGCGGGAACTGGTCGGTCCAGATCCGGGCCTTCCCGCACAACAGCTCAACAGGGAGGAGATTCTCAGGCCTCAGGACCCGCCCCGCCTGCGCTATAGTGCAGGCGTCCTCTTTCCTAGGAAGGCTGCGCTGGCCGTCGCCGAAACCGCGACCGAGGCCGAAGCGGACCTCGACAACAGCGCGGTACCCGTGGCTGATGAGCTGGACAACGAGGAAACGGGACTCGGCGATCCGCGTGCCGACGCTCGTGGTGAAGGGGAAGTTCCAACCGATCAGGAAGTGAACCGCGCAAACGAGTATCTTCCCAGCGCCATGGGAATTTCCGCACTGCTGCAACTTCCGGCGAGACTCAAAGTTCGTGTCACAGCTGCTCACTATACGCGCGAGATCATTACCGGTCTGGGCCGCACTGATAAGGATGGCAAGTGGCAGCCTCATTGGCTTCGCCGTCCCGTCGATTTCACGTTCGATATCGATTGTTCGGACTTCAGAGCGAAACGGACTCTGGTGCGTCAGTATCCCGTCAGGAACGGCGAGACTGAAACGGCCCTGGTGGTCCATGTGTTCAGTCGGCCTCACGTCCTCTCAGCAAATACAGAAGCGGAGCGCATTATCACATTTACTCTCCTGAACAACCGCGCCGCCCAGGCGCAGCGACCGCGCGACGAAGAGTGTTTCTTTCAATGCGGAATTGAGATTGCCGGACGTGAGAATGAGTCCTGTTTCCTTGAATACCCTGATCGGATTGGTGTTTCTCTGGACGAGGAGGAACAATCGCTACGGCTTCTCTTCTCGCATCTGAAGACCTTCGCGGTGGGGCATGGTTGCGCCGCCAATTGGGAAGGCGGAACCCGGGATGCTGTTTCACGCATCCGAACGGAGTCGCTGCCGACCTTCGAGATCAAACCAATCGTGCCGACGCAGTTTGAGGGTCTCGATCTTTCCATGCTCGCCCTCTCCTCCTCCGGACCGGAATCGATTACTTTGTGTACCCAGCTTGCGGATCGGTATCAGGAATGGATCGGGAAGAGGAACCAGGAAATCGACCGCCTTCCGGATGAACAGAAGGAGGCCGCCCGACGACACCTGATGCAATGCAGCGAAGCGCTGCAACGTATTCGCGGGGGCATAGCGCTGCTTGATACTGATGATCTTGTGGCTCAGGCGTTCGCACTGATGAACCGGGCGATGCTCGCACAGCAGTTTCATTACGACCTCGCCTCCAACCCGCAGAAGCAACGCAGATGGATCAAGAAAGGCAGTTCGCTTGTTATTGAAAAGCCCTACGTAAAGCCGGATCTCAGCAACCTGCCGAAAGGTCGTGGCCGCTGGCGTCCCTTCCAGCTCGCTTTCATTCTGATGAACCTCGCTTCGATGAGTCAGCGCGGTGGCGATGAGCGGAAGATGGTGGATCTGATCTGGTTTCCGACCGGAGGCGGGAAGACGGAAGCCTATCTTGGACTGACAGCGTTCGCAATATTTTGGCGCCGGCTCGACAACCCGCAGAATGATGGCACAACCGCTCTGATGCGCTACACCCTGCGATTGCTCACCACGCAACAGTATCAGCGGGCCGCATCTCTCATCTGTGCGTGCGAGCTTATCCGGCGCGAGCGGGAAGATGATCTTGGAGCGACGCCGATTTCAATCGGCCTGTGGGTTGGCGGAGACGTAACGCCGATCCGCCACGATGACGCTGCAAAGAAGCTTCAGCAGCTTCTGGCCGATGGCCGCGAGAATCCTTTCATCATGCTCAACTGCCCATGGTGTGGAGCACAGATGGGGCCGGTCGAATTCGGTCGCAGCTATCAGGTAAAAGGCTACAGGCAGCTCTTCAATCCAAAACGCGTGGAGTTCGGTTGTGACGATACCGACTGCGATTTTCATGGCAGCCTTCCCCTCTATGTCGTCGATGAGGCGATCTATGCCGAACGTCCTACGCTTCTGATCGGAACCGTTGATAAGTTCGCGCTGCTTCCCTGGTATCCCGAGGCGCGCAGCCTGTTCGGACTGGACACGGGCGGGCGATGTTTTCCGCCGGACCTTGTAATCCAGGATGAATTGCATCTGATCTCCGGCCCGTTGGGGTCAATGGTCGGACACTACGAAACCGCGATTGATGAACTCTGCACGCACGAACGCTTCGGACAACGGATTTGGGCTAAGATCATCGCTTCAACGGCAACCATCTGTCGTGCCGGAGAGCAGGTTCAGAATCTCTACGGTCGCAAGGTGTTCCTTTTTCCGTCCCAGGGCCTCAAGGCAGGCGAATCCTTCTTTGCACATGAGGACGCCAAAGCTCCGGGCCGTCTGTATGTCGGTGTGTTCGCGACGGCCCTTTCATCTCACGTCACGGCACAGATCCGGGTCATGGCGTCGCTGCTTCAATCCGTCAAGAGCCTCAATGGCAGGACGCCAGACGAGCTTGATCCGTACTGGACGCTAATGTCGTATTTCAACAGCCTCCGCGAACTCGGGCACGCGGCGACGCTGATTCGCGCGGATATCACCGACTATCTAAATGCGATGTGGGATCGTCTGGAGATCCGGCCGGATGGAACCTATGACCCGAGGAGATTTATCAACGCGGATCGCGAGTTGACGAGCCGTGTCCAGAGTAGCGAGATACCGGAAGTCCTTCAGCAGCTTTTCGTCAGATGGGACGGCACCAGAGAGTCCCACCCAATTGACGTTTGCCTTGCCACGAACATGATTCAGGTCGGACTGGATGTTCCAAGACTCGGTCTCATGACCGTCGTAGGCCAGCCCAAGACGACATCAGAGTACATTCAGGCCACGAGCCGTGTCGGACGTTCCCACCCCGGTCTAGTGGTGACCGTTTACAATCCCTCCAAGCCAAGGGACCGCTCTCATTTTGAGCATTTCCGTTCTTATCACGAGACGATATACCGATGGGTGGAGCCTACGAGCGTCACGCCGTTTGCCGTTCCGGTGCGCGACCGTGCTCTGCATGCGCTTGCGGTCACGCTTGTGAGGTACCTCGGCGGAGACGTCTCCCGCAGCTGGCCGCAACCCTGGAAGCCTGTGGAGGATCTTGTACCCAGAGTCACTGAGATCATCGCAGCGCGTGTTCGGGAGATTGATCCCGGTGAGGAGGGTGCGGCCCGAAAGCAACTGAAGGAGATATTCAGCGACTGGCGTCGCAATCCGCCACCCCGGTATGGAGACTTCAAGCCACCGTCGGCGGACACACCACTGATGTATCCGGCGGGCACTCAGAAACTTGCGGAATGGGGTGAGCCCACCTATCAGACGCCAAGCTCGATGCGCAATGTCGATTCGACGTGCGACGCCCGTGTGCTTCCCAAATTCCCTCAACCGGAGGACGAATAGATGCCCGCTGACAGACCCATTCGCAGAGGGCAACTCATCTCCCCGTTCGGTGTCGGAGCTATGGTTTCCTTCCCGCGCGACGAGGCCCTCATGACAGCAGGGCTTGACGCCTGGACCGCACACGCGAAAAAACAATGCCCAGCCGACTGGCTGATTCGCGAGGAGCGACTTGAGGCTCGCCTCGGGGTGAGCCATCTCCGTCTGCCTCCCGATCACCGCGATCCCGGCGTTGGGGTGCAGTTGCCAAACCAGGACGTACCGTTTGTGCGCTTTCCCCGATGGCACTACTGTCACTTTTGCGGCGGCATGGAGGAACTCTCGCTTTTCGGCAATCGCCAGCGATGCAGAGCGGTTCCGTGGCAAACCCGCAATTGCGTTCAGCGAAAGCGCAAACCGTGGGTGATACCGGTCCGCTTTGTCACGGCCTGCCCTCAGGGCCATATACAGGATTTCCCTTTTAGAGAGTGGGTCCATCGCGGTCAGCCCGGCGGTCCTCAGTGCCAGTTGCGGATGCTTGCGGGCCGGTCGTCGGCAGGACTCACAGGTATCAGGATCACATGTACCTGTGGCCAGAGCCGGAGCCTGGGCGGAATTTTTGATTTCAACGATCAGAACGGTGGCGCACTACATAAGATAGGATGCGACTGCCAGGGCTTTCGTCCCTGGCTGGGCGAATGGGAGAACCCGCCGGGATGCGGCCAGTTCCTCCAGGTTGTGCAACGCGGAGCTTCAAACGTCTATTTCCCCCATGTCGTGAGCTCAATTTACCTGCCACTGTGGGCGGAAGCTGCCGCCGGCGGAATCGTCAAAGCACTTGAAGACCCGAGGATATGGGGACCGCTCTCGTCGGGCCTAGTCGGCGGAAAAGTGTCACCAGATCGCTGTGAAATGGTTGCGTCAATGCGTAATCTTGATCCGAAGGATTTGCTGGCTGCGGCTCAACGAAAACTTGAAGGTATACCTGAACCATCGACACTCATCGGCCAGACCGAAGCGGCCTTCCGGCGAAGTGAGTACGACGCCTTGAAGGCCGCGCGCGGAGCGGCGCAAAGCGACTTGCTGGTCGAGACCGCCTCGTTGACCGGATACCAATCACCGGTATCCACGTCTTTTTCACATCTCGCGCTTGTCCCTAAGCTTCGCGAAACACGCGCGCTAAAAGGCTTCACCCGAATTCTGCCCCCGGACGGGAATCTTACAAGTCCCCGTCTTCAACGGCTCGCTCTGGATCAACGGATCGACTGGCTTCCTGCCATGATCGTCAGAGGCGAAGGTATTTTTCTGGAATTCGATACCGGGCGAATGGATGCCTGGTTGCGCCGCACTCCCCTCATCGCAGAGCGCCTCCAGCAGTTGAATGGCAGGTACAATCAGCGCCGCGTTGCTCAGGGGCAGCCGCAACGACCAGTAACACCCCAGCTCGTGCTTCTGCACACGTTCGCGCATGTGGTCATCAATCAGCTTGCCTATGAATGCGGATACGGCAGCGCCTCCCTGCGTGAGCGTTTGTACTGTGATCTGGAGGACCCCGCAAATCCCATGTGTGGAGTCCTTATCTATACTGCCTCGGGAGATTCCGAAGGCTCAATGGGCGGACTTGTCCGGCAGGCAAAGGAGGGCCTGTTCGAGAATATCGTGATGCGCGCGATTCAAAAGGCCGGGTGGTGTTCTTCCGATCCGGTTTGCATAGAAAGCAATGGTCAGGGTGCCGAGAACTGCAATCTCTCCGCCTGTCACAGCTGCTGCCTTCTCCCGGAAACCTCGTGCGAAGAAGGCAACCGGCTGCTTGACCGTGCGCTGCTGGTCGGAAAACCTGGGGAACCGGATATCGGGTTCTTCTCGACGTCAGCCTGAGTCCGGCGAACAGCCGCATCTTGATGAAGACCTGGGCCCGCGTACCGCCGCCGTTGCGGACGGAGGTTCATCTCTTGCAAGGAGTGCGCCGATCAGAGAGGCTGCCGCTGCACTGGGGTATACGATGGAGCTTATGGGTTCTGGCGGATGTGACAGGCCGGCTGTTCCGCCTACAGGAGACTGCGACTCCGATGCAGATTCAGAGGCTGGTCAAGGTTCGAGCAGGGTTCAGAACTGGGAGCCGAGTTGGAAATTCTGAGTCCCTGAAGCCCACGTTGGACTGGGCTGTCAACAAACGCCTCCTGTCAACCAGAGAAACCGGAGAATTCGCAGGTGAAAACGTGGGGTTCGGCCTCAACCCTGGGGTTGCGCCTGCACACCCACGAAGCCTCTCTTCCAACCGGAGAAAATGCGCGGCCCGCGAAAACTTGCTGAATGTGGCGGATACGGGCCAAGGAGACGGGTCGCGCTGCTGTCAACAACATGCGCACTTCGAGTTGGGGCAAAACGGTAGTGGCTCAATTCCCCCCCGCCACAGTGCGATTCACAGCCGCCTCGTAAGTCACTGAAAACACGGAACACGTCGGGTCGTTCCTCGCATCACCAAAACGAATTCCGCATACATCGCTTGGTAGCCAGGAATGCCACACTCCAACTCCACCGTTCACTGTTGACAGCCCCAACATCCCGCTGATCATCGCTCACCGAGCGGCTTGACTTGCGCCGGCGGGCGCGTATAAAATTTTATACATGCTAGCTCTATGGACGACGAAAAACAAATCCGTTGGGTAGGGTCGGCCTACGACGATGTGCTGGCATTTCCAAGAGACGCCCGGAAGGAAGCGGGCTTCCAGTTGGGGAAGGTCCAAGCCGGGCTTGAGCCAGCCGACTGGAAACCGTTCGACGAGGTAGGCGCGGGCACGAGGGAGATTCGGATCAGGGAGGCAAGCGGTATTTACCGCGTAATGTACGTGGCCAAGTTCGAGGAAGCCATCTACGTCCTGCATTGCTTTCAGAAGAAGAGTCAGGTGACCAGCAAGCAAGACAAGGCTACTGCCGCGGCGCGCTATCGAGCTGTGGTGAACGGGAGGAAGGAAAAGAAATGAAGATCGACACCGAAATTCGTCATGTGACAAAGCCGGGCGCGAATCTCTTTCTGGAACTGGGTTTCACGCCTGACGAGGCCAAACGTCTACAGGCTGCGTCTCGCAAACAAATAAATGACACCCGCCAGCTGAAGCGGCAACTGATGGAAGAGTTGTCTATCTGGATTGCGAAACATCACCTGAAGCAGGCCGAGGCCGCCGAGATTTTGATGGTCTCGCGCCCGCGTGTGTCCGACGTGGTGAACAAGAAGACTGCCAAGTTCACAATCGACACGCTCGTGGAAATGCTCAGCCGCGTGGGCAAGCCAGTTAAGCTGGCAATCAGTTGACCAGTGGATGTTCTACCGCGCCGGTCGGCACCAGCGTCACGCATCGCGGCGTCTGCGCTTGCCGAGTGGAACTTCGACTTCTCTGGAATCCGGATCCTCCTCTGGCTCTGGTGGTCGAATGAATGTCGCGTTCACGCTTCGAACGCGGTGATCATATACGACGCTCTCGACATGGACCCGAATCTGATCCTCGTCCAAATGGACGCCCCAGAGCATTTCGAGATTCTGCCGCACCGCGCCTTCGATAGCAGGTGCGGAAATTTGGCGCCCGCAAGGCCGCTGTCCGCCAGCCGTCGAGCGGCATCTGTAATAGCGATAGATGAAGTTCCGGTACCGGATGGTGTGCGGCGACATTGGAGTGCCGCAAACCGCGCACGTGATGCGCCCCTTCAACGGCCAGTCGATCTGGTAGCGTTTGCCCGGCCTTCGTGTTCGGCGCGCCTCAAGCTGCGCTGAAACAGCAGCGAACAACTCGTGGCTGACGATCGCCTCGTGATGGCCGATCCGGAAGTCGCCCTTGTCCCGGAACAACCCCAGATAGACGGGGTTCCGCAGCGTCGCGATCACCTGACGCGCCGTCCACACATTCCCTCCGTGTTGTTTGGCCGTCCGGCGCCCTGTGGTTTCCTTCGTGCGCCAACCTTTGGCGTTGGCAGCATCGGCAATCTCCGCCGGCGTCTTTGCGGTCGCAGCCTGGTCAAACATCCACTTGACCGCCGCCGCTTCACTCGCGCTTTGCAGCAACTGCTTCGTCCGTGGATCCGCCTCATAGCCGAAAGGCACAGCGCCAGCGATCCGTTGCCCCCGCGCTTTCAGTCGCACTCGGGATTCCGCGATGCGTGAAGCAATCATCTCGCGCTCGAACTCTGCGAATGCGGCGAGGATATTCAGCATGAAGCTGTCCTGCGCGCTATTCCCAAGTTCCGGAGCGGTGACAATCACCAGGCCGACGCCGCATTCGCGAAGCTCGTGAAGGATGCTGGCGCACCCGAGCAGGCTACGGGAAAGCCGATCCAGTCGATAGAGCACAAGCCGGTCGACTTCCCGCTTTCGGATCAGGTTCAAGACCCGTTGAAGCGCGGGACGATCGGACGTTGCGCCTGAATAGCCGTCATCCTCAAAACGCTCCTCGATAAGGACCCAGCCGTTGGAACGCTGCGAACCTACAAATTCATCACATGCCTCAAACTGGACTTGGCACGAGGAAAGACCGTCGTCGGAACTCACGGACTGGCGGGTGTAGATGGCGCATCGAATCGACGTTCGGGTAGGCGCCGCGAGAGAGTCGGGCCGCAGATTGGTTCTCGGAAAGGCTCTTGCTGATGCCTTTCTCCTCCAAGGATATCGTGTGGCGCGGAGAGTTGGAAACTGCAACCATGGGCCGCCAACAAGGAACCCCCTGTCAACAACGGCGACCTGTCAACAGGAGAAAACGGAGAATTGGACGGAAAAACATTGGCCTCCGACGCGAACCCTGGGGGTTCGTGTTGTACCCCCGCTAACCGCGTTTTCAAACTGGAGAATGCGACGGCGCTAAGTACTTGCGAAATGTTTGGGATAACGCAGATGGCTGAAAGGGATGCTGTCAACGAAAACGGCAAGGCAATTTGGTGACCACACGGTATGGCTCCCCGGCATGGATTCGAACCACGAGTAAGAGACGGCCTGTAACGTCAGCAAGTTGTTGATCTTACGAGCTTCTGAATCTCAGGAATCGACGAAAAACTGGCCCCCATGTACACGGTTTTGTACACGGAGAGTCGGCCCTTTGCGAAGGTGCCCTTGGGCAATTCGCACACGGCCCTCTCTCAAGGTTGTCGCCCGTGGTGGGACTGTTGACAGTTCTAGCTTTCAGTGTAATCATAGGTTTCAGCGGACGCTGAAAATGGCTGGAATACTGAAAGGATCGAACGTTGAACGGGACGCCGCGGATCGGATCACTGCGACTCTGCGGGAGATCCCATTCCTGGCGACGGCGACCATACGGCGAGAATCCGTCCGCGGCGACTCCAGGATCGACTTCGTCCTCACCATCCGTTCCCAGGCCATTGATCGACGCATTGTGTGCGAAGTGAAATCGAGCGGACAACCGCGCTCGGCCAGGGAGGCGTGTCTGATTCTCCGGGACTATGCACGGTCCGACAACGGCGCCTACCCGGTGTTTGTTGCGCCGTACATCGCGCCTGCGGCCGCTGCCATTTGCGATCAATACGAAGTCGGATATTTCGACCTCGCCGGCAACTGTCGCATCGCGTTCGATCAGATCTATATCCGGCGCGATCGGTTCCCGAACCCCACCGTCCAGAAACGTGATCTTCGGTCGCTGTACTCACCCAAGGCGGAGCGAATTCTTAGGGTTCTCCTGACGGGAGGAAAACGAAGTTGGCGGATGCAGGAACTCGCAGACGAATCCAAAGTCAGTCTCGGTCAGGTGGCGAACGTCAAGAAACTCCTGGCGGACCGGGAGTGGATCCAGACGGAAGCCGACGGCTTCCGGCTTCGCCCGTACGATGAGGCGGCCCTTCCGATGCTGACAGAATGGGCAGCGAACTATCGAGCGGAACGAAGCATGCCTGGCGAGTATTACTCCTTGGATCCGATCCCGCAGGCTGAAGCTGAAATCGTGAGCGCGAGCCGGCAGTTGAATGCTCAAATCGCTTTCAGTGGCTTTTCCGGCGCCGCGCGATTTGCGCCTGCCGTCCGATATCAACGGGTCTCTGCCTACATCCTCGGTGATGTCTCGGCCCTGGTCGCCCGTTTGCGATTGAAGCCGGTATCGTCTGGAGCCAACGTAACGCTGATCGAACCATATGACGAAGGCGTCTTCTACGGCGCCAAGGAAATCGAAAGCGCGCCGGTTGTTTCGCCTGTCCAACTTTATCTGGACCTCACCCAGACGAAGGGACGCGGTGAGGAGGCAGCGTCGGCGGTCCTGGAGGAGGTCATCAAAACGGCATGGCTGTGACTTTTCGCGACTACTCCGCCGACCAGGTCGAGGCGGCGCGGTCCGTCCTCCTCGAACTCGTACATCTCTTGGGCGAATACCGCGATGACATCGTTGTGGTCGGTGGTTGGGTGCCTAGCAGCCTGTGGTAAAGGTGAGTTTTTCTGAACGGAGACCTATTGGGAAACGCGCAAGAGTGGAGTTGATTAAGTAACGTCACCGGCCGTCAAAAGGTTACCGCTGGCTCCTGTTGGGCGAAGTTAAATCCGGGGCCGGTTCGAAGCACGGACCAAGCATAGAGAAGGAGCATTCTGATGCACGCAAAAATGCACGCGAAAGCCCCCTGCAACCTCCGGGGCTTGCCGATTCCCACCAGCTTCCGCATGATCAACGCCAAGTTGAAGCCACCAGCATGCACCAGCAGACGCTTCAGGATGTTGTCCCTTCCTTTCAGATGCACACGTCTCATTCCGCCGGTTTCGTACATGTGTGCCATACTGCGCTCCGTCAATTCACTTCGCTTCTTCTGCAGTCGCTTGCTGCGCGCCCCTCGAATCCGCCGCCGGTTGGCGTACACCTGCTTCTGCTCGCCCTCTTTCCCTTCCCAGTTCCGCCGACCCCTTTCCGGCTCCGGAATGTAACTACGACAGTCTACTGCGTGCAAATCCTGCAGTACGGCTCCGCTGTGGTAACCCTTGTCGGCCACCACCTCTTCGACGCTGCCCAAGTGGATCTTCGGCTCCTCCGCTGGGGCCGTAGCTTCGTGCTCCATCAACTCCGCCACCGCTTCGCCCGCCTCCGCCAGAGTCTGGTGAATGGTCGTCGTGTCCCCTTGATCGGCTCCCTGCAGCGTGACGGCCAACAAAGCACCGCTGGACAAGTCCACGGCATGTTCGGCCTTGTGCGCCATGTGGGTGCTGCCATCCTTCATCTTGGCGATCCGCGCATCCGGATCGTACGGGTTCTTCCATTCCTTGTTGGACCCCTTCTTCTTGCGCTTGCGGTCCAACCGTGCCAATTGCTCGCGCGTGGGGTTCTCGATCCCTGCCGCCTTGGCCAAGTCTTTCAGATAGTCGTCATATTTCTGACCGTTATCCCGTCGTACCAGGGATCGCAGTGCCGCGTTGGCTTCCAGCGTGGTCGCATCGATGGAAACCGTCTTCCCCTCTACCAGTCCTTCCTCGGCCAGGATCTTCAGCACCCACCGGAATACGGCTTTGTGCGTTTCCACCGAATACAACCGCCGTGTCCGCGAGATGGTGGAATGATCCGGCGTCGCCTCCGTCAGAGCGTAAGCGATGAACTGGCGCATGGACAAGGAGTCGGCCAGCCGCCAGGCAATTCCACGCTCCGAATCAATCCCTTCGAAGTACCCCAGCAGCAGCGAACGAAAGTAGACCCCCGGCGTGATGCTGGGGCGTCCCAAGCGACCTCTGTAATAACGCCGGCACAGCTGCTCCACGTTACGGTCGAAATGGTGTTGGTCGAGAATCTGATTCAACCGATCGTAAAAGGCATGCGCCGGTGTACCCACGACCTCGCTATTGACGACCCACAGATCTTCCTGTCGCTCCCGTTTCTTGCGGGTTCCCATGGCCATGCAGTATAGACGCCCAAAACATCCGCTAGGTCACATGTTTTCGCGACTATTACCACAGGCTGCTAACCTCCTTCTCCCATCGGCCACAACGCCGCACGTCGGCAGCATCGACGTTGATCTGGCTTTGAACCACCGCAATCTCCGCGAGGCGGGGTACGCCACAATCCAAAAACTCTTACTGCGCCGAGGTTACGAACACGATGTGCGGCAGCCATTCATCTTTCACCGCACGGTCGTCGTGAAGGGCAACCCGATCAAAGTCGAGCTTGACTTCCTGGCTGGCGAATACGAAGGGACAGGCCCAAAGCACCGCACGCAGTTGGTGCAGGAGGGGCGTGCGCGGAAAGCCCGCGGCTGTGACCTAGCATTCGATCTCTACGTCGAAGCCGAGATAGAAGGCGAATTGCCAGAGGGAGGCCGCGATCAAGCGCGGATCAGGGTGTCTTCGGTGGTCGCGTTCCTCGTAATGAAAGGCATGGCACTTCACGACCGGCTGAAGGAAAAGGACGCATGGGATGTTTATTTTACTTTGACCAACTATCCCGGCGGTCTCGACGCACTCGTCCAGGAATTCAGACCTCACTTGGGACACGAATTGGTCAAGGAGGGGCTTCGCAAGATTGCTGAGAAGTTCGCATCGCCGGAGCACGTGGGCCCCAGATTTGTGGCGGATTTCGACGAGATCGACGATCCGGACGAACGTGCCCTTCGAACACGGGACGCCTTTGAACGTGTGAGATATTTGATAGCCGCGCTGGGCATGCAATAACTGCGGCCAAGAGGACGGATTGGAAGGTTCTGGTTCTGTCGGGCTTGTTGGACCTCCCCTGGCCGCGATCGTACAATCTCAAACTTCGAGCGCTGCCGCCATGGCCGAATTCCTCACCCCGAGGATGGTAAGGCCATCCTCGCCCTCCGCCGCGCAGGCAAACTGTACGAGATCGAGCGTTGGATCGCGTCCAGCAGGTCGATCCGGACGCCGCCGCAGATCAAGGGGACTCCGCTCGAGACTGCGCTTAAACTCGCCTTCCACAGCCTAATCGAGTTGCTGGTCAGGCATGAAACCTTCCAGCGTTGGTGAACCGGTGCAAGGAGCTGAAGATTGCGGGCGCGACCGTATTTCGCGGCCTTGAGGGGTACAGCGAGACGGCCGAGATCCACCGCCATCACCTCGTTCGGCGAGATCAACCGATCGTCGTCACGGTAGTCGATACGGCGGAGAACCTGGCGCGCCTGATTCCAGGGTCGAAGAGATGATGGACCACCGGCATGATCGCCACCTCGGACGTCGAAAATGCTCAGGTCGAAAAGCCGTCGGCTGGTCAAAGCTAGAGACCAGGGAAGACGCTCGATGAAGCCCTGAGCGGTAGACCAATCGCCAAGAGGGTCGTTGCCAATGGGCGCGACAGGACTCGAACCTGTGACCTCCTGCGTGTGAAGCAGACCTTCCTGCCTAACTCCTTGATTACACAGCAAATATTTTCGTGTAAAACTTCAAGTTAAGCACCAAAAATACCTCCCTGGGTGGGTAATTGGGTGGGCAGTCTTCACACGACCCGATCTGCGGGCCTTCCCACACAAGGTCAACCTGTGGCTTCCGACCTGTCCGCTCAGGCATCATCCAAGCTATTGTACTTGTCTTTGCCCGATCCAGATCCGGAAAAATCGATCGCTGATCAGGAACGAGCCGTTGTCACGGTCAATGAGATCCCGATTCAGCAAACTATCGACCGCACGCTGTGAGTTCGACGCGGATCCCAGACCGTGCCGCCGGACGAAAGCACCTGCGAACGGTTTGACTCCAGCCGGTTCCGACGCGAGCCCCTTCAATAACCGCTTCTGGTTCAGAGCAAGAGATTCCCAAAGCGCCGTATAGGCGTAGCTCTCGCGGTCGAGCAGGACTTTCATGGCCGCTTCAATCAGAGTGTCCGTGACTGCCTCACCGGGTTCGCAAAGTTCCCAAAGCGCATGGCACAAATGTTGCGTATAGAAAGGGTGGCCTTCGGTCAACTTGCAGACCCCCTGGATCGCGTCGTCGGCAATCACCCTTTCTCCCTCGCGAAATTTCCTGGCGATAAAGGGGATCCAGCGCTCGGTCGCGATCGAACCTAAGGGGTAGTGCCCAGCCGCCCGATACAGCGGTCGCGAACGGTCCAGGAACATTTTCTGAATGAGGTGCTTTCTGCTGCCGAGGAAGATGTACGACACGTCTTTATGCTTCTGAATGATGCTCCGCAGGCGCCGCTCCACCAAGTCGCTCTCGTATTCCAACACCTGCTGAACCTCATCAAAGACGATCACGACTTTCCGCTTCCCACGTTCCGCGATTTTAGCCGGTGCGGCTAGCACCTCTTCGATTTCCGGCCCCGGCTGTCCGGTCATGTTGAAGCCGAACGTCACCTTCGGCTTGCCTTCCGCGTCAGCCGTCACGCTGGGAGTCAACCGGCTGAAGAGTTGTTTCGCCATGTCGAGCAGTTGACCCGCCGTGTTGCTCATCGATTCCGTTATTGCCCGCGCAGTCGCCGCGACGAACGACAGTTCGCCGTCGGTGGGCCACAGATCGATGTATGCGGAAGCATAACGGCCTTTTGGCAATTGCCGGAGCGCGGTGTGCACAAGAGAAGTCTTGCCAAGCCGGCGCTCGGAGTACAAGAAGAGTTTTTCGCTGTTCTCGAACGCCGCCGTGAGGTCGGCCAATTCCTTCTTGCGATTACAGAATGCGGCTCCTTCCACGATGCCGCCATATTGAAAAGGGTTCTTCATATTACGCACCTCGCGTAACGCGTCATGCGTAATCTTAACTCGATGGACCCGCAGATGTCGACGGAGGTCTCCTAAAAAGGGGGAGTTAATCACTCCTGGCCATTCGCATCCGTCGACAAGCCGCGCGCTCGCGACGGGAGGCGCAACGAGAGTGGGCGCGGGTTCGCTTGGATCAGCGGCCGACCTGCCGACAGAATGCGCTTCTGCTGAGTCTTACGCCGTTCCAGCGGACTGTTTGTGTGCACACATTGTGCATTTGCACCACGGGATCGAGGTCGGCACACGGCCTGCACACATCTGCTTTACCGGCAACGGCTCTGCCTCGGAAACTCAAAGCATTCGGCTGACCACCAGTCAGTCTGCGTTCTCCGCGACCTGGTCGAGTCCACGCCCCCAAGCCTCAAGGAGAACAGACGCCAAGTGTCCGGCCTTCCAACTCTCGAGGCGTACCACCTGGAACGAAATACAACTCCTCAGATCTGCGGTGGCTGCTTCGTGGTCCGTCGGCATGGGTCAGACAGCGTCAACACAATCGGTCCGCAGCAACTCAAAAGAGCCTTCGGCTGTTAACCGAAGGGTTGTAGGTTCGAGTCCTACCTGAGGAGCCAAATTAAGTCCTTTCCTTTCAACGTATCCCCTAAAGAACACGCCACTTGCCGCGCCACACCCAGGTGCCGGCTGTTTTGTAAATTTCCCCATCCTTACCCGAATTTCCCCATCCTTACCCGACGGGGTACCCCCAGTTTCCCCCCAGTGGCTTTCGGCGAACACGGCCGCGACGTTGGCCGCTGAACGCAGCCTGGCAGTATGAGCCGTCCGGCTGGCGTCGGGCGCAACGTGGGCCAAGTGTGCGCAAACGGCGGATTAGCAGTGCCCGACGCGCCTATCAAAACCTAAGCCATCCTCGGGAATGGTATTACGTCGGTGAGCTTCGTTTCTGAAGCTGGAAACGGGACCAGAACGCCCGTGACATCCCGAAAGGTTGCCGCCGTGAAATGAAGTTCATTGCAGAGTGCTGGAAGTGTCAGTTCTACTTTTTTTCCCAGTGCCTCCAGCGCGATACCAAGCAATTCTGGCGATTGAAACGGCGGCTCGTGCGGTTCCCCGTTTGTTCGCCATCCTTTTGCCGACATGTACTTAAACGACTGGCGATAGCCAACGGCGCCGAGCAATCCCAAGTCGTAGGATCGTCTAATAATTGCCGCGGCACTCGTACACCAGCGTTTCTTCAAGTCGAAAATGTGTGGCCATGAAAACGGCGCCATCCTGAAATCTCGCGCGAATGCTCGGCGCGGCATCAAAAGCGCACTCGCAAATCTGTCAGCCTCCGCTTCCGTCTCAAGACTTCCAGTTGGAACCCCTCGATGCATCACCAGATGACCACATTCGTGGGCAATATCAAAAACCCACCGCGACGTACTCGGTATCGCTTGATTCAAGAAGATCATCGTGACCCTGCCGAAGCGTGAAAACGCATCTACTTTGGTCGATTGGACGACGTTGGGCACGACTATTACACCTGCACGCTCCAAGAGCCGGCTGACCTGCAGAATTGGGCCATCGACACCGATCTTCCAATACTCTCTGCAGCGTTCTGCCGCTGCTTCAATCTCTTCTATGCCGGACACGACTACGTGCGGCACATTTAATGGCGGGAACTTGAGGAGTGATCGGAGGCGATCAACAACCATTCCGATCAACGTCGCATGCGCACGGATCTGATCTTTCAGCCGCTCGGGAGCATTGCGTCGATGTCGGAAGCTGCACTCGTTCTCTCGAAAAAGATCGTGGACGGTGCCATAAAAGAAGGCGGGCTCGAATCCCAGAACCGAACCACAGGCTTCGACAAGGTCTGCAGCTGGATCCTTCTTCTTGCCCGTTTCGCAGAGAGAGATCAAGGCTGTCGACGCGGCGACCTCGTCGCCCAGTTGTTTCTGGGTCATGCCGCGAAACTCGCGAGCGAGTTGCAGACGTTCCCCCGAAAATATTTCAATTGGCATCGCGCTTCTTGCGCTTCTGTTGTTCCTTAGCGGCCTCGAGTTCTTCTTTGGTCGGAAGCGCCTCCAGCTCTAGCGGTGGGAGATCAATAGCTTTGGACTGAAGTTGAACTACGTTGTGCGGCTTAAGATTAAAGGGGATCTCATATAGTCCCGTGAGGTCGCCAGTTTCGGAAGTCAGTTCAGCCAGAACGACCTTGTTCACGTGCCGAGCGACGTCCGTGACCACCGCAAGCCGGAGAAGCTGTCCCGTTAGTTCGATTCCGTCAATTTGAAGAGCGAGTTGGATCTGGCTCGCCTCAGTGCCCGTCACCGTGCAATAGTGTCCCGGCGCCTCGTCAGCTTCGCCGTGATAAAACTTCACCGGAATATTCCCTACTGCGAACGTGAAACGCAGCGGCTTATCGTCTTGGGTGTAGCTCTTTTAGATTTGCGATTTTCTGGGTATGAAGGGAGTTTCGCGGGTGAGAGAACCCCTATGACGTTTCTTCCTTCCTAACAATTGTCAGCCTGCTGCGAGGGCTAGGCCGGGTTGAGGAGGCTATGGACGGGACGGTCTCCGGCACACGTTGATCGGCGTAGTGCGAGGCGTGATGGCGTTCATATTCCTGCTGCTCGTGAAACTCCCAATAGGCATCAAAGTCGTTACTGGAGCGCAGGGCGCGCAGGCGGAGCACCG
>JAIQFL010000234.1 GCA_020073365.1 Terriglobia bacterium | reverse complement strand
AAAGAACCCCGAGGTCCTCCCTTTCTCCATTCCACAAACAAAAAGGTGATGCTGCTCTACCACGGATTCTCGTGTCCAAAGTGCCCAAAAGGCGAGCGCCAAAATGCGTTCCGTCGCTTTTCACGCAAAAGCCGCGATCTCACAGCAACTTAACCCGCTTCGGTGCACCACGTTGCGAAATCGCTGGGCGCGTATGTCAGTTTATTGCAGTCAACGCTGTCATTATCTACAATGAAGGCAGGAACATGCATGTCCCAACTGACGGTTCGTAACATCCCCCACGAGATTGTTCGTGCTTTGCGGCTGAGGGCCGCGAGAAACGGCCGTTCCGCGGAAGCCGAACACCGATTGATTCTTGCGCAGGTCCTGCAGGGCGAAGAAGTGGACTTCTGGGCAAAGGCCGACGCCCGCCGGGCTCAATCCCGGAAACAGCGCTCCGACAGTGCAGCGTTGCAGCGCGGAATGAGAGATGAGCGGTGATCGATGCGGCCGTTGTGGATGCCAGCGTGTCGGTGAAATGGGTGGTCCGGGAGACCGGCAGCGACCTGGCGCGGTCGCTCTCGTCTGCCCGTCTGGAAGCACCGGATCTCCTGCTGGTGGAATGCGCCAATATCCTCTGGAAGAAGGTGCGGATCGGCGATCTTACGCGCCTGGATGCGAGAGGCTGTCTTGGCGTTCTACTCCAGGCGCCGGTGAACCTCACCGCCGGCCGGGAGTTGTTGGCATCGGCGATGGATCTATCTTTTGAGTTGCAGCATCCGATCTACGATTGCCTGTACCTGGCATTGGCGGTGAGACGTGAAATCCCGCTGGTGACCGCGGATGAACGGCTGACCGGCGCCGCCCGCAAGCTCCGGAAGTTCTCAACCCGAGTAGTGCTACTCGCCGAGTTGGCTGAATAGGGCATCGAAGGATTGGAGGCCCATGCCGGTGAGAAACATGGCCAAAGCCGCGTAAGTGGTATGGAGGATACCAGCACCAGGAAGGAGCCGATCAGTTTCGAAGCGTGACCAGGCTACTCCAACCTTGGGTATCGTACCGCTCTTGCCGCAACGGCGCACACAGACCTGCACAAACGGCGCTGCTTGTGCCACAATTTGTTCAGGTGGTCGAGAGGCCATCGTAGTCTATCCGTTACGCTCGTACGCGAGCACAATACAGGCCTACGGGGTTCCAACCCTCTGGGCCTTCCTCGTTATGCCCACCAAGGTTTGCGTGATGCTCGATGGCGGACATATCCGCGCCTTGTGCAAGCAGTCCAACAAGCCACCGAAGGACCCCGCGGTACATTGAAAAGATAGCCAAAGCATGCCAAGCCCAAGACGAGGTGATTCACCGGATCATGTTTTATGATTCCGTGGGATTCACGGGGACGGCGAAGCAACCGGTGTCGGGACAGACGAGACGATTCACAGCGGATGACAGATGGCTGCATGAATTGTCATATAAGGACCTGTTCTCGATTCGTCTGGGCGTCCTGAAGTTCCGCGGCTTCGTCCTCAACCCCACGCGAATTCCCTACACTCCGGGCCAGCCCCTCACGGACGCAGACTTCTACCCTGATTTTGAACAAAAGGGTGTTGATATGCGCATCGGCATCGACATTGCCAACCTCTCCGTCGAGGTGAATGCTTTGGCCACGAACGACACCGACTGCATTCCGGCCATGAAGCATGCCCGACGATCGGGACTTCAAATCGCCCTTATCTGCTTCCCCGGGTTTAGACCGGCACCAGAACTCTTAGCTCACACCGACTTTCGCCGTGAGATCCTGTGGCCGGCCTGACGGCCTTCGCGGCGAAACATCACACCAACATGCACGATTTTCAACATTGAGCCGCCTCCGTCTCACGAGATCCCGACAATCTTCCACCATACCGTGCCTGCTCCCATCCAGATAATCAGGTTGATCACGGAAATCCGGAATCCCAGGCACCACCAATCGCTCTGGCCCACGTAGCCGCCGCCGAAGTGATGACAATACAGCCATCCTCGTCCACAATCCTGTGAGCCTGTCTACCAGTTAAACTCTCATTGAACACAAACAAACCGAATGTTCGTGCCAGGTAATAAACTCATTGATCGGTGGCAGAACTCGGCCGCTGCGGAGCGGACGAACTACGCACTCTTTTGAAACTCTCGCGGCTCTAGCCTGAATTTTCGCGCCAAGGCCCGAGATAACGTTTCGTCTCCGCGTAGCCCAGCCACGGCAGTGCCCACCGCCGGAGTCGTTATTAATTTGGTGAATATATCTACAGAATAAACGAAGTCTCTTCAGATCTGAAGAAATGGTGTTTGCCCTGTGCGTTTATGCGGTCATTGGCACGGCGATGCCGGTTTCAGGCGATATTCTCGTCTGTTGCGCCGATGAAGTGTGATTTCTGTTGACTCTGTGAAACATAGGTGTCAATATTTGTTTTATGGAGAGTTCACCAGATGTTCTAACCACTGAGACCCGTTTCTTCCTCGAACCCGCTTCTTCCGCCCAACGCCAGTACGAGGCCCTCCGTGCCTATTTCGTCGAAGGCCTTTCCTCTACTGACGTCGCCCGCCGCTTTGGCTACACCCCAGGGGCTTTTCGCGTCTTGTGTCATCATTTCCGCCGCTCCAAGCCCGACTTCTTCCGTGAGCTCAAGCACGGTCCCCATACCCAGCCCAAGAAAGACGCCGTCCGCGAACTGATCCTGGGGATGCGCAAGCAGAACCTCTCCATCTACGACATCGAAAGCGCTCTGAAGACCCAGCAGACTCCCTTGAGTACCACCGCCATCTGGGAGATCTTGCACGATGAGGGCTTCGCCCGCTTGCCGCGGCGCCAGGATGCCGAACGTCCCGCCACGCTCCATCCCACGGCCGCGGCCGTCGCCGATTGCCGCGAGTTCTCCCTGGCCCCACGCCGCTTCACGACTCAACTCGGCGGCTTGTTCTTGTTTCTGCCGTTGCTGGTGGATTGCGACTTGCCCGGCCTGGTTCGGCAGGCCGGCTATCCCGGCAGCAAAATGATTCCGTCCCCTCAGGCGTGGCTCTCCCTGTTGGGATTGAAGCTCTCCAGCACCGAACGCAAGAGCCATGTCATGGACTTGGTTTTCGATGAAGGACTGGCTCTGTTTGCGGGGCTGAACGTGGTGCCCAAGACGACCTACCTGGAGACCTACTCGCATAGCTTTTCACCCAAAATGAACGAGAAGCTCCGCCAACTCTGGATCGGCGTCTTGCGGCAGAAGAAATTACTGAAGGGCGAGAGCTTCAATCTGGATTTCCACTCCATACCGTTCTTCGGGGCGGACGAGTTTGTGGAGCGTCATTACCTCTCCAAGCGCAGCCGGAGCCAGAAGTCGATTTTGGTTTTTCTGGCGCAGGACGCCGAAAGCCATGTGTTCTGTTACTCCCAGGCCGATTTGCTCAAACGGGACCAAGCCGATGCAGTCTTGGATTTCGTCAAGTTTTGGAAGACGGCCTATGGCGAGCTACCGCCCGAGTTGGTCTTCGACTCCAAGCTGACCACCTACGCCAAGCTGAACCGGCTGAACCAGATGGGCATCACCTTCATGACCCTGCGGCGCCGATCCCCAGCGATCTTGCGCGAGGTGGCCAACACGCCACGCTCAGCCTGGCGCACCGTACACCTGGATGTGCCGCACCGCATGTATCAGACTCCCAAAGTCATCGACCAGAAGGTAACGTTGCGCGACTATGAGGGTCCGATTCGGCAGATGTTGATCACCGACTTGGGGCATGAGGAGCCCACGGTCCTGCTCACCAACGATCTGCGCACAACGGCGGCGAAACGAATTACCCGCTACGCGCAACGCATGCTGATCGAAAACGGGCTGGCCGACGCCGTCCAGTTCTTTCATCTGGATGCGTTGAGCTCTGCGGTCCGTCTGAAGATCGACTTCGACGTAACGCTGACCGAAGTGGCCAGCGGACTGTATCGGATGCTGGGCCGTCGGCTCGCCGGATATGAATTCGCCCACTCCCGCCAACTGTTCCGCCATTTCCTGAATACCCCGGCCGAAGTCGAGATCACCGACAAACGCGTCGAAGTTACCCTACCCAAGCGCGCCCATAATCCCTTGTTGCTCGCGGCCGGCTTCGGTCAGGGCACCACGCCGATTCCCTGGTGGGACGGACGCCCCCTGGCCTTGAGGTTCCGGTAGATGGCGCCCAGAACGTTAGCTGACTACTTGGCGCGAAAATTCAGGCTAGCAGATCTAGTCTGGCTGTTTCCAGACGTGGGCGAAGGTCAACCGGAATGCCGGCCGGAGCGCGACGGGCCATGGCCCGAGCATGGCGCATTGCGGGGCAGAGGTCAATCGGCCGCCATCGCCGAGATCACCCCGCGTGTTGGGTGCATCCAGGAGACCATTGGAACTAAGCCAGGGAAACCATACGCATCCGGTCTAAGAGCGCCCAGTTATCGTTTAACAACAGTAGCCGTAGCGCCAATAGACGCCGCGCGCCAGCCTCGCTCCAGCGCATTCCGGCTTGGCGCAGGCGAGCATGCACAACCTGTTTATGCGCACTTTCCACCGCGCCGCTGCCAATCCCATACCCCAACCGCAGATACTCGTCATAGCGCATGCGTGTGGCATTCTCGCTGTAGTAGCTTATCAGCGCTTGCAAGCTCTCGCGCAACTCCGCGGTCTTCGGCCGTAGACGCTTCAATCGGGCGATGACGTCTTCCACTTTGCCGGCGCGCAGATCCTCGGCGATCTGATGGACCCAGCCATCGGCTTGTGCCGATCCCACGCCATAGCGCAGGCGAGCGAACCCCCAGGCATGTTCCAGAGCATGCCAGAAATCCAGAATTTCGCAGCGCCGCACAAACATTGTGGCGCGGTTCCAAATCCATTCCGCCCCATCGCCCACGATCACCACCATGGTCGCAGACCCGACCCACCCCAACTCCCGCAGTTGCGCATACATCCGGCGGAAAATATCGTCGGCGTCTCCTAAGCAGGTAACCAGGAACCGCCGCACCACCGACCGGCGTCCTGGCGAGGTTTCCACCCGCTCCTGGGGCAGCAAGATTACCCCCGTCTTGACGTCTCGAAACTGCCCTTCTTCGACGGGCGGCAACGGCGGCAGCGGCTCCTCGCCGACCCGCCGGCGACGCGTCGTGCGTACTTGCATTCCCAAAAAACAGCCATCCACTCCCACTACCACTACCGGTGGCGCATGCTCCACGGGTGCACCTTGGCTGCGGCTATCGGCGTGATACTGGCTCAAGGCTTCGCTGTAGTTGGCTGCCGCCTGGCCCAACCGCTGAGCCACGCGCCACACCCCCATGGCGCTGACCCGGACCCCTAACAGCAGGTAGGCCAAGCGCACCGCCAGTTCATACGGCCCGACTACGGCGAGCAATGCCAGCAGGCGAGCCAGCGAACCGCAGATGCGCCCCGGTTCCACCCCCAGCAGATCCAACAAAGGTCGACATTGCTTCTGGCAGGGCACACAACGGTAGCGCGGCGCCAAGACCTGTAAGCGTCCCCAGCGCGCCAGCCAGCTAACCGAACGTGTATCGTGATGCCCCATGGGCTGGCCGCATTGCGGGCAGGCGGGCACGCTGCTGCCGGCTTCCTTGGCTAGCGCATCGACCTTGCGCTGCAACGCGGCTAACATCACCGGCCGATACTCCTGTTCCACTTCCCGCTCAAACCGCATAAACTGAGATGGTTCATCGGCCAGGCTGGGTCGTGCCAGTGGATGGAGTGGCTCGATAGCCGTGCGTCGAGACGATCGTGTTCGGGCCATCCTCCCGTTTCGTGAGCCTCGCGGCCAGGCTGGCGACGAACTTCGCCATCGCCGAGCATCACACCACGGGCTTCTGGAATTGGTTGTCACATCCGGAACATGACCAAGCCTCCAGAAACAACCAACCCAGAGAAAACAAACAACAGTTTAAATGTTTCCAGCGAAATTGTCCAGCACTATTTCCACCGCTGTCACCGCCATTGATCCACTGCCCCAATCATCCGACCGACGGCGCCCCCAAAACGGTTAGGCACCCCATGGGGCCTACGCTGGCGTCGCAACAAGGTTTTGCAGTACGCTACGATCTTCATTCACCTCTCACCACACCGCGTGGCCTGCGCGATCCACACCAGGCCGCGCAGCAACTGGATGAAGCGGCGCAGGAGACAATGAAACTGTTCGACGCGCTCGACGTGCCGTGGGGCCAAGTCATGCGCTACCAGTATTGCGGGGCTCGATATCCCGGCCAGTGGTGGGTTTGGCAATCTGGGGATCTTCCGAGTCATTACCTTCGGGCCATTGCACGGGAAAACGCGCTCGCAAACCCACCCACGGCGAAACCTACATCGCAGCCGTCGAATTCAGCAACCCGGTCAAGGCGAGGGTGCTGTTGACCTATGGCAATTCGTCGCAGCCCGACTCACCGCACCAGGCCGATCAACTTCCACTGCTAGCGCGAAAAGAGCTGCGAACAGCGTGGCGGACCAAGACTGAGGTGATGTCGCACCTCGAAAGCCGCAACAAGTTCTGAGGGCAACTTCCCGCGCGGAGAGACCGCTGGAGCAGCGGAGGACCAGCGGAGGGAGCGGCGAAGCCCATTCCCCGCGCGGCCCGCTGGACGGTCCCCCGCGGCATGCTTCAGCGGCAGGTCCGATTTTGGCAACACCTTCGCTCGGAACCTTTCTCCGATAGAATTGTGTTCAACCGCCTGATCTTCGCGGGCCGACAAGCCTCCCGCGGCCGGGCGACCTTGCGGCACGGGTCGATAGTGTTTTGGCGGTGCCAATTGACCAGGTACCGCGTAACGATGGCCAAGCTTCGCCGATCATAGTCGCCGCAGCGGCAGCACCTGCCAGGGCAGCGCGAACAAGGCTCGCATGTCCTGGCGGCGTGCAGCAGCGCCTTCCACACCGCCGCTTCGGAAACGCCGCTGGTTTGGCAGTCAATGAAGCGCACAACTCGGCTCGCGTGGACTGACTGGTGGTCAGCCGTAGGTCCTATCTGTAAGTGGCGACGTGACAGCGCAAAAGAAGAAGTGTGTGCCGAGTGTGTGCTGAACGGGCGAGCGGTAGGGGAACATACAACCGCAGCGTTGGGAAATTCCGAGAATAATCGCCCCATGGAGGTCAGGCGAACGCTGATACGGGTGCCGGAGGCGTTCTTCTCTCCGTCAACCAAATCCACCGACGAACGTTCCCCGACATCGACTACGCTGAATCGCGAACGATCTATCACGAACCTCGCTGCGGTCTTGCCGGCGGACAATGTCGGTTGACATCCTGCGATTAGAGCCGCACTTGCGGCTGGATAATCCGAGAATGTATGCCCCCTCGGCAGCAATGGGTTGGCCCTGCACGCCGCCCTCGCGCACAATAGGGAGCTCGTGCCCCCGCCTCACTGGGCCGAGGGTGGAATTCGGCAAAATGTAACGTCGGGTTGGAGGCGCGGACCGCATTTTGAGGCTTGCCGCGTTATTTTGAGGCTTGCCGCGTTGGAGCGTGTAACTGCCTCATTCTCTTTGTCTCATCTGAGCAGGCACGGTTTATCGATCATCCCCGCACTAAAGTCGAAACCCGAGCATCGTTGCGTACTCAAACCCCAAGTCGTTGTCCGCCGCTACCTGCGAGAAATTCCGAGAATGATGAACCCTCCGGCTTGCTGGATGCCTCTTGGATGGGGGAGGTCCAAAGTCGGCCTTTGGCAGAAATTGCAGTTTTTGCAAAGGCCGTGGGCCTAACCCTTCAGTACCCCCCAGGTGCCTTCCAGGTCCTCCATTCGCCGCTGACGTATCAGGACCGGAAATTCCGAGAATTGCCGCCCCCACTTCAGGGAGACTGGTCGCCCTCCCGGCACAGCCGCCAGAAATCCCGAGGGCACGTTCGCCCTGCTCCTTGGAGATTCTTGGGGGATTCGGGGCGGTCAGTGGAGAATGGTGTCGACACCGTCAACCGGACGGGATGGGATGGATTTGGTCTTCGTGACAAATGACCTGCATAGCCCGGGAGAAGGGAAATCGAAGAGGTGATTTTGAAAAGAGGCTTCCCGGGAAACCTTTCATCAACCTTTCATCAACAGCCGCCTTGATTCGCCAGCTATTCGCCTTAAGCGCGGTCATCGCAGCTATAAAAATCAATAAGATACACATTGACCCTTTCTCTCCGGAGCAAAAGGTCAGTGGTTGAACCCGCGGGCTTACCGTTATCCATGTGGAAACAACGAAACAACCGGTTGGAGAAATAGGTCCAAGAACATTTTGCGGGCGCCCAACCTCGTACCGCAGACGTGAGTCGACGCGCCGAACCTGTGCTAAAGCATGATGTCGGAGCGAAACACCGCCCCACCGGCCCAACGGGGCGGAAATCGCGGGGGCGACTGTATCGGCCTCAAGGGTAAAACCTTGTTGGGCTTTAGCCTTGGCACCGTATTGCGAAAGCTGTAGAGTGTCGTACGACCAGTTGAATGCGCCAACTCCAGCGATGCTCAAACCTGCACCTCCCCGATGGTCGGCTTGTGTCACATCTATCACTGTTCCACTTGCCACCGGAACATCAGAGCATTTTCCGGGCCTTTTGAGGGCAAAACAGTTAGCCATTCAGAATGAATGACTTGACATCCGAGGAGGCTGTGTCCCCGACGAATAATCGTCGCGCGCCAAATTTCTGACGCCAAGATCCGAAATGAAACAACACAGGCTAAGCTGGACGCCCAGCCCCCAGGATCGCTTGTAGCTGCTTGATCCTGCGCGGTTTGGAAACTGAACGCGGCAAAATCCGCGTAAAACCGTTCTAGCCGAGCTTAGGCATGTTGACAACTTTGGGCTTCGGCTTGTCGGTGAAAGCTTCCCGCAAAATCTTGGTTAACCTTTCCTGCCTTTCGGGTATCCACGCCGCATAATGCTTCCTGACCATCTGCTCCGAATTTCCCAATAGATCAGCAACGTCCCTCACCGAAACCCCACGCTGCAAGATGATCCTGGCGAAACTGTGCCGAAATCTGTGAGGCGTCGGCTTAACCTTCCATTCTCCGCAAAGCTCCCAGAGAGCGTTTAATCTCCGGCGCCATGTTTCGGTGATGATGTCGAGGGTCGTTGGGCGGTGCGCTCCAAAAATAAACTGCCCGTGTTTCTTTGCCCTGTCCCTGATGCGCTCCTGAAGCCATTCAGGAACCCAGGTGTAGACGTGCGTTCCGGCTTTGGTTGTGCGGATGAGAATCTCTCCGGTCGGCTGCATCCGGTCAGCCTGAAACAGGGCCACATCGGATATGCGAAGTCCGGTATAGATCGAAAGAGAGATAAAGTCGGCCAGGTCGTCGCCGGTCCATTTGTAGTGGAAGGTCGTCCCGTATTTGGTGCAGGCGTCGTACATGCGCTTGATTTCGTCATCACTGAAGGGAAGTTTTTGCTCGTTGCGCCCGTCGCCGGAATCTCGGGTCTTCGGGTTCTTGACCATTCGCGCCGGGTTGCGGTCTGTCCATTCGTTTGACAGGCAGTATTCGAAAAAGCTCCTGACCATGCTCATGCGCCGCGGGGCGGTTCTGGCGCTGACGTTCCATGAGGACCTGAACTCGCGCACGTCGGACGGCCCCAACTGATCGATCATGACGTAGCCCTTTTCTTCCGAAAAGGATTTCAGCTTGTTGAGCATCAGCCGGTATTTTTTCTGGGTGGCTAAAGCCGCATGTTCACCGAACTCCGCAAGGTAGGTCTTGACTGCCTTTTCGATGGTGGTACGGTGTGTGCGGGTTCCTGGGTCGTCGGACGCTGGTGATTGCTGGATCGGTGGTGCTATTGTGCCGGTCCAGTTTGCTGCTGCTTCCCACTGCCGCGCTACGGTCTTGGCATCATCCCAATTACCCTGACCTGTACTCTGTCGTCGGAATGTTTTTGCAAGCGTTCCTGAAGCAAATATGAGGCAGGCACAGCGCTTCCAGCCCTTCTTCAATTCCTCAAATTCGCCAGTACGGGAGTGCTCTGGGCGCCCAGATTCACACTTGGATTGGTGGCGTCTGTAGAGGTGCAGGCTCATTCCGGGATGATACCATCATTGCCCCGTTTTGCCCCGAGAAATGGGAATTTGCCTGTAAGTTATAGAAAATAAGCTGGCGGAGAGGGGGGGATTCGAACCCCCGGTAGAGTTTTTGACCCTACGACGGTTTAGCAAACCGCTGCTTTCGACCACTCAGCCACCTCTCCTGGAGATGAAATGGTCTGTAAGTGAATCGTACCACATCGACGTCGATGGCGTTCTGGGGGCACTCCAGATTGGTGGAGTGAATCCCCGCGCCGGGCGCGAAGGCATGGCGCCGCCGCAAATTCTGCGCCGGCTGGATCGCAAGATTCGGTCAGTTGCCGAGAGATGCGCGGGCAAGCTGCTCGGAGCACCTCTCCCAGGGAATCGACACAGATCCAGTTTCCGTGGTCCCAATAAGCGCTGGGTTGTGGTCTTGATTGCCATGCGCACCAAGACGGGCTCGTTCAAGAGAGTTCCGTGGAGCAGCCCTTGTCAGGCTGCCCGCCGGGCTTTCGTGCCGGCCTAATCAGGCACACGTGAGGAATGCCCTCACGTAAGCGGGCATGGCAGGCTGGAAGCCCGCTCCACGAACGGTGAGCAATCCTCGCTAGAAGTTGAATCGTATCGAGAGGTCGATACGGCGGTTGTTAGCGGCGCTGCCGCCACCTCCGCCGGCTCCGCCGCCACCCGCTGGGCCGCCGCCGAATCCCGTGTTGATGCCGGTCGGCTGTCCGAACTGAGTGGAGGAAAGAACCCCCTGGTACCCTCCCGGATTGTCGTGATTCAGGATGTTGGAGATGTTCGCCGAGAGCGTCACACTGTAACGGCGATCCGATGTTACGCCACCACGGCCGCCGCGGCCACGGCCCGGGGCTCCCATTCGCATCCCCCCACCCCCGCGCGGTCCACCGCCGCCGAACCCACCGCCACCCCCGCGTCCGCCACCGCCGCCGAACCCCCCGCCGCCGCGTCCGCCACCACCACCACCCATATCACCGCCGGGTCCCATGCCCGCATCCGCTGGGCTGGCGCCGCCCGCGCGGTGAGCGCCGAAGCCGAACATGCGCGACACGCGCATGTTGAGGGAAAACAGGCCGGCCATCGTCAGATAGTTCCGCGGCACCAGATTGGCCACTGAGCCCGGAGTGTAAAGGGTGCCATAGTTGCCAAGCGCCGTGCAGACCACCCCACCCACCTTGCACGTAGCGTCCGGCCCCGCGAAGATCGCGCGTGCGTTTTTGAAGGTATCGCCGTAAACATCCTGACCCAGCAGCACATCGTACGGCGCACCCGACCGTAGTGTCACAAACGGAGAGAATGACACGCCCTTGGGACCCAGCACGTTGCCGATCATCGTGAAATTGTTGTGCCGGTCCAGGTTGGACCGTCCCCAGTCCTGGACAAAATCGTAAGGGTTGGAAGGCGTACTGGGCAGATCGTTCGCACTCGTGTACTGATAGTTCCCCATCAAAGAAACGCGCCTGCTGAACCGGGTATTGAAGTTGACCATCCAGATGTTTTGCCGGAGCAAGCCGCCCGATTCGTACTCGAAAAGATTCCCGGCACTGTAGCCATACGGGAAGAGGCCATTGGTCGGACCCGGAGCCAGCAATCGGTTATAAGTGCCGGGCAATGGGGTGTTGATCGGCACGTTTTGCGGCAGGTGATTGGCGTGGTTGTTGGTATAGGTCACGGCTACGGTGGTGTTATGCGGCAACTGGCGCTCGACTCCGATAGCCCCCTGCATGCTGTATTCGGAACGCAGCTTGGGGTCCACCAGGTTGATGCCGTTTTGCCCCGGATTGAGGGCCGAGAGCGGCGGAATGTTGGGGAAGAAGGTGGGATTGGTTACGGTGTAGTCGAGCTGGGCCACCCCGTTGTTCAGCAGCGCGTTTTCGTAGGGCCCGAAGGAGATGCGATCGTAGAAAATTCCAAAGCCGCCGCGGATCACGGTCTTTTGCCGGCCGTTCTTGGCCGAGCCCGGAGCCCAGGCGAACCCCAAACGGGGCGCGATGTCCCGATGGTCGCTCACCAGGTTTTGAACCTCATAGCGCAGTCCCAGGCTTACCGTCAGGTTGGGCCGCACACGCCAATCATCCTGGATGAAGGGACCGGCATCCCAACGCACCAGGCTGATATACGCCTGCCCGGCCTGAATGCTGAACTTGGTGGGACCATAGCCGAGTTGCGCAATCGCCGGCTGGGAAAGTCCGGCCCGCGCCAACTGGAGGTTGCGAACATACTGCTCCAGGGAAGTTTGCTGGGTGAGCACGGGGTTACCACTGGCATCCACGACAATCTGGTTGGCAGCGTTCAGGACCGGCAGATCGCCGCCGTCGAAGCTGAAGGAACCGTTGAATCCCTGGGGATTGTTGTTCTGATCGCTCTCGCGCCGCAGGCGGACTCCGAAGCGAATGGTGTGTGCCCCGTGCAAGACGGACGTGTAGTTCTGCAATTCGAAGTGCTTGCCCAGATCGGACCGGTTGCCGATTCCGTTGCCGCCCGTCTGGAATTCGTTCGACACGTTGATCGTGGGGATCAGATTGCCCAGCGATAGGCTCGAGTTTCGCGTGAACTGGAAGCGCGTCTCGTTGATCACCTTCGAGTTGAGAACAGCGGTCTCGGTGACCATCAGGTTCTGGCCGTTGCCGGTGGTATTGTAGGCCGCCGAGTTGGTATACGGGGGCACACTGAAGGGAGGCGGCAGTACCCTCTGGCCGAAGCCCTGGTTGTCGCGCTCGTTCACCCGCTCCTCGAAGCGCACGATCAAGGTGTTGTTAGTGCTCAACTGGTAATCCAGGCGCGGTGAGATGGTGGTGTTGTAGATAGGGGTGACCAGGGCCGAGGTGACATGGCTCACGTTGAATGATGACGGGTCCACGTAAAATGCGTTGGCAATTGCGTTGTCCTGAATATCGCGTTTCTGGAAATCCAGAAAGAAGGAAGACTTCTTATTGATGGGGCCGCCGACATTTCCGCCGAAGTTCCGGTTCGAATAATCCGGCTTGTTGCTTACGAAGGGGTTCCGCGAGTCAAGTGCGCCGTTGGTTTCGTTGAAGTACGCCGATCCGCGGTACCGGTCGGTGCCTGGCTTGGTCAGAATCTCGATGCGGCCGAAGCCCAGCCGGTCGAATTCGGCGGAAAAGGGATTTTGGTTGATGCGGATTTCGCGGATGGACTCCTTGGGAGGCAATTGGCCGCCGGTGAATCCGTCGATATAGATCTGGCCGCCGTTAGGACCGGCGCCCGGTCCGGCCAAAGCCTGCAGGGCGTCCGCCAGGTCGTCGGGGTCGTCGGGAAGCGCAGCCAGATCATCGCCCTTGATCACCAGGGCGGTCGCGTTGTTGTCGGGTTCCACGCTCACGTTGGGACCGGCGTCGGCCTGGACCGTGACCTCCTGTTTCTCCGCCTGCACCGCCATTCGAATGGAGAGTTGGATGGTGTTGGCGCCGACTGTCACGGTCCTGTCGAAAGGTGCGAAGCCCGGGTAAGCTACCATAACCTCATACTGCCCCGGCGGGAGCCCCATGAAGGTGTAACTGCCGTCGGCCTGCGTCTGGGCCGTTCTCTGCACGCTATTGCCTTTTAGCAACACGGACGCAGCGGGAATCACGGCTCCCGAATCGTCTGTCAGGACTCCTTTGAGCGTTCCGTTGGTCTGTTGGGCCGACGCGCTGGATAGCATCAGGGCGACTGCCGGAAACAAGAAACAGATCTTTCGCAAGTTGAGCATGCTTCTCCTGGGCTTCGACTACGAGTTTTTCCGCCCACCAATGATCGGGTGCTCTTAGTTACCCTCGCCGCCGCCCCCCGTGAGGTTCCAGCCACTCATGATGTCGCGCGTGGCGCTGGGAGCGGCCGTCAAGATGGGCTCAACCCCCGCCAGCAGCATGATGGCCGTGACGCGGGTCGGGTCGGTTCCCATGGTGGTGGAAACCATGATGGCGTCCTTCGGTTTCAGGTCGGAAAGCGGCATGACGGGCAACCCTGACAGAATCTGGCCGATATCGCCGCCACTTCCCCGCATGCCACCGCCCTGCCCGCCTCCGGGAAATCCGCCACCTCCTCCGCCACCGCGCTGAGGGGCGGGTGCGCCGTCGCGAGCAGGGCCGCCTGCGCCCCGGCCGCCGGCCTGGTACTGCCGGGCGAGCCGTTGAGCCACCGGCTCCGGCCGTTTCTTCATGGTGGAATCGGAATTGACGCGGATGATGAGGGGCTTCCTGGTGGCGAGATCCGTTACTTTCATTTCTCCCGTTGCGGGATCAATTGAAACGATGGTCGCGGCAATCTGACGAAATGTGCCTGCAAAAATGCTTTCGGCGCGGATGGACACGCCATCTTCAGTCTTGTTGCCAAGCACATTCACCTGGTCTCCCGTCTTGATCTCGGCAAAGGTGGAGGGCTTGGCGTCGCTGACCTTCGCCGAATCCAGAGAATACCGGTGGTACTCGGTTTTTTCCGAAGGCTGAACCGTCAAGGTCCTCTGGCCGACCTTAATCGTGATGGTCTTTGCAGCGGCGTCAATTGCCGTAACGGTGCCGGTGGTGCCGCGCTTCTTCCAATCCTCCAGTTCCTTCTGGGCCAATTGGGACAGGTCGGCCTTGGTGCGGATCACCAGGGAGGTGGCCACCAGGGGTTTTTGATCGAGGGACCCCCTGACATAGGCCAATGCCTGATCTCCATCGCCGATCTCGGCGACCACTATCTTGTCCCACTTTTTGGAGTCGGTCTGGCCTGCCTGGGCGTGAAAAATCTGGGTCTTGTCGGTGGTAGTAACGGTGACTGTCTCGCCGTTATCGGTCTTGAAAGAAACCTGGTTGGACTGCGCATTCACCGCAGTCACGATGCCCGACAGCTGGCTCCGCTGGGGAGCGGGAGATTGGGCCGGCTGGCTTTGCGCGGCCCTCGCTCCAATAAGAGCAAAGACAGCTAAGGGCATGGCGAAAAAGAACTTCATTCGTGTTCCCCTCAAAGTATGACCCCTCGACACCGTGAAGGGGCGTCTGACTCTTTCGGAACGTTACACGCGGGCCCTTGCGAGTGAGGGAAAACAGCCGCTTCAGGATCGGGGCAGGGATCTAAGTCTCGGCGCGGCAACCGCGTGCTGGCGTCACATCAGCCGGCTTCTCCCCACAGCCGCTCCACCGCCTCCACGCACGCCCGCGTGGTCTCCTCGCTTCCATCCATATGTGGCTCCAGCGAAACAGGCCCGTCATACCCGATGCGCCTCAGCTCTCGAAACAACACGCGATAATCGATCATCCCTTGGCCCGCCGGAACCCACTCCGGCTTCCCCGCCCCTTGCGTCAAGGGCCGTAAATCCTTGACGTGAACGTTCGCGATCCACGGCTCTACCGCAGCAAACTCATCTAACGGATCGCGATTTTCAAGCCACGCCACGTTGCCGGGATCGTAGTTGATCCTGATGGATTTCACCCCGGCACGCCGGATCAGCTCCGCTGTGACACGCCCGGTATCGGCCCAGCAAATCGGCTCCGGCTCGATCATCAGTTCCAGCCTATCCGCATGAGCCCGCTCCCCGGCTGCGGCCAGCCAATCCACCACCTCGGCCGGCGGGTTATCGCTTGGAATAGAGCTCGCGTTGGCCTCCGTAGCGCCCTTCTTGTGGAACCCGAACACGATCAGCCCGGGCAGATCCCAGCGATGCGCCAATTCCGCAGCCCTGGGGTAGACCTCGCTCATCTCGCGCGCGAATGTCGCGGCGTCGTCGGTGAACTTGAACAGCCCGGGAGAGAGCGCCGTGATCCGCACCCCCTCCCGTTCCGCCGTTGCCTCCACCGCAGCGATCTCCGATGGGTCGCACAAAGGCGCGCGCCCACTCATCAGGTTGCGCACTTCATACCGCCCAAGGCCCAATCGCTTGCCGATGCACACGGCTGCGGCGAAGTCGCGGCTGATTTCATCGGCAACAATCCCCAGCCTCAGCTTCAACACACCTCCACCGCCCTTCCGCTCCGCGCCGACTCATACACCGCCCGAACCACCCGTAGATCGTGAACCCCCGACGCGATCGAGACCGGCGCCGGCCGCCCCTCGCGCACGGCTTCCAGGAACGCGCGGTGCTGGTTCAACGGGTTCGCTACGTCGCTGAAGGCCGGCGGCCGCACCTCCATCTGCTGCTCCTCGCCCTGCGGTCCGCCGAATGCCGGCGTCAAGCCGCCCGTGTACCGCGCCACGCGCCCTTCGAACGGCCCGGCGCTGGACGCCAATGCCAGCCGCTGGTTGTTGCGGTAGTTGAACCGGCCGAGCGTGCCATGCACCGACAGTTCTTCCCCGTTAGCACACCACGCGGTGTCGAGCGTCACCATGGCGCCGGAATCCATCTCCAGCACCGCCACCGCCAGGTCTTCGCCTTCCAGCCCCGGACAATGCAGGTTCCGGGTGAAGCCCGTGACGCGCGCCACTTTGGCCCCGCTGATCCACTCGAAGATGTGGATGTAGTGAACCGCCAGTTGAATGAAGCATCCGCCTCCGGTTTCCTCGATCGAACCGCGCCACGTCGGGTGGCCCTTCAGCGCTTCCTCCGACCACATCATGCCGCCCTTGTGCATCAGCCCCGCATAGCAGTGCACCAGGTCGCCCAGCCAGCCCACGGAGACCATGTCGCGCAGGTCGTGTACCAGGGGCTGATCGAAATAGCTCATGTAGAGCCCCACGGTGCGCGTGGACCGCTCGGCCGCGGCCGCAATCGCTTCCGCATCGGCGAGCGTGGTGGCCACCGGCTTCTGCAGCAGCAAGTGCTTTCCGGCTTGGATGGCCGCCACCGCCTGCGGCCGATGCAGCCAGTTGGGCGTGCTCACGATTACGGCATCCACATCGCCGCCCAGTGCCGCGGCGAAGTCTTGGGTGGCAATGCCGCCTGCCACCTCCGCCGCCTTGCGCGCGCTTTCCAGGTCGGTGTCGATGCAAGACACCACCCGCACCCAATCCAGGTCGCGATACACGCCCAGATAGTGCGCCGCCATCCCACCGCAGCCCACAAACGAAACACTCACGCTTCCGGACATGCATTCCTCGTTAGGTACAGCGCCAGTGACATGGCGGCCAGCGTCAGCGCCAACAGGGCCCAGGATTGCGCGGCCGTCAGAGGCAGGTACAGAATCAGCACGCCGCAGAACATCACCGAAGCCGCGATCGCCTTGTCCGTGATCTCCCGTTCGCGGAAGAACAGCCAACCCGCCAGCACGGAGAGAATAATCCCCGCCCGCTTGATGCTCACCGCGATCACCACGCTGATGTACGCGTAAGAGGCCAGTTGGAACAGGAGCGAAACCGCGTCGAAGAGGCCGGCCAGCGCAACCCACTTGACGTTGCGCCGGATGGCGGCGCTGAAATCGGCGCGCTGCGCCTTCCCCAGCAGAAAGAACGCCAGCACCAGCCCCAACCCGTAGGCCACCGATTCCGTGAACACGTCGCTCATCAGCACCAGTTTCTTATCCAGCGGGTTGGTGATGGCGAAGAGGAAAGATACCGTCAGCATGTAGCGGCTTCCCTTTTCTTCGATGATGGCCCGGACCGGCGCCATCCAGCTCACCGCGAACAGGCGCCGGTGCATCGCCAGCGACCCCACCACGATCAGCAGTACACCCAGCAGTTTCACCGCCGGCGGCAATTCGCCCAGGAAGACATACGCGGAGGGAATCAGGAAAACCGGCGTGAACGAGAGAAACGGCACGCACAGCGAGAGCGGCGAGACCTGCAGCGCCCGGAAGTACAGCCACATCACGCACGTGATGAGCCCCACATCCAGGGCCAGGTAGACCAGGAAAGTCGGTATCGGCGCAAGGTGCAGCCAGGCGATGCCGAGCAGCGGCCCGCCGTCGCGGATGGTGACTACCGCGCCGCGCAGAACCTGCACCAACAGCACCACAACGAAGACCAAGGCCACGGCGACCCGCATCCAGAAGGTGGCCGGAATGAGCTCCCGTTTTTCGAGCGCGTGTTTGCGGGCAACATCCGTCAACACGTTGATCACGGACATGGCCGAGGCCAGCATCAGGCCGATGGGGGACAGGGCTAGGGCTGGCATTGGTTAGCCTTGGCAGGCGAAAGCGCCTGCCCCACAATGGG
>JAIQFL010000233.1 GCA_020073365.1 Terriglobia bacterium | reverse complement strand
GCTCGGCAGCCGTATTGGCTGGGGGCTCTGGTGGGCCTGGTGGCGCGGTTGCGTCGGGTTGCGGAAGCGGTGCCGCCACCACCGACTCCCAAACGCCTGGCTCGGCGGCGCGTTCCCGCCACAATGCTGCGGTCTTACGATTCACTCCCAACTGCTGGCTGATCTGGCTGTCCGTGAGGCCTTCGCCGGCCAGCAAAACAATCCGAGCGCGTCGGACCAACTTTTGTGCGGTGTTTCCGGCCCGCACCAAGGCCTCCAAACCTTGCCGGGCCGCGGCGCTGATGATTACGGGCAGTCCCATGCGAGTATCTGACCATATTTCGCCCCCGGATGTCCAGTCCCGACTGTGGCATTACACTAGTGACACGGGCATTCCTGCCTGTGTTGGTTTGCCCAAGCCCACACAGGCAAGAATGCCCATGTTACTCCAGCTTAAGCCCCGATTCCTTCAACGCCCGCCACCCGCCGTCGAGCGAAATGGCGTTCCGATACCCCATCTTCTGGAGGTTGTCCGCCACCAGCGCCGAGCGATACCCGCCGCCGCAATACAGCACCAGCGTGGCCGCCTTATCGGGAACCCTGGTCTCGATATCCCGCTCGATGATCCCCCGGCTCATATGAACCGCGCCCGCGACGTGGCCATTGGCCCACTCGTGATCCTCGCGCGTGTCCACCAGGATATGCGGATCGCCCGATGCCACCATCTTTCTGTAACCTTCGAGATCGATTTCCTTCACCCGCGACTTGGCGTCGTTTACCAGGTTCAGGAATCCGGGATTGTGCTGCATGCCGTCTCCTCAGTCCACCCGCCGGATCTTGGCGCCCACCCGCGCGAGTTTCGCCTCGATTTTCTCATAGCCGCGATCGATATGGTACACGCGGTCGATCACCGTCTCGCCCCTGGCAACCAGCGCTCCCAATACCAGCGAGGCGCTGGCCCGCAGGTCCGATGCGATGACGCCCGCGCCCGTCAGCTCGCGCGGCCCCGCGATGATCGCTTGCCTGCCCTCCAGCCGGATGTTGGCGCCCATGCGCGCCAGCTCCTGCGCGTGCATGAAGCGGTTTTCGAAAATCGTCTCCATGACGATCGCGATTCCTTCGGCCTGCGTCATGAGGGCCATGTACTGCGCCTGAAGGTCGGTGGCGAAACCGGGGTACTCTTCGGTGGTCATGTCCACCGAGCGGATCCTGCCCCCGCCGCGCACCCGCAGCGTGGTGGCATCCTGCTGTGTCACGTCCACCCCGGCCTGTTGCAGCTTCGACACGAGGGCGCCCAGGTGCTCCGGGTTGCAGCCGGTCACGCTGAGGTCGCCGCCCGTGATGGCTCCGGCGATCAGGAAGGTCCCGGCTTCAATGCGATCCGGGATAATGGTGTGCTCCGCGCCACGCAAACGCTCCACGCCCTGAATGCGAATGGTGGAAGTGCCCGCGCCCTCGATCTGGGCGCCCATGCTTACCAGCAGGCCGGCCAGGTCCACCACCTCCGGCTCGCACGCCGCATTGCGCAGCACGGTTTCGCCTTTGGCCAGCACCGCCGCCATCATCAGGTCTTCGGTGCCGGTGACGGTGATGCGGTCGAAGTGCACCACCGCGCCGCGCAGGCCGTCCGGCGCTTCCGCTTCGATGTATCCGTGGGTCTGGTTGATGCGCGCACCCAGTTGCTCCAGGCCGAAAATGTGCAGATTGATGGGCCGCGCTCCGATGGCGCAGCCGCCCGGCAGCGAAACCCGCGCGCGCCCGCAACGGGCCACCAGCGGTCCCAGCACCAGGCTGGAGGCGCGCATGGTCTTCACCAGTTCGTAGGGCGCTTCCGGGCAGACGACCCTCGCGGTCTCGAGCCGAACCGTCTCGCCATCCACCTCCGCGTTCGATCCGATATCGATCAACAGCCGCTGCATGGTCCGGATATCCCGCACGTGAGGAATCCGGTGCAGAATCACCGGTTCTTCGGTGAGCAGCGCCGCGGCCAATGCCGGCAGCGCCGAATTCTTCGAACCGTTGGTCGGGATCTCTCCCTGGAGGGCCGTTCCGCCCGTGATCACGAACTTATCCATGTTTCATCACTCTCGGTGGAGAGCCTTCGAGATCCTTCCGCCCGCCGCGGTCAGGCGGCGCTCCGCCTCTTCGCGACCCACGCCGGTCTTGCCCATGAGGATCGCCACGCGCACCGAGTTGCCCGACGCCGCCAGCAGTTCACCCGCGCGCTCGTACGAAACCCCGGCGGCCTGCGTCACAATGCGCCGCGCGCGGTCCACCAGTTTCACGTTCTTCGGCTGGACATTCACCATCAGGTTGCCATAAACATATCCCAACCGGATGAACGCTCCTGTAGAGAGCATGTTGAGTACCAGCTTCTGCGCGGTTCCAGCCTTCATCCTGGTGGAGCCGGCGACCACTTCCGGTCCCACCAGCGGGGTGATCGCTATGGACACGGCGCGCGCCAATTCGGAATCCGGCGTGCAACTGAGCCCCACGGTGACGGCGCCCATTCGTTTGGCTTCGGCGACCGCTCCCAACACGTAAGGCGTTCGCCCGCTGGCGGCAATTCCCACCAGTACGTCCCGCCCGGTGAATCCGCGCGCCAGCAGGTCTCGCCCTCCCATGGCCGGGTCGTCTTCGGTGGTTTCGGTAGCGCGGCTCAGGGCCGCTTCGCCGCCCGCCATGATGCCTTGCACCATCTCCGGCGGCACGCTGAAAGTCGGAGGGCACTCCGAGGCATCCAGCACGCCCAGCCGCCCGCTGGTCCCCGCGCCGATATAGAACAGGCGCCCGCCGCGCTCCATGGCCGCTACCACGGCATCCACCGCGCGCGCGATGGCCGGGATCTCGCGCTCCACCGCGCGCGCGATCTTCTGATCCTCGGCATTGATGATCCGCAGCGCCTCTTCGGTGGGCAGCGCGTCGATCGACGCTGACGCGGGGTTGGGCTGTTCAGTCAGGAGTTCTTTCAGCATGCCGGTGCGTCTCTTCCAGGCTACACCAGCGCCAACCATTCCATCCCATCACCCTGCGGGAGCCATGATTGCCAGCCAAACATATTAACAAGAATTAATGCACACCCGTGACGGTTTCGAGCTCTATTTCACGGTACATAGATGAACGCTTCTATGCACAATGTGGGGTTATCACGGACGCGCAAGCATCCCAGTTGAAGATCCCGGTTAGGCCGGGAACTCTTCGGGTACGGTTAAAAAGCACGGTTAAAAAGCACTGTTAAAAAGCACTTGCAAGCGCGGCGTTTCGGGTGTAGAGTTATTGCCATTCCATGGGACGTTCGGTTGAGAAAGGGGATTGAGATGATTCGTCTGAAGATGGGTTCATGGTTCGCCGCGTTTCTCGGTACTCTCTTTGTGTGCGCCGGGAGCGCCTACGCCGCGGATATCAGCGGGACCGTTACTACGACGCTGACGATCATGGATAACAGCAAGCTCGTTGGCGATGTGACCTGCACCGTCAGCGGTGCACCCTGCCTCGATATAGTCGCATCCAACCTGACGCTCGACTTGAACGGCTTTAGTGTCACCGGCTTGGGAGATGCACAAACCGGTTGCGCGGGTAGCAACAGCCCCGGAGCCGAGCACGGCATTCGGATCCTCAACCAAACCGGCGGGACCATTCGCGGGCCAGGGGTTGTTCAACGTTTTCGCGCCCACGGCATCCTCATCAATGGCAGTACCGGTAACACAATCACGGGCGTGACCACATCCACCAACTGTGAAGCGGGCATTCTCGTGGCAGGCGGCTCCAATGTGCTTGAGAACAATATCTCGATAGCAAACGGAAACCTCACCCTTCCCTGCGGCGGCATATGACTATCGGGCGGCGCAAGCCATAACCGGCTCCGTGCGAACCGGATAAGCGGAAATGGATATGCAGCTCAAGGGAACAATTTCGGAATCGGCGTGGTCGTTGCCGCCGATACCGACAACACAATAGAAGACAACGAGATCTTCGGAAATGCAAATGGTATCTTCCTGACAGCGGGAGTCCAGGGCAACACGATTCGTGGAAACACGATTGTCGGCAACCCTCCCGTGCAAGTCGCCGCGGACCACACCGCAAACAGTGGCTTCGATATTAAGAACCTTGCCAACGCCGGCGCCAATACCTTCGAGGGTAACATCTGTGTGACCTCGGTCAACGCGCCTTGTCCATCGGTCGGACCGTCTCTGACCGCCAATCCGAACCCCATTCCGGTCACGGGCAACGCCATCCTGGGATCGACCACCATCAATTGGAACGCGCCGGATGCGCAGGTCATCGAGATTCACGTCGGCAGCCCGGACGGCGATCTCTTGACTCGGATGGGCAGTCGCGGATCGGCAATAACGGGCACCTGGGTGTCCGACGGCATGACCTTCTATCTGCAGGATGTCACCAATGGGAAACCACTGACCTCGGACTATACGCTGGCCACTCTGGTCGTTCATTTGCATGGCAGCAGCGTCGCCAGTTTCCATCTGGGGGGTGAACCTCGCCCGTGGGCGTTTGGTGGATCGGCGATCCTACTGGGTCTTGCCCTGTGTGCGGTAGTTCTGGTCGAATCCGGGTCACGCGGAAAACGCGTTCGATTTGCTCTGGGCGGCGCAGTCTTACTGGCAGGGGTCGGGTTCAGTTTGTCGCGCACGACGGCGCTAGCCCAAAGCAGCCAAACCGCCGTTTCGTCCGCTTCGTCTCAGGCCTCGGCGCAAAAGACGGCGGCCAGGCTGGACCAGATGATCGCCGACGGCGCCAGCCCTAAAGCTCTCGCCCAATACGTGTTCGATACTCACAGTTGCAAGAATTGCCACACCATAGGTCACGATGGCAAGCTCGGCTTCACCGTGAAGGGCAAGGAGCGGGCCCAGGGGTTTGAAGGTTGCATTAACATGCTGACGGCGATGACCGTGATCGTCCAGGTTGCCGACCAAAAGCGCTCGTCTCAGCAGCGTCAGAGGGCGGGACGCTTCGAGGAATTCGGTTGCACGGCTTGTCACAAGCTCACTCCCGGCAAGCTGAGCCTGACCGAAGTGGGAGCGAAGCTGTCGCATCTGCATTTAGGCTGCGTGGAGGTGGAGAAGCTAGTGGCCAGCGGCCCCGCTTCACAGCGCTGATGCGCATGGGAGCACGACGAAAGCGTTCCCCTGCACTCAAGGCTTCGAGCGGTTGGCGGTCAGCTCGCGAAATAACCACGTCTTGGCTGTTCTCCAGTCACGCAAAACCGTCTCGGGCGAGACCTGAAGAACTTCGGCAGTCTCTTCCACGCTTAGTCCGCCAAAATAGCGCAGTTCCACCACGCGGCCTTTGCGGGGATCGATCTTCGACAATGACGATAACGCCTCATTGAGGGCCAGTACTTCGATTCCGCGGGCCCGCGTCCCCAGCAGCGTCTCGTCCAATGGAACATGCACGGCTTCACCGCCGCGCTTGGCGTACCCGCGCTTGCGCGCGTGGTCGACGAGAATCCGCCGGATAATCTGGGCACACACGGCGTAAAAATGTCCGCGGCTTTCGCACTGGATACCCCGCGCGCCAATCAACCGGAGATAGGCTTCGTTTGCCAAGGCAGCAGACTGTAGGGTGTGATCGGGCACCCGCCAGCCCAGTTGTTGGCGGGCGATCCGTCGCATCTCCGGGTAAACGATAGACACGAGGCTTTTGAGCGCCTCCTCGTCGCCTGCGCTCCAGGCGGTCAGTAACCGGCTGATGTCCGAGGCTCCCTCAATCGTCACAACTGGCCCCCAGTCTATCAAAAAACTTTCGCTGACGTGACAGTTTCTGCCGCCGGTTCTCGGAGTATATGTCGAACCGAACGTGCCAGAGATCAAGGCCGGCGCGCGGAGTTCGAGAAACTCAAATCGTTTGGAGGGAACAACCATGTCACGCAATATCGTTCGAACAGTTCTGTCAATCGCGGCAGTGGCATTTGCCGCAACCTTCGCCAGGGCACAGGCGCAGCGCACCTACATTTCCTTCGACGTCCCGGGAGCGGCCCTCACTTCGGTCCAAGGCATCAATGCCGAGGGCGCGGTCGTAGGCTTCTACACCGACACGAACGGCAAACAGCACGGCTTCCTGTTAAGCGGCGGGAGTGTCACTACCATTGATTATTCGGGAGCCTTGGCCACTATTGCCAGGGGAATCAATAGCCACGGCGATATCGTGGGTACCCATGTGGACGCAGCGAACCTGCCCGGCGGCGGCCTCAAAGGATTCTTGCTCAAGTCGGGCGGCTTCACCGACGTCAACTATCCCGGACATCTGAACACCATCGCTCAGAGAATCAACGACGAGGGTCTGATCACTGGCTGTTATCACGACACCGACACGATGGGGACTATGCATAGCATGATGTTCGACGGCGTCAAGTACAGCGATATCGGCACGCCCGCGTCTATGGGTAATGGCGCGCTTCCCGACGGCAGCGTGACCACGGGATTCTATACCGATATGATGACCAACGTAAGCCACGCCTACCTTGAAAGCGGCGGCAACGTTGCGCCATTTGACTTTCCGTTCAGCATCGGCACCGCCGCTTGGGATTTGAATCCGTCCGGTCAGGTTGTGGGAAACTACACCGACGCAGCCAAAAAAGGACACGGATTCCTACTCACTCCCTCCCCATTCGAGGCTGCTTTCGGAATTACTCCTGAACCCGGACTGGTCCCCTCATACACCTTTGAGTCCATCGATTTCCCAGGGGCCGTAAAGACCAATCCCTTCGCCATCAATTCGCGCGGTGACATCGTCGGGTCCTATGGGGATTCGGCCGGGAAAACGCACGGATTCTTATCAACCCCGGCGAGGCGACGTCAGCGAACGGACCAGCAGTAGTGCGCGAACGTTGTCGCCTTTGCCAACCGCCGGGTCAACGGGTGCCGGGCTTTGCGCTGGGAACATCGAGGAGTATAAGAGGAGTATAATTTGTGCTCAGCTCTGGAGGACCGATGCTTGCGGAACGATGGAAGGAAGTGGAAAGGCTGTATCTTTCCGCGCGCGAGCGCACGCCGGCGGAACGGCCTTCGTACCTCGAAAGCGCCACGGACGATGAGGAGCTGCGCCGCGAAGTGGAGTCGCTGCTCGCCAACGACGAACTGGCTGCGGGGTTTCTGGAAAGCGACGAGCCCGAAGCCGATGGAAGGGCTCAGGACGCCTCGGTTCCTCCGGGAGAAAAGATCGGACCTTATGTGATTCTGGAGTTTCTTAAGGCGGGGGGAATGGGTGAAGTATACAAGGCGCGCGATACCCGTCTGGACCGCATGGTAGCCATCAAGTTTTTGCCACGCGCCGTGGCCACCGATCCGGCGGCGCTCGACCGTTTCCAGCGGGAAGCGCGTGCAGCTTCGGCCCTGAATCACCCTCGGATCTGCACCATTCACGATGTGGGCGACCATCGGGGACGACCGTACTTTGTGATGGAGTTTCTCGAAGGACAATCGCTCCGGGATCGTATCGCCGGCAAGTCAGTCCCTCTCGCGGAGATGCTGGACCTGGCAGTGCAGATCGCGGATGCCCTGGAGGCGGCCCACGCCAAGGGAATTGTGCACCGCGACATCAAACCGGCGAATATCTTCGTCACGGCCGGCGGACAAGTCAAGATCCTGGATTTCGGTCTGGCGAAGCTCGGCCGGGAGCCTCGCGACGCAGCGGCTAAGATCTCGGAGGGGGATAAGACCGTCACTGGAATCACGCTTACGCGTCCTGGAAGCGTCATGGGTACTCTCGCGTATCTTTCGCCTGAGCAGGCGCGCGGAGAAGACGTGGACCGTCGGACCGACATTTTTTCATTCGGCGTCGTGCTATATCAGTTAGCAACGGGTCAGCCCGCATTTCGCGGCGAATCCTCAGCGGAGCTGATAGGCGCGATCCTGTATCAGGTGCCAGCCAAGCCGTCTGCTATCAACCGGGCTGTGCCAGGCGCCTTGAATCGAATCATTCTCAAGGCGCTCGAAAAGGATCGAGCCGCTCGTTATCAGTCTGCGGGCGATCTTGCTGCGGATGTCGCCCAATGGCAGGAGTCGCTGAACCTGCGATCGCGTCGCTGGGCGCTGGCGGCAGTGGGTGTGGGCGTGGCAAGTCTGGCAGGTGGAGCGTTCCTCGCGCGCCAGTCGCTGTTTTCGCCGACGCGCAGAATCCCGATAGCCGTATTGCCGTTCGAAAACATTGGCGGAAATCCTCAGGAAGCCTTTTTCGCCAACGGCTTGCACCGGGAAATGATCTCAGTCTTGAACCGTCTCTTCCCCGACCAACTTGGCGCGATCGCAAAAGCTTCCGTAGATCGCTACAAAGGGAAGAACGCATCGATCGAACAAATCGCGCGGGATCTCAAGGTCGACTATGTCGTCCAAGGAGGCGTCCAACGCAACGCGGGCCAAGCCCACATCACGGTGCAGTTGATTCGAGTCAAGGACCAGGCGCAGATCTGGAATGCGAGTTACGACCGCGACTTGGGCCAGATCATCGCTACTCAATCTGAAATCGCTCAGGCTATCGCGCGTGGGATCGAACGGGGCTTGCGGCCTAACCAGCAAGTGTCTGCGGTGCTGGCGCGGCCCTTGAACGCCGCGGCTCACGAAGCATACCTCCGCGGCGATTATGACAAGGCCATACAGATCGACCCGAACTATGCTCCTGCCTTCACGGGCCGCGCCGACGGGCTGTATTATGCGGGCCTTTTCGGGTGGCAGCCGCCGGGCGTCGCTTTCACGAATATGAGCAAAGCCGCAGCCCGGGCGATTGAGCTCGATCCAACCCAGGCTCTCGCACACGCGTGCCTGGCCTTGAGCCACCTCCATCAGCAATGGAACTGGTCCGCGGCGGAGCGGAGCTTCCGCCGCGCCCTGCAACTGGACCCGGCGGATGCCGAAGTGCGCCACTGGTTCGCCCACTTTTTGTTGTGGGCTGACCGCCGCGAAGAGTCCGTCCGGGAGTGCGACCGCGCGGTCGAGCTCAGTCCGTTCGATGCCGGCCTGCTTGCCTGCCGGGGTTGGCATGCTCTATATGCCAACGACTACGAGAAAACCATTGAGGACACGCGTCTCGCGCTCACGTATCATCCCGGCGATGGCTGGGCCTTGCTGGTTATGGGTTGGGCCTATGAACAGAAGGGTATGCTTCAGGAAGCCATGGCCGCGCTGCTCAAGACGGGCGACAGGTCATCGATCGCGCACGTGTTCGCGCGCCTGGGCAACCGGCCCGCCGCCGAGAAGATCCTGGAAGAAATGCTGGCCTCGGCAAAGACCAAGTACGTATCGCCGTACAGCATCGCGGTAATCTACAGTGGACTGGCAGATCAAGACCGGGCTTTCGAATGGCTGAACAAGGCCTTCGACGAACATTCCGGCTTCATGGTCTACATGAGCTCGGACCCGCGGCTTCAGCCTCTCCGGCGCGAACCCTCGTTCCAGGATCTCTTGCGGCGTATGGGACTCCGAAATCGTCGAGCGTGAGGCGGAGCGACCGTGCCGCTCACTCGCCTGCTGGCGAACCTGATCTACGGAGTGAGCGGTGGCGGTGGCGCTGGTGGCCTGCTACATTCCGGCTCGAAGGGCCATCGGGGTAGATCCCTCAATGGCCCTGCGCTTCGAGTGGCGGGCGGGGTGGCCAAGGAAAAACGGAAGGATCGTTCCGGTGGCTGTATTGGAAACAATGAACTTAGAGTCACCTTTAGTCCGATTTTCGGCAGTGTCCTTCCCCTCTAGTTGCAGTCCAGTTGCAATAAGGTGTCTTTGCGGGCGAGGTTGAGGGAAGCCAAGGGACGATGATCCAAAGGGTGCCCGGGCCTCCCGGTCGCGGTGCTCTTGATCGATGTGTTCGCTTGGCGAGCTGCCTGAGCCTGGATCAACCCACGATTCTTTCGGATGGATCCGAAATCCACATCGGATCACGCGGGGTGAGATGCAGTGAGTAGACTGCTTTCCACCGCATCAACCTTCGGATACAATGGGACTCGTCCCAAGGTGGGGCTTGTCATGTCATGAAGCTGCCTCTGGGGGCCCTTCTAACTACGCTGGCGCTGATCCTCGCTGTCATCGGCTACTTTGCGATCGTCAAAATGCCGTTGGGGGCAAAGGAAATTGCAGTGGTCGCCGCGTTTTGCCTGGGCCTCGTGCTGCTCGTGCGCTGGTGGTTCCTGCGGCGGCAGAAAGAGGAAAAGACAAAGCAATGAACACGCGCAGTCTCGCGCTCCTTCTCGCGTTGGCATCGAGCGGCAAGGCGCAGGGCGCGGAGAACGTCCTCGCGTGCGCTCCGGCGAAGCCAGTCGTGACCGAAGGCCAGGCCGTGGAAGTAAAGGCCTGGCCTCCGGCGGGCGAGTGGCGGGTGACGTGGCGCGCCGATGCCGGCCAGGTGGAAGCGCGCGGCAAACAGGCAATCTGGGACTTGACCGATGTGGCGTCGGGACGCCAGATCATCACCGCCGAAGCCGCCAGAGACGGCGCCGCGTCGCTCACTTGTACGGCGGCTGTTTTTGTCGAAAGCCGCATCGCCTCGCGCGGCGACCGCGTGACGCGGAAGTTTCTCCTGGTTCGCGGCCAGAAGGAGCCAAAATCGTATGGCCTCTACAGCTACGTGCTGCTGACGCGCGACGGCGGCGACCCGGTGGCAAAAGAGCGCAACCGCAAAGCGCTCGAGATCTGGTTCAACAAGATACCGGCCATCTCCGCGCTCGAGAGGAAGGAATCTACGGCGAAGCTCAACATAACCATGGTGCCCGTGGATTCCGCGTCTGGTTCCCAGCCGGCGCTGGATTGGATCGTAGTCCACTACGATTACAATCGAGCCGACTTGTTGCTGGCGCCCCTACCAGGTGCGCACACGCATGGACCATACCTGGTGTCCTCGCTCGCGCCGCTCTCGGCCGGCGCTGGAAATCGCATGTTGGTACTGGATGCTTCGTGGGCACCCTCTTCCACGATCTCTTTCTGGATGGATGAGTTCCTGAATCAGGCTGCCCAGGCGCGCTTCGATCGCCCCCGCACCCTCGACTTGTTCAATCTGAAGCTGCGGTCGATTATAGGCGTCCTTGCCGAAGGCCTGCCGCAGGCGCGTGAGGCGTTGGCATCCACCTTGTTAATCGGAAAAGAGAAGGACAAGTGATGGTGCGGGTCCCCACCGTGCTGCTGGTTGCCGCTACAGCCGCGGGATTGTGCCGCGGTGAGCGCCTGAAGTTGGCGGCGCAGCTCAACCCCGCCGTAGTCCAGAATCGCATCTCCGCGATGAGTGCCGGCGGAGAATTCTTCGCTGCGTACCTGCCGGATGGGACGGTCACGGTCTGGGAGACAGCTCGAGGAAAGCAGGTCGCTTCCACCCGGGCCAGCGCCACCGCGCTGGCATTCACGCCGGACAACCGGCTGGCCATTGCCGACGCTGCCGGGGTGCAGGTCGTGGATCTTGGGACGAATCAGGCCAGTCCTCTCCCCGGCGATTGGAAAAACGTAACGGCACTCGCGTTCAGCCGTGAGGCGGTCGCGTGGGCGGGCCAGGGCAGCACGGCTGTGGAGGTGCGCGCTCTGCGCGGCGGGGCGGTGCTGCGGACCATCCCCGGGCAATCCAGTGCCGTTCAGGGAATCGCGTTCAGTCCGGATGGGCTCAGCCTGGTCACCGGTGAGTTTTATCGAATCGCCCGGTTGTGGAGTCTGCGCACCACTTGCGCGCAACAGGTGTTCACCAACAGCTCCTCGGAGCTGCACGGGCTGAGCTTCAGCAACAACGGAAGGTGGCTTGCTGTCACCAGCGACTCCGGGATTCAGATCGCTGATGTGGTCTCCGGCCAGGAGGTTCAGCGCTACCTGCCGGATGCGGGCGCGTTCCTGAATGCGGCTTTCCGCGCCGACGGGTCCTTGGTCGCTGTGACAGCCGATGCCGGCTTGAAACTGTGGCGCTCCGACGCCCTACCCTTTGTCACCGCCGCGCCGGCGAACCGTCCAGCTCTGCACATCCTGGTGATTGGCATCAACGCTTACCAGAATCCCGAATGGCGGCTGGGGTTCGCGGAGCAGGATGCAACCGACATTGCGTCGTTCTTCGAGCAGCACGCGGACCGCTTGCCGTATGCGCCGAGGTCCGTAAGGGTGCTGGGCAGTTGCGCCACTCGAAACGAGATTCGATCGGTGCTCGATGACCTCGCGCGCACCGCCCAGGCGGATGACGCGCTGCTGGTATTCATGGCCGGGCACGGAAAGCAAGCCGGCCAGGAATTCTACTATTACCCGTTCGAGATGCGCGCCGTGCCCGACAACCTGCTCCCGTCCGTGGCCCTCTCCGCGAGTGAGATAGGCGTTGCACTGCGCAAGATCGCCGCCCGGAGGCAGGTGCTGGTGCTGGATGCCTGCCAATCCGGCGCGGCCGTCGCCGCCATACGGCAAGCGGTAGTCCGATCCCTGCCCGCCGACCGCAGCACGCAGATAATCTCCGCCGCGGCCAACACGGAAGAAGCGATGGAGGTCGAGGAGCTCGGCCACGGGATCCTGACCTCCGCGCTCCTGGAGAGGCTGCGCGCCAGGCTGGAAGGCTCTCAGGCGGAGAGTGCCCGGGCCCTGCTCCAGTACGCGCGCGACGAGGTTCCCCGGAAGGCATCGGTTTATAACAAGAGCGGTTCCCAGAAGCCGGAATTCGTCGCCCTGGGCCCGGATTTCGCCATTATGAGCGCGGGCAACGGTGCGCGGAGGCCCTCTGCTCCCGCTGCGCCGGCGGTCCAGCCCGCTCCAGCGCGCGTGGGGGGACCTCTCAACTGCCGTCCCACATCCTCCGATCAGACCTTTGTGCGTCCGGAAGGCATGACCGAGTTGATCGGCGACATCGTGTTCCGCTGCTCTGGCGAATTGGAGGTTCCCTCGGCCAATCTGGAGGTCTTTTTTCCCACGAATTCTACCAGCAGGCTGCTTCCGGATGGAACCATAGAGGCCACGCTGGTACTGGAAGAGCCCGGGACGCGCACCGCCCCAGCGAATTATGTGCTCGGCAAGAATACGTTCCGCGGCCGTCTGCACGGATTTAACGGCATCCGCTGGGAGGCGGTGCCGTTGGCCGCGGCTGGGCGTGATGTCGATGTGCAGATCCGGATCACCTCTGTCCGCGTGAATGCAAGCGGGTTGGGAAGCGGTGGGTCGAGCGGGACCACCCAACTGGTGGCTTACTACACCATCGAGTCTCCGGGGCGACCCCTGTTGAAGCAAACGCAGATCGTTTCGTACATAGCGGGTCCGCTGGCTCCGCGCTTGGGCAGATGCGGCGGAACGGGTGGCGCGCCGCCTTCATTCACCAGCACGACGCCCGAAAACGCGGAGCTGGCGAGCGGGGCCTCCGAGCAGGGAAGAATCCAGTTCGGCGTCCGGGTGCGGGAAACATTTCCGGACCAATATCTGCCATCGGCGGAGGCGTTGCGCCGCCGCGCGCTGGCGAACGGTGTGCCGGCACTGGCGGAATCGGCGGATCAAGGCACGCGGTTTGTGGCGATGCTCAATAACCTCCCCGCCGGCGTCGCGGTATACGCAACGCGTAGCGCCGAGCGCAGCGTCTCCAGCCCGCAGGCACGGGCACAGTTGATTGCAACATCCGCCAAAGGTTCCGGTCCGGCACGGCCTGCCGCGCGGGACGCAGTCGGGGCGTGCGGCGACGAGAGCCTCGCCATGACCCGCTTGGAGGTGATCGACTCCTCCGCCCTCGCCACATGGGAAGTCACCAGCTCCGATCCGCTCGGCATCGACACCTTTGAATTCGGGCTGATGATCGCGTTTGAGTCGAAGCCGGACAAAGCACTGCCGTCGCTCGGAACCAGCACACTCAACTTCGACTACGCCCCCACTGCGATTGTGGCCCATGTTCCCTCTTCAGCAATGGCCGTTGCCTCCGCAACAGCGCCGATCCCACGTTTCTCCATGTCCTCGACCGCCCGGAACTTCTTCCAGATTTCAGCTCCCATGGCGCGCCTGCTATTCCCAGGCATGAGCAATCAGGCCGGGCTCGATTCTGGCATCTCCATCGAAAACACCAGCTCTGGGCCAGGCATTTGCTCCATCAGTTACGCAGCCGCCACGCCCGGCGGTCCGGTTCCGCCGCCACAAACTTCCATACCCGTTGCAGCCGGTGGCAGGCTGGCCTTCACACTATCCTCTGGCGGGTCGCACGGCATCGGTCCGGCGCCTGGATTCCAGGGCTGCATTCAGGCGGTGTGCCGCTTTGAACCCGCGCGCGGCGTGTTCTCGTCGTGGCAGATGGGCTCGCAGCCCACCGGACAAAGACCCGCCGTTCTGCTGAAACCGGGTCAGGATCCGAAGTCGGTGAACGCTGCGTGTGCGTTTTGAGTAGCGCCTAGCTTAGCTATAGTTAGGCTGTCGCTGTACGAGCCAGCCTCCGGTTTGCCGACAAACCAGCCAAGTGGATCGCTGAGCCTGTCGTGGGAGTTTGGGTGCCGCACGAGGCACCCTCCGATAAAGCCGGTTTATCACTCCCGATCGCGTTGACAGTCCAGTTTGGCAAGTGTTGGTAGCCGCTTGGCGACCAGGCGGGAGTTGCTTTGGTACAACTTCCGAGTTGCCGACTTCACCGGCCAATCTGTTTGACTCTAAGTCCCTTACGCTGAAATCTGCTGACCAAACAGATTGGCCGGTATTTAAGTACCATCCGCTCTGAGCAAAGCAATCCGATTCAAATGCGGGTGTATTCGGGGTCGATTTTTCTCGCCACTAATCGTTTGGCCGACTTGAGGTCTCAACTACTTAAGATCAGGATGCACCGTGGGCCGACAGCAGCGCCACGTGGCACTCTCCTGAAGAGGACAACTGGAAATCTCAGAACCAACGTCAACGTGGCGGAGCGGCCATCTGAAGCACGAGCGAGGTTCGGGTTCGGATGCCTCCGGCCGAGACCTGGATGGGTTGGGCTCCCGCTTCCAGATCTGACGGCACCACAATTCGCACCAGATAGAGACCGGGCTGTGTCAGCCCGGCAAACACCACGCTTGCCGCCTCCCCGCCCACGGTTGCCGTAACCGGCGCGCTTACCGGAAACGCCCCCGAGAATACCTGGTCCGTGATGAATTTCGATGGATCGAGCGTGGAGCCCAAGCCGATCATATATAAGTCGAGAGTGTCTCCCGGATACACCGGCCGCACGACCCGGGGGTCCGTAGAGCTATTGCCAACCAAAGTCGCGGTGCCCGCCAATGCCGCGGTCACGTAGAACGTGCTGCCATCCGCGCTCGGCGGTGCGTAGACGGCGGGCTGGGCAGCCTGTGCGGTAATCGGAAACGGACTGCTGTTCAGCCCATTCACCTGCACCACCACCTGGACCTTCCCCGGAGCCACACTGGCAGGAACCAGCGCATTGATTTGCGTGAGGCTCACGTACAGAAGAGCGGCCGGCGCGCCATTGAACGTGACCGTCGCCCCGCCCAGTGCCGTCGGCAGCGCTTGTGCGCCGTTCAGATTCCAGGTTTGCGGCGGACCCGCCAGATTGGTCCCGCCGATCGTCACCCACAGTCCCGGCGCAATCCCTGCCGTGTATCCCCACGAATCGACGATGGCCTGAACGACGGGAGTGGGTCCGGTAGCCGTGCCGGTGCCCGAAAGAGCGATGGCCGAGGTGCCTCCGCTGATGTTCCCGGCAATGAACAGCGATGCCGTCCGCATTCCCGGGGCCGCCGGCGTGAACGTCACCTGGATGGTACAACGTGCGCCGGCCGCCAGACTCGTGCCGCAATTGTCGGTCTCCGCGAAATCGCCGCTGTTCAGTCCGCCGGCGGTGATCGCCAAAAGGCTCAGCACGCCGGCGCCGGTGTTGGTCAGTTGGACGGTCTGCGCGGCACCGGCGGCGCCCACATTGCGCGCGCCGAAATCCAGGCTCGTGGTGGAGAGCGAGGGCGCCGGCACCTGGGAGGAGTTGGGAGCGCCATCCTCCGTCACCGTGAACGCGCAATTCCCAATCCGCATCGTCGCCTGCCGCTGGGGACCGTAGTTGGCCGGGACGGTATAGGTGACCGCGCCGCTGCCCGAACCCGCGGCCGGGCTGAATGTCATCCAGGGCTGGTCCGCCGACGCCGCCCAGCCACATCCGTTCGATGTGGCGATCTTGATGGTTCCGATCGTGCCCGAGAAAGGCGCAGCGATGCTGGCAGCGGGACTCAGTGACAGCGCGCAGTTCCCCGTAACGGTAGGATCCACCACCAGCGTCAGGTTCAGAACCTCGCCAAAATCGCCGGCCCCGGCGATCTTCAGCCGTCCGCTCAGCGCCATCGCGCTCTGTCCCATGGTGACGGTGAGCGTCCCCATCGCGGTCCTTTGCAGCGAAGGCAGCGACGCCGACAGCGGCAGATCGCCCATGTTCGTGTGCAGAACCACTCCCCGGCTCGGCGCCGACCCCGGGAGCCACTGCGCTTCGCCTGTATTGACAAGCGCCGGCGTCACCTGGCAGATCGCGCCGGAAGCAATTGCCAGAGTCGCCCCATTCTCCACGGTCACATCCAGGCTGGGGCACACCACATGGATGCCCGCGAATTCGCCGTTGGCGAATTTGAGCGGACCCGAGCCCTGGTAAGACACATTGCCGACCTGGATCAGAGGCATGGTCGAGGTGTCGGTGCCTGTACCCTGGTCAGCCAGGACGACGGACCGCCCCGCCTGCCGGGTCTGGACGTAGAGATCCTGGTTGTTAAGGAACAGCCCATACGAGCCGCGGGCGTCGGCATCGCGGTCGACGGTCACGGTAGCGGGAGGATCGGCGGTCAGATCGGGAGGCGCCGCCCGAAAGTTCGCGCTCCATTGGGCCAGGGTCTCGGCACAGGCGCGCGGAGTACCGTCGGGGTCGATGATGCCGAAGTCGGTCCCGTCGGTTGGGTGGTACCCGCCGGGCCACCACCAGACAGAAGCGCCGTTGGAGCCATCGTCCACCACCTGGCGCATCATGGTATCGCAGACGGCCGCCTGTGCGGTCCGCGAAGCCGCGTTGCCGCCATTGGCGCCGATATCCGCGCCGAATTCCGCCCAGACCACCGGTTTGCCGCCGGTCCGGTAGCGGCTGTAGGCGGGGATCAGTCCATAGGGCCGGTCGTCCGGCCAGAGCAGCACCGGCGAATATCGTTCCGGCTCGAAGAAGTCGAGGTGGGCGGCGCCCGATCCGATATCGTAACCGGTGTTGTCATTATGCGTCGACGTCATGGTAACCCAGTTACGATATGTCAGTAGCGTATCGGGATCGCTGCGGTGAAGTTGGCGCGCGATCACACCCAGATTCCGGCCCAGGTAGTCGTCCAGAAAACGGCGGTACGCCGCCACCATGATCCTCCATGGTCCGTCGTTCCCCATCTGATCGTCGAGCGGATTGGTGAGTTGGCCGTTGCCATCGAGCGGCGCGGTGTAGCCCCAAATCTGTTGGGCGTTGGCCGCCGACCCGTACTGATCGTCGACCCAGGCGCGCCAGTCCGGGTCGAGCACCAGACGGCCTGTGTTGTAGACGAGCGCTCCGTTGACAAGGCGCCCCTGCCCTCCCGTGCTATGAGTGCCAATCATCGGTTCCCACAGCAACTCGTAAGCGAACACGCGATCGTTACCCGGAAGATAAGCGGCCTGGAGGTACGATTCCAGAGTGGGCGAGATCTGTCCGGCATAAGCCGCATTCGTACTGGTAGTGCGGAGGGAAACCTGGACCCAAATGCCATGACTGCGGCACCGCTCCAGAAAGTCGATGAGCGCACGCCCCTCCTGCGCCCAGAATCCTTCATAGTCGCTGAATTGAATGTTGACCAGGTTGAAATGGAGGGCGGCGATTTCGGTGAGATCCGCCTCTACCAGGTCCGGATCGTACTGGCCGGCCTCGAGCCAACTCTGTCCGTTGAAAGCGCCGGGATCGATGCCGGCAATGAAGCGGGGCCAGTAATTCACTCCTCTCAGGAATACGTGGCGGCCACCGGCGGAAAAGGCGCCGTTGACGATGCGGATCTTCTGATCGGGCTGGCGCGTCAGGAGTGGGTCCAGCACGCGGACGGGGCTATCGATCCGGTCGACCTCTTTCCCTCCGATGGTGAGACGGAACTGGAGCGTGTAGTCCCCGTTGGGGAGGCTCGCGATATTGAGTGGGATGTTGCGGCTTTCCCCCGCGTTGAGGTTC
>JAIQFL010000232.1 GCA_020073365.1 Terriglobia bacterium | reverse complement strand
CGTGCGTAAACGCGTTGCCCGCCGAGGTGGGCGCCGGGTAGTACTTAATGAAATTCAGCGTGATGGGGTTTTGCCGCGAGAGCGGAATAATGTTTCCGGCGATAGGGGCTCGCACGCGGGCGCCGCTGGCATTCGTGGTGAGGTTATACGGATCGTAAATCGGAACCAGGTTGCCGTTGGCCAGTCGCGTATCGGAAAAATCGCCGGTTAACTGTTGCGCAGTGGGCACGCTGGCCGTGCTGGTGGTGGCGGAGAGTTGCTTGTAATAGTCGAAGTCGGCGAAGAAGAACGTCTTGTTCTTCCCGTTGTAGATTTTGGGCAGGTAGACCGGGCCGCCGACGGTGCCGCCGAACCAGTTGCGGTGGGAGTCGGCCAGAGGGCTGTTGCGTGAGTTCGAGAACCAGTTGTTGGCATTCATGGCGGCGTCGCGGTGGTAATCGTAAACCACGCCATGCAACTGGTTGGTGCCGCTCTTCGACACCATGTTGATCACCGTGCCGCCGGTATTGCCAAACTCCGCGCTGAAGAAGTTGGTCTGGATTTTGACCTCCTCCACCACGTCCGAGGTCGGCTGATACTTCAATTCGGTGATGCCGCCGTTCTGCTCGATGGAGGTCAGGGCGCCGCCATCCATCAGCACCTCCGCCGAGTTGTTCCGGACTCCGTTGGAGATGAAGCTGACGCCTCCGGTCGAGCCGACAATCCCCGGCGCCAGCAGCACCAGTGCCAGCGGGTTACGGCCGCTGTTCGGCGTGGACTCGATGAGCCGGTTCTCTACAACCTGCCCCAGGGTTGCCGAGGTCGTGTTGAGAATCGGGGCGGCGGCCGTCACCTCGAGTTTCGTCGTCATCTCACCAACCGTCAGGGAGATGTCCACAGTGGCCTGCTGTTGCACTTCCAGTTGGAACGCCGATTGGGCAGCCTTCTGAAATCCGAGAGCCTCCACGGTCAACGCATATCTGGCGACGGGCAGGGTTGGGAAGATATACCGGCCTGCTGTATCGGTTGAGGTCGGGTATTCCACGTTCCGATCGACGTCGGTGGCTATGACCTTTGCGCCCGGGACTGCCGCCTTGGTGGGATCGGTGACAGTGCCTCGTATCGACCCGGTAGCAGTCTGGGACCAGGCAGCAATACAGGAAAATAAAACGCAGCACAACAGCTTTTTCATGTTCGCCCCTTTCTACGACTTTCCTAATGTTTTAACGCTAGCGAAATAACCCGCTGGGTCAAGACTACGGCATTAGGCTCACGCTGTCAACGGAGAATTCAGGTGTACGGCTCTTTTTATCGCCAGGGCTGGCGGTTCCCTTAATCGGGCATCCGTGAAATGTGTTATACGCTGAGTGTCCAGGATCCCATATGGAGAGTCGAAGCTTTCACAAGCTGGTGCGCGGGGCTGCCGTTGCCGCCGCATTCCTGATTCCCGGTTTTGCTCAGAGCGTCGCCACCGTGCACGTCGATGTCACGTCCGGCCACGTCATCAATTCGTTCGACCCCGATCAGGCGATCGGCAGCTCGATCGACAATCTGAACAAGAATGCCATCGATAAGGTGTACACGCCGCACATTATCCAGGAGGCTCTGAGCGCCGGCTACGGTCCCATCACGTACCGCAACAACACAGAGCTGCGAATGATGGCGTGGCACTGGAACGAGAAGGGAACGTGGAGCGACGCCGCCAACAGTTCGGGCTACTGGACCAGCAGTTCCGAACCCGGCGAGCCGATCCGCTACATCGTTTCGTACTCTTTGCCGCATCGGGGCTTCTCGCAGACCGGCGGCGGCGAGTCCATGCTCACGGACGGTAAGACCGACACCTACTGGAAGAGCAATCCGTACCTCACGAGTAAATTCACAGGCGACCCGGACTCGCGGAACCCGCAGTGGGTGATTGTGGACCTGGGCGCCGAGAAGCCCATCGGTGACATCCGCATCAACTGGGCCGAGCCTTACGCCAAGTTCTACGAAGTGCGGTATTGGGTGGGGCGCACGCCGCTCGGCAGGGCGCCGTCGGGCGAATGGAAGGTCGTGCCCGGTGGAGCGCTGACTGACGGCAAGGGCGGCAGCGTCGAATGGAAGTTCACGGAGTCGCCCGTCAACGCCCGCTACATCCAGGTCTGGATGACGGCGTCCTCGAACACCTGCGACACCCACGGATCGGGCGACGCGCGCAACTGCGTGGGGTATGCGATCAACGAGATCTACGCCGGCAATCTCGACGCCGGCGGCCAGTTCGTGGACGAGGTGAAGCACTCCACCCAGGCGCGCGGCGATGGCGCGCAGACGGCCACGTGGTGCTCGTCGGTGGACCCCTGGCATCGCGAGTCGGACGCGTTGGTCAACGGCGGCCGGCACAGCGGCTTCGACCTGTTTTTCACCAGCGGGCTGACCAACAATCTGCCCGCTATGATTCCGGTGACTCTGCTCTACGGCATACCCGAAGATGCCGCGGCCGAGATCGCTTACCTGGAGAAGCGCGGTTACCCGATCGGATACGTGGAGATGGGTGAGGAGCCCGACGCCCAGCGCATGCTGCCGGACGACTACGCTGCGTTTTACGTGCAGTGGGCGAGGGCCATTCACCAGGTGGACCCGGCCCTCAAACTGGGCGGACCCGTGTTTGAAGGGATCAACGAGGAGCTGCGGGTCTGGCCGGACGAGAAGGGGCGAACGTCGTGGACAGAGCGGTTCGTCGACTACTTGCGGACGCACCGCCAGCTCACCGACCTCAAGTTTTATTCCCTGGAACACTATCCGTTCGGGCGCAACATGACGTGGGCGAGCCTGTACCGCGAACCATACATGATGAGCCACATCCTGGAGGCATTCCGGGACAACGGATTGCCCAAGGATGTTCCCATCATGGTCACCGAGAGCCACATTGCAGCCAGCCTGGTGGGGCCGATGAGCACGATCTATGCGACGCTGTGGCTGGCCGACAGCTTCGGCGCATTCTTCGAGGCCGGAGGCGCGGCGTACTATCATTCCCCCATCCAGCCGCAGACGGTGAGCGCCAACACACCGCTTGGACCGGCCTCGTGGTCGAACTTCGTGGCCGATCGGGACTACAACATCACCGGATACACGTCGCCCTATTGGGCCGCGCGCATGATCAACTACGAATGGGTGGCGCACCGCTCGGGAGTGCACCAGATGTATTCGGCAAAGACCGATATCAAGGATTCGGAGGGCAACCTGCTGGTCACGGCGTACGCGGTAAAGCGGCCGGACGGCAACTGGTCGTTGATGCTGGTAAATAAGGACGAGAACCAGGCGCACACCGTGCGCGTGTCGTTCGAGGATGCCGGCAGCAAGCGGCAGGCTTCCTTCACGGGTCCGGTGGCGTGGGTGACCATGGGCAGCGAGCAGTATGTGTGGCATGCCAAGGGCGCCGAAAGCTACGCCGACCCGGACGGCCCGCCGATCGGAAAGACCGTAGCGGGAGGTCCGCAGGCGACCTACGAGCTGCCCAAGTGCTCGGTCACGGTGCTGCGGGGCAAGGTGAAGTGATTGGTGGGGCAGGCGCTTCCGCCCGGAGGAACCGCCTGTCCCACCTTAGCGCAGCACCTGAAATAGGTTGCTGTAGTCGTCCGTCCACGGCCGCACCTTCCGCGCCATGGCGGGCGGATGGCTGTACGGTACCAGGTCATGCATGACCTCCTCTGACAGTATGGCCCAATCCGCCGCCGACACCTCGCGGCCCGGGTCCGGCTGGTTGTAGATCAATAACACGTTCTTCTGAAGACTGCCGGCGAGAGCTTCCACCACCGGATCCAGGTCCAGGTATCGGCTGGTGATGTGGATGGCGAGAATGCCGCCGCCGCGCAGGCGCTGAAAGTAGCCCTCGAATGCCTCTCGCGTCAGCAGGTGAATCGGAATCGAATCGTCGGAGAATGCATCGAGTACGATCACATCGAAGCTCTGTAAGGGCTCCTGTTGGAGCGCCAGGCGGCCATCCCCCAACACTACATCGGTCCGGGCTTGGGACTCCGCCAGAAAGCGGAAAGCCCGCGACGCCACTTGAATCACCGCCGGATTGATCTCGTAGAACCGGAAATAGTCCCCGCGCCGCCCGTAGGTAGCCAGCGTACCGGCGCCCAGTCCGATGATGGCCACTCGCCGGCCGGGTGTCCGGCGGGATTCGAGCACCCGCCCAACACCCGATTCCGCGCTGAAGAATGCAGTCGCCAACCGGCTACGCGACGGGGAGAGGAACTGAACCCCATGCAGCGTCCTTCCGTTGTACAAGGCGCGGACCGCGGTTTCGCCGGCCCCCCGGTCCCTTACCTGCAAGGCCCCATAGAAATTTCTCGTGCGAACCACTTGCGCATCGCCCGAGCCGTAGCGCGTGGCGAAGACGAAAGCCAGCACGGCGAACAGGCCAAGGCGGACCAGCCGCCTGGCGGGGAATCCAAAAAGCAAGGCGAGGGCTAGCAGCACGCACGCGGTGATTCCGACGGGAAGTTCCAGATAGGTGCTGAAGACATTAGGAGCCACCAGGCCCACAAACACGGCCCCCAGGGCGCCGCCCAAGGCGATCATCAGGTAAAAGAAGGCCAGACCTCTCCGCGGGTCGGGTTTCGATTCGGCCAACTCTCCGTGGCAAAACATGCAGCAAATCAACAGCGCCGCGGAGAAGACCGGGATCTCCCACTCCAGCCCGCCGATGGAACCTTCGAGCGCGATCCGGAAGCACACGGCGATCCAGGCCGCCGGCAGTAGCCAGCGGAAAAGCAACGGGCGGTACCAACCACTGCCTTCGAAGCACAGGATGAAGCTGAGCAGGTAGAGCCCCAGCGGGAGTACCCAGAGAAATGGAATGGGGGCCACTTCCTGGCTCAAGTGGTTGGCCACGGCGAGCCACAGCGCCGAGGCGCAGGCGGCCAACGCGATCCAGAGCCACGGGCGGTTTTCGGGCCCGATGAAATCGGCGTGGTCGTCTACCACCTTATTGCCGCCCATGCGGAGCGCCGAAAGAGACGCCAGCAACACCACCACGAGATAAGCGCCGGACCACGCAGCTAGCTGGTGCTTCCCGGACAGCAACGGCTCGATGCCCACCGGATACGCGAACAGGGCCGCCAGCGAAGCCGCGTTCGACAGCGCGAAAAGTCTGTACGGAAAGCGCGCCCCGCGTGCCGCGTACCAGGATTGCAGCAAGGGGCTCGTGGTGCACAAGAGGAAATAAGGCAGACCCACCGAAGCCACCAGAAGCCACAGGATCGCGAGGGATGGGCCAGCGCCACTCGTGGGTGTCCGTTCGATCGGCAGGTGCAACGGCAGTGCACTCAAGCTGAGGACCAGAAGCACCAGGTGGATGGCGGTCTGCACCCGGCGATTGAGGTGGCGCGTGATCCAGTAAGCGTACAGGTATCCGATTAGAAGGACCACCTGGAAGAAGAGCATGCAGGTGACCCACACTCCAGCGGAACCCCCGAACCGGGGCAAGATCGCCTTGGCGAGCATGGGCTGCACTAGGAACAAAAGCGCCGAACTGCAGGTAATGGTCAGGGCGTAAAGCAGGCCTTCGCGTCCGAGCTTCATGGGGTCACCAACTACTGGTCAGTGACCGAGCCATCAGCGAACTTGTACTCCGGCCGGTTGGTGGGCTTGTAGGGGTGTGCGGCCGCTATCTTTTCGTCCAGAGTGACGCCCAGCCCAGTGCGGCTGGGGAGTTCCGCGTAGCCGTCTTTGATCATCGGGCCGGTGCCGCCGAACAACTCCTGAACCCACTCGGTGCGGTTCAGCGTGTACTCCTGAATCGCGGCGCTGGGCGTGGTGGCATCCACATGCAGAGAGGCCATGGTGCTCACGTAGCTCTGAGGATTGTGCGGCGCCAGATTCACGCGGTAAGTCTCGGCCAGCGCACCGATCTTCTTCAGCTCCAGGATGCCGCCGGCGTGGCACACGTCGGGCTGTACGTAATCCACCAGGTGGCGGGAGCAGAAATCGGCGAAGCCGTACTTGGTGAACGAGCGCTCGCCGGTCGCCAGGTGCGTCCTGGTCTTCTCGCGCAACAGGGCCAGCTCGCCCAGGTCTTCGAGCTGGGTGGGCTCCTCGACGAAGAGCAGGTCGAGCTCCTCGACGCGGGTGCAGAAGTCGATCGCCATGGTGGTGGTGCAACGTCCGTGGGCGTCTACCGCGATATCGAAATCGTCTCCCACGGCCTTGCGGATCGCCTGGAGTTTTCGCACGCCTTCGCGAATCATGGCGGAGGGCTTGACCAGATTGTTATTGGGGGAGAGCGGCGTGGTCTTGGCGGCCGTGTAACCGAGTTCCTTTGCGCGCAGGAAGTCCTCCGGGGTGGACCCGACGTCGAGGTACATGCGGATGCGGTTACGCGCCGCGCCGCCCAGCAGCTTGTAGATCGGAACTTCCAGCGCCTGGCCGAGAATGTCCCAGAGAGCGATCTCCACGGCGCTGATGGCGGAGTTAAGAATCGGCCCGCCGCGCCAGCGTGGCACGCGAAACATGAGTTGCCAGAGCATCTCGATATCGGTGGGGTCCTTGCCGATCAGGAAGCGTTCGTGCTCCATGATGGCCTGTGCGATGGTGGCTTCCTTGCTGGTGACGGAGCCCTCGCCGAGCCCCACCAGACCGCCGTTGGTCGAGACCTTGCAGAAGACCCAGTTCAGGCTGCCGGCATTCACCACGAACGTCTTGAGGCCGGTGATCTTGAGGTTCAGAGTTCTGGCGCGCGAGGACGCTTCCTGGGCGACCGCACAGATCGGGCTGGCGGCCGCACCCAGCGCGGCTTGAATGAACCCACGGCGATTCATAGCGGAATTCCTCCTGCCGGATTGTACCGCTTCGCGGGGGACCGAGGAGTGCGCGGCCGGCTAAAGAAATGTTGGTCAATGCCCCTTCGTTAACGAGAAATAATAAAAGACCTATTGACGGACCCACCAGCAGGTGGTAGTATTTTTCAAGAAAGGAGTCATCGTGTGTCAAATGAGATCGAATTTACACTTTCTTGCGACAGATCCGGCGCGGCGCAAGATGACTCGTTCTCTGTCTCCCTTGCCCGCGTCTAACTAGTTACCAGTAGCAGTCAACCCAACAGACGACCGAGGAGTACAGCCCGCTTCGCGCCATCTTGGTTTAATGGTTCGGGACGGCGGCGCCAAGAATAAGTTCCTGCTCGGTCGCGATGAGCGCCGTGTTCCCGAAACTAACTCGTGAGAAAAATGAAAGACTACTCTGAAGACGATACCGTAGGCATGACCCGACTCACTCCGGCGCAGGAGATCGCCTATAACGTACTCAAGCAAGCCCTGAAGGCCGGCGACCTGCTCCTGCTTACCAGCCATACCGGGCGGGGCCGTACCACGGTCCTTCGCCGGCTGCAACAGGAGACGGGCGGCGGCTTCGTTACCTCCAAAGAATTCATCGAGACTTCCGGGGCGCGCCATCCGCTGTCGCTGGAAGAGGCGCTCCACGCGGCCGTCGCCGCGGCGCTGGATGAGCATGACATTGTGTACGTGGACGACGTCAACCTGATCCACGATGCGACCTCGAGTTGTCACTTTTATCCTCGCGGGCGATACGTGGAAACGGCCATGCTCGAGTTGGCCGAGCTGGCCACCAGCCAGGGAAAGAAGCTCATCGTCTCGACGGACGGTTCTGTGGCCCAGGCATTCGCTACGCGCAGTTTTTCCGCCTCGATTCCACGGTATAGCGCGCGCGACTACGCTTGCTTGATGGACGTCTTTGCCGGCGATAGGGCGTCCACGCTCGACTGCGAGAAGATCTTCCGCTTCGCGCCGAAACTCACTGCCCATCAGATTAAAGCCGCATGCGACTGGTTGCGACCGGGTGGTTCTTTCGACACGGAGCGGTTCATCGACTATTTGCGATCTCAGCGGCTCGCCAGTAACGTGGATCTGTCGGAGGTGCAGGATGTCAGTCTCGGCGATCTCGAAGGCGTGGATGAGGTGCTGCGAAGCTTGGAAATCCACATCGTTCTGCCGCTCGAGAACGACGCGGTGGCGACCGAGCTCGGGCTCCGGCCCAAGCGAGGGGTGTTGCTGTATGGCCCTCCCGGCACGGGAAAGACGACGATCGGCCGCGCGCTGGCGCACCGGCTGCGCGGCAAATTCTTTCTGGTGGACGGAACCTTCATCGCGGGTACCGGCGACTTCTATCAGCGCATCCATCGCGTCTTCGAAGCGGCCAAGGACAACTCTCCCGCGGTAATCTTCATCGACGACGCGGACGCGATTTTCGAGGACGGCGAGGAGCGGGGTCTCTATCGATACCTGCTGACGATGCTCGACGGTCTCGAGAGTGAAGGCACGGCCCGGGTCTGCGTGATGATGACGGCGATGAATCTGAGCCATCTGCCTCCCGCTCTGGTCCGCTCCGGACGGGTGGAGCTATGGCTCGAAATGAAGATTCCCGATGCCGCGGCGCGGGCGCGTATACTCGAACGGCACACGGCTAACCTTCCCGCCGAACTGCAGAGCCTCGACCGGACGAAGATTGTGGAAGTGACCGAGGCGTTCACTGGGGCGGATGTCAAGCGCCTGGTGGAAGATGCCAAAGGGTTCTACGCGTTTGACCTGGTCAACAAAGCCGCCACGCGGCCCGCGACGGATTATTTCATCGAGGCCGCCAGCGGCGTTCGGGAGAACAAGCAGCGCTATCAGGCCGCCGAAGAAGCCGCTCGGTCCCGTCCGAAGAGCCTTTCACCATTTGCCGGGTACTATCCCGGACCGCCGCCGGAAGAAGACTGAATGGCGACAATAGGTAGGGCGAATTGAGCTGATGACCATCCCTGCTGGCATCGAGTTGCCCGGGGCCAAGATCGCCGGCATTTGCCGCCGCCATCAGGTCAGGGGGTTGTTCAGCCGCGCGCGGTGAGATGCGTCCAGGCAGCGACGTCGACCTCCTCGTCGATTTTCTGCCGGGCGCGTGCCCGGGCCGGGCGCTGGTTCCCGCGTCCGTTCGTAACCGTCCCCAACGGAGACTTTTGCGGGCACTTTTGCGGCAATTTGTCTTGACACGGCATACCGCCGATGAGATAATTCGGCGGTTGAACTAAATGCGGGAGCGTGTGTCGATTCTCGGGAGTAGCTGTAGGTAAGGATCGTTTCCACGCGGAAGCAGGGGACACCGAAGTCGATAGATAGCCGTCCGGCCAACAACCGGTTCCTCCCGGTAAACGCCGATCGCATTAGGCTGGCCTGGACACCAAGACGTCGGCGCGGCGGGACAACCCGGTTGGCAGAGCCGTCGGCCGGGGCCATATACTGTTGCTATGACGTTCAGAGTCGTTCTGGAACATGATCCGGAGACGGGTGACTACTCAGCCGTGTGCCCCGAACTCCCCGGCTGCGCGTCTGCTGGTGAAACCGAGGAGGAAGCGCGCGCAAATATCCGGGAAGCCATCGAACTCTATCTAGCGCCCGGCCATATCGAACTGCCTGAAAATGCTAAGTTGGTCGAGGTGACGGTTGGGTGATCGGCGCACGCCACGGCTGACATCAGACCAAGTGATCAGAATCCTTCGGCATCACGGCTTTCTGCGGGTTGGATAATCCGGGAGCCATCAGAAGTGGCGGAATCCTGCCACCACGAAGCAGGTCATTGTGGCGTACCATCGTGGTCGCGTTCTGCCGCTTGGCACCATGAGGGCGATTATCGAAGGCAGCGGCATTGCGCTGGCCGAATGGATCGAGTGAGTGCCACGTGCGTAGCGGAATGGTCACTCCCGTGACACGCCTGTCACTTCAGGAACCGCGAAAACGCGCTCTCCAGCCTGCAACTCCGAATCCGCACTATCAATCCCGCAACGCCCGCACGGGATCGGTCCGCGTCGCGCGCCAGGCGGCAAGAAACACGCTGCCAGCGAGGCCACCGTCATCACCACGAACGCCGACCCGAACGCCAAAGGGTCGCGCGGGCTCACCTTGTATAACATGCCCACGATCAGCCGTGTCATCGCCAGAGCCACCCCCGCTCCCAGCGCCAGGTCCCCCGCCGTCAACGCCATCCCTTGCGACATCACCAGCCGCAATAGATCCGGCACCCCCGCTCCCAGCGCCATCCGTAGTCCCAACTCGCGAGTGCTCTGCGAAACCGTGTAAGACATTACCGCGTACAGTCCGACCCCGGCAAGCAACAACGCCAGGCCCCCAAACACCGCGAGCATCGTGACGGCAACCCTCTGCGCGGCGGTCGTCCGGTCGACCTGTTCTTGCATGGTGATCACCTCTCCTGGCGACAGGTTGGCGTCGATCGCACGTACCTCGCGGGCCAATACCCGCGCCATCGTTTCGGGGCCCAACGGCGTCCGGATCTTCAGATTCAGACCCGCGGCGCCCTGGCGCATCGGGACGTAGAAAAACGGCTTCGACGTCTCCTGCAGATTTCGGTACTTGGACATTTTCGCCACGCCCACCACCTGGATCCAACGTCCCTTAACCTGCACGCGCCTGCCGACCGGATCCTGCCCTCGCCAGTATTGGGCCGCCATCGCCTCATTGACCACCGCGACCAGGGGAGCCGTTTCGTTGTCGGCGCGCGTAAACTCGCGGCCGGAAACCAGAGGGATGCCCATCGTCGAGAGATAGGCGGGACCAATCTCGTTGTAGTCGGCCGTGGGCTGCTCGTCGGGCGCCGGCAGATAACCGTCCACTGCGATGGGAGCGGACGAATAGCTGCGATAGCTGAACGGGGTCATGCGCGCGAACGCAGCCGATTCCACGCCGCCGATCGCCGCGGAGCAACGAGCGGACCAACGCGATTCTGCTGCTTATGCCGGACCAACGTGTACGAAGTCGAATCCCCCTTCCCAGAAGGGGACGCGCCCGCCGAGCGCGTCACGTTTTCCGTCGGGCGTTTTCCGAAAGCTGACGTGACTTCACAGGAGTGATCCCGCCGGGACCCGCACTAAGGTATTCGTGGCGCTAAGGACGTTTATCGGTCCTAATCCAGCAGCCGGGCTCCTGAGGTGACCTCTTTCCGAGTGGCGCGTGATTCGCCGGACCTCATTTGGGGAGGATACTGTGGAATCGCTGCGGACCAACCATGGCACTTCCGCGATAAAGAGACAAACCAGCCAAGTGGATTCGTAAACGCTGCGGCGTCAGAGCAGATCTATCGATACACATTTCAGCAACGGGCGTTCCTCGTCAGAGTGACGCAGCGCCAATTTGTGGGTTGCGCGGAGTTGGGGCACCACGGCCACGGAACTCCGGCAAGACGTTCTATTTCACGATTCGAGCACCAGCGTCCGTCCACCATGCTGGACGCAGTCGCCGACCTGGAACCCTAAATGAGCACGCGAAACGAATTCGCGAAGGAAAGTCGCGCGCATAGCTCGTGAGCGTCTGTGCGTGTCGCGCTTTATCGCACCAGGCTGTAAGGGGGCCGCGAATCCCAGGCACGAATGCCGGCACTCGATAGCGAAAGCAGCCGGTTCCCATCCAGGCTGAATGCGAGGGCTTCGACTGGCTCGATGGCGGGCAGGTTGAGCAGCGGTTCGTAGGTGATGGCATCCCAGATCTGGAGCGTGCCCCGCGACGAACCCGCCACAATGCGGGTACCGTCTGGGCTTATGGCGAAGGAACTGAGTCCGGGATTGCATTGCAGCGTCGCCAGGATACGTCCCGACGAGGCAGACAAGACCCGGATCTGTTCGTACATACTGAAGGCAGCCACAACACGCCGGCCGTCGGGACTGAACGCAACTGGAATTGAAGGCGGCAGCACCCCTTTCAGCAAGGCCGCGGCACGCCGGCCGGCAAAATCGGAGATGGCGTTGAACGTCATCAGGTGGGCACCGGAAGCGGCGTTCCACGACCGCACGGTTGGGTCCTGGGCCGCAAACCGCGCCGGGTCACCGGAACCTGTGAGGATGGCGCCTCCGTCAGGAGAGAAGGCCACCGAACTCACCGGCTCGCCAACCGTCACGCGGGCAATTTCGCTGGCGGGCGTGGCGAGCCAGATCCTGGCAGTTCCATCCTCGGATCCGGTAGCGATCCGCAGTCCGTCGGGACTGAAGGCCACCGCCAAGACGGCTCCCTGGTGGCCTTCGAAAGCGGTGAGCGGCGCTCCGGATGCTGCGTCCCACACGCGCGCGGTCCGGTCGTCGGACCCGGAAGCCATCCGCCTGCCGTCCGGGCTGAATGCGACGGAGTGCACGCCGGCCTCGTGCCCCCGCCAGCTCGCCATCGTCTTGCCGGACACCGCATCCCACATCTCGAGCGTGCCGTCCGCAAACCCGGCTGCGATCCTGGCGCCACGAGGGCCGGCTGCAATCGAAACGACACGTTTTTCGGTCCGCTTCCAGACATTCCCGTCGAAATGAACCATGTCCCACACCCGGACGGCTCCGTCTTCCGAGCCCGCCAGAATCCGGTTGCCGTCCGGGGTGAACGCAACCGAATTCCCGTAAGCATTCGGCAACGTGGCGACCGGCTTGCCGGTTGCCGCCTCCCAGATGCGAACATCTGCCTCGGCGCCCACGGTCGCAATCCGCGTTCCGTCGGGGCTGAACGCCGCATCCCGGACTTCTTCCTGGTGACTCAGTGTTACCACCGGCAGGCCCGTCTGAGCATTCCAGACCCTGGCGGTTCCATCGGCTGAGGCCGAAACCACGCGGCTGCCATCCCGGCTGAATGCAGCCGAATAAATCAGCCCCACATGCCCCGTGAGCGATGCCAATCTGGCGCCGTGGGCGTCCTTCAACTCCATGGTTTGATTGCCCGAGCCGGTTGCAATCCGCGTGCCGTCGTCGCTAAACACCAGAGGACAGTCTCCCCGCATGCCGGCCAGAATCGATCCCGAGCGGGCATCCCAAATCAACAAAGTGCCGTCTCGAGACACCGATGCGATTCGTCCGCCGTCGAGGCTGAAGTCAGCGCACCGCACCTCGCTCGAGTGCGTTCGAAATTCGCTCACGAGCATACTGGAGGCAAGATCGAACACGCGGAGTATGTTGGTCTCCTCGGCCGCCCCGGCCACCAATCTGGCAGCATTCCGGCTGATTGCCAGGATCTCGCCAAAACCGCTGTGAGCGGGGACCGCCGAGTAAGTGGAGGCCAGCCAGGTTTCCACGGTCTCCGTCGTACCCCAATAGAAGGTGGCACCATCGACACTAAAAGCGAAAGTGGGGGCGTACGGATGCCGGTAGGGATGCCTCAGGAACCTGCCTTGGGCGCGGAGTGTGATCAGGTTTGGATCCGATTTGTACCACACGTGCCGCCACTCCCAGCCACGCAAACCCACCGGGCACAGCATCAGACGTTGACGGGCCGCGGTGGCGGCCTCCGTGCGCAAATACAGTTCCGCGGCCGCCAGGTTGCCCGCGTAACTCTGGCGTTCGGCGAGCGTGCGCTGCCGTTCCGCTTCGACGCGTTGGCGCTCGGCCCTGAGATAGAGGCTCGTGCTCACTCCCAGGCCGGCCATCAGACACACCACCACGGCGAGCGCCGCAGCCACCTTGATCCGGTTCTTCCTGACGAACTTACCGAGCCGGTAGAAAGTGGTCAAGGGCCCCGCCAGTACCGGCTCGTCGCGGAGGTGTCGCCCGATGTCCGCCGCAAGCTCCGAGGCGGACGCATAGCGGCGCGCCGGGTCCTTCTCGATCGCCTTCATCGCGATCCAGTCCAGGTCCCCGCGGAGTTGCCGGGCTAACGCGGCGTTACGGAGAGAGTTCGCGCGCACCGAGGGCGCCGGCGGATCGTCTTCCCGGATGACCCGCAGGATCTCGCTGTAGCCGGCCTTCCGCAACTCCTCGGAATCGAAAGGCTGAACACCCACCAGGAGTTCGTAGAGCAGCACGCCGAGGGAGTAAATATCCGTGCGGGTATCCACGCGCTCCCCACTCATCGCCGCCTGTTCGGGACTCATGTATTCCGGCGTGCCGACGAGGATGCCCGTCTCAGTGAAGAATGTGCCCCCGGTCAGGTGTTTCTGGGTTGCCTTCGCCAAACCGAAGTCGATGATCTTCGGGACCGCACGTCCATCCTGAACGGTCACCAGCACATTGGACGGCTTGAGGTCGCGGTGGATGATACCCTTCTCATGCGCGTGTTGCGCTCCGTTCGCCACCTCTAGGAAGAGTTCCAACCGCCCCCGTACATCGAGCTGATGATGCTGGCAGAATGCGGTGATGGGAACGCCCGGGACGTACTCCATGACGAAGTACGGCCGGCCTCGCCGCGTGGCCCCCGCGTCGTAGATTTGGGCGATGTTGGGATGATCCATCGTCGCCAATGCCTGGCGCTCTGAATCGAAGCGCGCGATTACCGCGGGAGTGTCCATGCCCAGTTTGATGAGTTTGAGCGCCACGGTTCTGTGGATCGGTTCCGCCTGCTCCGCCAGGTATACCATCCCCATACCGCCTTCTCCCAGGAGTCTCAGAAGCCGGTAGGGACCGGCATAGGTCTCATCGTCGGGAATGCATTCGAGGTTATCCGGCGCGGTCTCGCCGTCTACTCTCAGATTCAGCAGGCACCGTGGACAAAGACCGGCTACCGGCCCCTCAGCCGCGATAGACGCTCCGCACTGCGAACACAAACACACCGGAGCCATGATTTATGGCCTCCGGCCGACTGCCGCGATCAGGAACTGAATCTCATCTTCAATTTCCGCGGCGTCAGCCACGGTCTCGGCGACCTCGGCCTGAAGCGCCTCGCGAAAACGCCGGCGCAAACGGTGCACAGCCAGCCTTATGGCCCCTTCACTGGTCTGCAACTCGGCGGCCAGTTGGCTATATGGGAACTCGCGCGGCTCGCCAGTCAAAAAACATCGGAGGCGGTCAAACCAGGCGCGCCTGCCTCCGGCGTACTCCTTGCCCACGCGGGCGAGAGCGCGATCCAGAACCGTCAAGGCCCAGCGCCGCTCGAAGATCCGCTGGGGAGTCTGAACGTCAACGGGTTCCTGGCGGTACCGGCCCTCCGCATCCTCAAAATCAAGAGAGAGGGCCGTGTGGTGCCCTCTCCGTTTTTGAGCATGGGCGTGATGGCGCTCGTTGGCGGCGTAATGCTGGAAGGCGGCCAGCAAAAAAGTCCGGAACCTTCCCCGCTCCTGTTTGAACTCCCGCAGGTAGTTCTTCTCCAGCAGACGGACAAAGAAGCCTTGCGTGAGATCCTTGGCATCCTCGACCGGGTTGCCCAGGTGACGCGCAAAGGCATAGAGCGCATACCAGTAGCTTGCACACAGGCTGGCTAGCGCGTCCTCGCACTCGGCGGTGGGCTCCTGCCTGCCGGCGAGAAGGATCAGACTCCACCGGGTGGTCGGGAAGCGTGCGGCGCAGCGGCCCTCCGCTTCCGGATGGCGATCCTGCATACGTGCCTGGTCTATTGTATTGTAAAGCAATATTAAGGCCCTTTTTAATCTATTTCTTACTCTGCCGCAGCTCTCCGGCCTCTCCGGCCTCGGAAGTCATTGCGCAAGTTGGGCAATCGATGTAATCTGTCTGAGGAAGAACAAGATCCTAATTAGGCTGTTTCGGTGGCAATTGTTATGCGCACATGGAGCTTGATCTTCGCATTGGCGCTCCTGCCGGCGTGCAGGAAGGCGGCCGTCGAGAATCGCATCAATCCGGACGTGGTTTCGCCCGGCACGAAAATTCACGGCAAGAGCTATGGAGAGTGGAGCGCGGAATGGTGGAAGTTCGTGCAGTCGATCCCGTCGTCTGACAATCCCCTTCTCCACGACGACAAATGCGAAGTAGGGCAGTCGGGGCCGGTATGGTTCCTTACCGGCAAGTGGACCGAATCTCCGATCGTCGCCACGCGCCATTGCACTGTGCCGTTCGGGAAGTATCTGTTTTTTCCTGTAGTCAGCGCCGCCTGCGACAATATAGGGAATGACCCGCTTAAGACGGTCGACGAGTTGCGTGCGCTCTGCAGGGGACTGGTCGATTTCCACACAGGGAACTGCTGGTTGGACGGGAAGGAACTCCAGCGTGTTGACGCCACATCGGATTCGCCTTACCGTGTCGTGTCCCGGGTCTTCAGCTACATAGTTCCGGCCGGAGGGGTGTTCGGCGCGCCCGCCGGGATGCTGATCGATCCCGTCGTATCCGATGGAATCTTCCTGATGTTGGAACCGCTCGCCGCCGGACGGCATACCATCCGCTTTAGCGGATCCTCCCTCACCACCTCGTACAGTTACGACATCACGTGTCTCATCGATGTCGTGCCCCCGAAGAAGTGAACTCTCCGCTCGCGGCGTGTAACATTTCCAGCCGTTTCTTTCATGGTCAGTTGGAAGACGGCCATCGGGCTGTAATCTCCGGAACAGCAAAACCGGCGGCGCGGCCCGGGAGGTCGAAAGGAGAATTCTATGCAACAGCTAACTTTCTGCCGGTGGTGCGTGCTGGTACTGACATGCATGGCACTGGTCTCCACACTCACCGCACAAACAACGACAACGCGAAATCTCTCGGAGTTCCTGAATGCTCAGGGGACGTTGTGCTTTCCCGGCGGCAGCCCCTGCTTGCTCTTTGTCCCGCCGGTCCAAGACTTCGTGGGCTACTCTGACCTGACGGGACGGCTGATGTCGGCGGACTACGCAGGCCTGGTCAACAAGTGCTGGCCGGGTCTGTTGCCCACCAGCTCCGATGGCACGATCATTGAACGTCCGCTCAGAGACGGCCGAGCCGAAATCGAGTTGATCTTGCACACCAGCAATGCCCTAACGTGGGTGGCGCAGGGTGACTTCACGTCCGGCCCGGTGCTGTTTGGCCAACGCTGGAACGAGTCCGGCACGTGTGGAATCTCGTCCACTTCGGGTCTCACCAGCCCGGCACTCGGCGATGCGTTCCTGCATTTGGTTTTCGTCAACCCCAAGCCAGGGTACCCGCTCCCTGACTTGGAGCAGCTTCTGGGTTTTCCGGAGACCGGACAGGAGGTCACGTCCCTCAAGGTGAGCGTAAAGGCTTATGGCCCGCTGTACGGCCTACCCGACATTGCGGACGGCACGCCGGGAGAAGCCTCGACGCACCAGGTTGGGCTCCTGACCAAGACTCACGGCAAACCCGCCATTGACGGCTTCACCGTGGAGCGGATCGACCTGAAACCCATAGGGAAGAAGTAGGCCCGTGGTCTTGCCTGCGCCGCCGTTGCCGGCCCAGGCCGGCGATGCCGAGCGGCGCAGGCAGGAGGCCAGAGCGGGTCGCGTGTCGTCGCCTTCGTCCATCGCGGATGGCAGGCGCGAGCACTGATTAATCAACTTTCAGGAGTTTTCGCAGGAAATCGATCTATGATGTAGCCAGTGACCGCCCGGAGCCATGGTCAGTGGCGATCTCTGGGGGCGCACGATCCGAGCCGTGATCCGACATCCCACGTTCGGCCGCCAGGAGGGTGCGGCCCGTACCGCACCGGCGATCGTCATGAGACCTGCGGTATGCTCGTCGGGGCGGCCGCCGCTAGTCATGGACATCACGGTGCTCCGGCTGTCCAGTCGCTGGCACTCGCGGCTCCCCCTGACCCCATCGTATTTTCGAACTTGACTGCAATCCGACCCAATGTACGGGGTTCAAGCGGTTACGGAAACAAGTACGAGGTTCTGGATGATCGTGAAGATCGTAAAGACGCAATCCGAGATATCGGTGTCCTATTGGATTGGATCGCCACGCAGCCGGATCTAAAAACTAAGCTAAGTGTAGAGTTGCCGCCACCCGGACGGAAACGCCTAAACCGGAAATCTTGACGGTTGCGCTGAGCGGGTCGGATTCCTGGCGCAGAAATCCTCTTTTCACCAATGATCAGCGGACGTTTTTTTGGGGTGGGTGGTTGCTTTGGGTGGATGGTCGGCCACTCGGAGAGGCGACGTCCCACGGCTGGATAGGTAACGCCAAGTCGGCTTGCATCTGGGGATCTGGAGATCGCTCAACGAAGCGACATGCCTCCCGATAAGCGCTGTCACGTCAGGAACCGCAAGAATGCGCTCCTCTCCATTCGGCCCACAGCTCCAAAGCCCGTCGGTATGCCAAGCTCCGAATCCGCACCATTAATCCCGCAACGCCCGCACCGGATCGGTCCGCGTCGCGCGCCAGGCGGGCAAGAAACACGCTGCCAGCGCGGCCACCGTCATCACCACGAACGCCGTCCCGTACGCCAGCGGGTCGCGTGGGCTCACCTTGTACAACATGCCCGCGATCAGCCGTGTCATCGCCAGCGCCACCCCCGCTCCCAGCGCCAGGCCCCCCGCCGTCAACGCCATCCCCTGCGACATCACCAGCCGCAATAGATCCGGCACGCTCGCGCCCAGCGCCATCCGTAGTCCCAG
>JAIQFL010000661.1 GCA_020073365.1 Terriglobia bacterium | reverse complement strand
ACTCCGGGGAGCGGACCCTGGAAATGGCCGTCCGCCGCATGGGCCTCTCGGCGCGTGCCCACGACCGCATCCTCAAAGTGGCGCGCACGCTGGCCGATCTGGATGAGTCGCCGAGCGTCGCAGCCAAGCACGTCGCCGAGGCTGTGCAGTACCGCAGCCTGGACCGAAACTACTGGAATTGATTGCGCGAACGGCAAGCGGAGAGCTCTACCGGTGGCTGAACTGCGGAATTGAGGTGCACGGCGCGCTTCTCCGCTCCGTTGCGGGCTTCACGAGCAAGCGGGGCTGAGTTCCCGACAGCCCCAGCGCCGGGCGCCGTAGGCCGCTTGGTTTGAGCCCGCGCACCAGGTGACGATTGGCCGCTCCGACGTCTCGGGTCACAGAACTCGACCCCGGTCAGCATATCAAAAGCGGACATTAGAATCCTGTTATCTTTGTTTCAGCGCGTGGCTGTCCCAAGCGCCTGACCTCGGGGAACGTAATACCATGAAGCAGTGACCATAGCATTGGTCCTCTCGGCCGGCGGTATGTACGCGGCTTGGGAGGTGGGCGTGTGGAAGGCGCTCCGCGAGCGTTTCCAGTTGGACCTGATCGTGGGCACGTCCGCCGGCGCCTGGAACGGATGGGCCATTGCGGGCGGCAGTAGCCCGGACGAGCTCATACGCGATTGGATGGATCCGGCCACCGGCACCATCATGCACTTCGGACTCCACCGCACCGGCATCCTGCTCCCTGGCGCGCTTCATCAAAGGGCGCGCGATTTGTTCGTCCGCTTTCAGCCGCGCATGTCGTTCGGCCTGACGTTGGCGGAAGTTCCGCGCTTGCGGCCCCTCCTGGTGCGTGGTCCCGAAATCACATGGCAGCACCTGGCGGCTACCTGTTCGATTCCGCTGTGCTTCCCGCCCGTGGAGATCGAAGGCAAACACTACTTGGATGGCGGTCTGCTCGGGGCCCTACCGACGTGGGCCGCCGAGGAGATGGGTGCCACTCACGCCATCGCTGTCAATGCCCTCAACATCCTGCCGTTTCGGATCTTGCGGACACTCATTCGGCCGCGCCGCCCCAGCGGGGCGCTGAAGGTCTTCCCCATCGAGCCCTCCGAAAAGCTCGGTCCCCTGCGCGATGGAGTGGTCTGGTCGCAGGCCAAGGTCGAGCGCTGGGTCGAGCAGGGCGAGCGCGACGGGAATCGGGCCGCTACAACGATTGCACTGCAGGGTTTTGATGCCCTTCCTGCTGTAAAGCCATAAGGCTCGCCCTGACGAATGCCTCGCGAGGCCGGGGACCGAAGACGCCACCGGCCTTCAGCTTCGCGGCTTCCAAGCGACTCCCCAGCCTATTGCGATGGCTTCTGGCTAAGTACACGGCTTCATAAATACGGACTCGTATATCCGGAAGACCACTCCCTAACCCGGACAAGCCGGAACCAAAAATGGCGATAATCCACTGTGGTGGATTATGAAGGAACTCCTCGAACGATGCAAGGATGAGATCGCTGGTGCCGTGTCGTGCTTCGACCGGCTGATTCTCCAGGGCAGGATGCCGATTCTGAGCTATGCCGAGTGGATGACCCGTTATCTGACCAAGCGAGGCATCAAGATCTTCGATTTCATCCATTGGGCCACGTAGCTAACCGACGCGATCAAAGCACACGCCGAAGAGCTGGCCCAGGAAACGGGATTGGAGATCGATTTCGTGCGCCAGAAGAACTTTCGCAAAGAGAAGAAGATCGAGGAGGTTGTGCGCCAGCGGGGCAACCATCCGGGACTGGTGTGGATTCGGCGCTGGAGCCGTGCACGACCTACGCGCCGAAATACAACCCGAATCGCCCGCGGCCGTACCTGAGCGCCAAGGACAAAAAGTGTTTGCGCTACTTCTACTTCATAGACAGCGCCTTGGGACTTTGCTACTTGCGGGTGCCGACCTGGTGCCCTTTCCGGCTGCAGTTTTACTGCAATCCGCATAATTGTCAGCGCCGCCGAGAAATGGCACCGCGCCGGTCGGTTTGACAGTGCACCGATAGAGGGCTTTTAGCAGGGGGGATGCGGGGGGCGGCACGCCCTCCGAGGGGGTCTGGGGGAACGCCCCCACTTGGCGAGGACGCGGTACCACTCTACAGCAGTTTCTAAATCATTCCTGCATATTTCTGGTTGAAACAGAATCTCGGGATCCTGGAGGAATGCTTCAGCGGCCGTGCCGGTTTTGCCCATGTTCCTTCCGCCCTTCCCGATTTCATCCGGAGCAGACCGTTTTCGCGGCTACGGCGTGCCAGCGGCAGCGACGTCGAGAATATCATCGCCGGAAGGTTGGTACAGATTCGCTTTACCGTCAGGTCTGCAAGGCCGTTCGCAGAAGTGGCGGGCCGAGAATCCCGGCTACTGGAAGCCGTATCGCGAAGCGCACCCGGACCAGGCCGACCGGAACCGGGCTCTCGAGCAAGCCCGGGGCCAGAAGCGCCGCGTCCGCGATCCTGCAAACAACAACTTGGCTCTCGACTTAAAGTCTTCGACTGCCGCGGTTTGGCTGTTCGGCCCCGCCGCCAGCCATCTTACAAACAACACCTTGGCTACCACGCAAGTATTTATCGTGGAAGGATTTAACCAACGGCCACGGAATCTTGCAAACAACAACGCTCTGGCTTCGGCGCCGGCCCGCGTCGGCCGCCTCTCCGAGCAGTATCGCCGTCTACGGCAGGCGCGCGCGGCGGTAGTGCGGCTACATCAACAGATGCTGCACGACATCGATCGGCTGGAACAAGCTTTGCGCCTGCCCCCTCCGCCCCCCGCTCGCCGGCCACGCGCCGCCGGATCGGTCTCCCGGAGGCCGCGTGGTTGAGATTCGTTACCGCCATTCGCCGCAGGAGGCGGAATTGTTCGCGCAAACTCTGCTGGCTTTGCCCGTGGAAAGCTGGTGGGAAGACTGGATGCGCCACGCCGACCGCTTGCTCGACGATCCTGAGTTGGTGAACATCGTCCACCAAGTCCAGTTGAAGCGATGCCCCCAGAGCCGTACCCGCGGACGTCTTTCCACTCCCGCCGAAGTGGTGCTCCGTTTGCTGGTGCTCAAACACGTACGCAACTGGAGCTATGGTGTACTGGCGCGGGAAGTGCGCGCCAATCTAGTGCTTAATTGCGTTAATACATATTTGTATTAAAATGTTTGGGAGATGCCCAGACACGCGCCCGAACTGGAATGTTCTGTCGAAGACAAGGCAAGTTTGGTGGCCCTCGCAAAGAGCCGGACTGCAGAGGCACACGCCGTGGAGCGTGCGCGGATCATTCTGGCTTGCCTGGAGGGCAAGGAGATTCAGCAGGTCGCTCGGGAGCTGGGCGTCTCTCTCGCCACCGTTTCCAAATGGCGCCAGCGCTTCTCCATGTGGGGGCTCAGAGGACTACGCGACCAGCCGCGGCCGGGTAAGCCGGTCCGGTATGACGCGGCGTTTGGCAAACGGGTGCTGGCCATGCTGGAGGAACCACCGCCGCCCGGTATGTCCCATTGGGACGGGCCGGCGGTGGCGGAGAAACTCGACGCCAGCGTTCACGCCGTCTGGCGCGTCTTGCGCCGTGAAGGAATCTACTTGCAGAG
>JAIQFL010000660.1 GCA_020073365.1 Terriglobia bacterium | reverse complement strand
AGTCGCCGTACTCTTCACCAAGACGTACGGCCGCGTGCTCGCACCGGGCATAAGCGCCCTCGATCCCGGCCTACCTGAAGACGTCGCGGCACGCAGCGGGGTCAGCAGCGCTTGGCGCTGCTTCGAGCGGAACCTTGATGATTTCATTCAGGCCCAATTGACCGCTCCGTGAAACTTGACCGGTTTGTGAACTTTTTGGCCCCCAAGTGGATCTAGCGATTTGTACGCAAAGCGCATTGAGCAGGATGTGAGGGTCAGACTGCCGTTTCCGCAGTCGGTCCGCGGAGACCGGGAGAAAAACTGTCCTGGAGACTCGTGCCCGTCCGGCCGGTCCATCTCTCCATTTCTTGCTATTCCTGCAAGGGACATTTGTTCGCACAGAGTTTGCACTCTCCTCCGCGGCGCACCACTGGAAGGGCGTTTTTGCCAAAGCGAGCCGTGAAGCGGAGGCAGGTCATCAAACAATACTCGATCAAGGGAAGGAACCGGGTGGCGAACCCATTGCGCATGGCCGCCGAATCGCTAAAGCTAAAGGACGGCGATAGCTACCTTGGAGCCCACCACCGCTTGGAGCCCGCCACCGCTCCTTGTGCGGACCGGGCGGTCAAGGCCATGGCGGTATCTGGTCCGCCTGATCTACCGGATGCTTACCAAAGCGGAGGCATACACTATGAGCAAAAACGGCAAGATCGGGACTTGGTCTACCTGAAGCGACAAGCTGCAACCATAGGCCTGCAACTGGTTCCCGCAGTTTGATTTGCACCGCGGTCGCCTCCAAACCCAGCCGCGCACGTGGCCGAAAGAAGTTTCCGGAGAGTCGAAAGGGATCAACTTGCGCACTGGGCCTGCTGGGTATCCAACACCATCACCTGCGCCGCGTGGCCGCGAATCCGCCATCCTGTGTTGTGAATGTGGTTACTGGCTCGTGCTGCATCCATCCTCGCCCTGAACCAGACCGGTGGATCAGGGTGCTCCAAACAAAACAGAGAGCACCCCGACGATTCCACCGCGAAGTTCGCGCGCGCCGCGGAGCGTATTATTGGATGACTGCCTCGACAGCCACCGTGACACTGTTGCTGTTGAACTGCGTCCCGTCTGGCGTTGCCACCTGGAGTTGAACCGGCACCGTGTCCCCGGACATGACCCCCTCCGGTACGCGCACCCGGACCGTGTACATGCCCGGATAGCCCGGGACAGCCCGCACAGCCTGGACCTCGGCATTGACACCACCGAGTTTGACCGATAGTGTCCCGGTCGAGGCGTCAATGGCCGGACCGAGACCAGTACTCCAGATCAGAATTTGGTCACCAGGTTGTGCCGGACGACCGTGGATGCGGGGTGTTCTCTCCACGACCATATCGTTCGTCCCGGCGAAGAAGACCAATCCCTGATTCCGGCCCGAACCGTCCAGTGACAAGATCGCTGGCCGAGTTGTCTGCATGGTGGCGCTCAATGCCTCACTGGCGGCGGAAGCATTTTCCACTACTATGGAGAGTTGCGTCCCGGGTTCCAGGGCCGGACAAAGGAAGTTCACCCTGGTTGGCGAGGCAAAGAGCACCGGCACGTTTTGGCCGTTGATCCTCACCTTGGTGCTCCCCAAATCCAGAGCGTTGCCGGATGGATCTGAAAACGTGTTCCCGGACTCAGTTAACCACTTGCCGCCCAGGCTGGCAGTAGCTCCAGGGCTGCATGCAAACTCTTCGGAGGCGCTCAAAACGGGTGCCCCAGAGTCCACCTCGATGGTGACTTGCACCGTCGACAACTGCTGGGCCGAGTTGACCGCCCCAAAAGTGATCCGATGCGTGCCGGCCTGGGAGGCGTTCGGAGTCCACTCAAAGCGGCCGCTCACCGGATCAAACATTGCGCCTGCCGGCAGATCACCAACCGTAAGCCGGAACGGCAGGTCCGAAGGATCCACCGCCGCGATCGTGAAACTAAGCGGCGCTCCAAACCTAGTGAACTGCCCGTCCGGAACCGTGAGAATCGGAGTCGAAGCCGGCGCCACCTGGATCGTGTCTTGGGCCGAGGTACCGTCGAGCGTTGCGGTCAGTACGACTTCCTGTTGTCTGGCGACAGCATCAACTGAAGCTTGGAAGGTCAGGCGCGATTGGTTGGTGCGAGTCGCAACTAGGGCAGGAATCCTCATCTGGCTGCTGCTGCTGGCCAGTTGAATTCGGGCAACACCGCCCTTGGTCACCTGCAATTCACAGGTAACCTGGCCGCCTGCATTCACGATCCTAGGCGAGCAGGAAAGTGCGGAGATCTGCGGTAACGAAGCGGCATCTGTGGCGGAAGAATCGATCTCTTCAGATCGCCCAACCATCGCCGGTGCCAGCGCGCTGGTAAGGGCCGATGAACTGACCGCAGTCACCCCGGTGTTCATGTCGTTCTGAATTTCCGCTTGTGACAGCGCCCGGTTATAGACGCGGACATCATCAATGACGCCTTTGAAGTAGAACCCGCCGGACCGTTCTCCGATCGTCGCATTGAGCGCAGGAATGTACTGAGAAAGCGGGATCGTGCCGGTGAGCACGCCGTCATCAAGAACGCCGTTGACGTAGATATCGAGGGTCTTTGCGGAGGCGTTGTAGACGCCCGCTACGTGGTACCAGGTGCTGAGCGAGTAAACCGTTTTGCTATATCGCTGGGTATGGGCTGCGCTGGTGCCTGAGATGGCCACGCCGAAAGTGCGCTTCCCGGTGTCCGGGCTGGTCTTGAGCTGCCAGCCGGCAGTGTCATTCGATTTGGCAATGATCTGGCCATCATCCGGCGGATTGCCGCTGGCATAGACCCACGCGCTCCAAGTCATGCTGCCGGTACTCTGCAACGACGACGGGTTGCCTAGATCAACATAGCCGTTGCTGCCGTTGAACGACAACGCCTTCCCGTGTTTGGCGCTGGTGGTCCAGGTAGCCGATTTGATCTGGCCCGTATTGCCGTTTCCGGAAGCGTCGGCCGTAGTCGAGCCGGTGCCTTCATCGAACGCATAAGCGGCCGCGGTGAGGGACGGGGGGCCTGTGATGGTGAAGGCCGAGTTGCCCGAGGTCCCGCCGCCCGGTGCCGGATTGAACACCGTCCCCTGCGCCGTTCCCGCCGTGGCGATGTCCGCTGCCGTGATGGCCGCCCGCAGTTGCGTGGCGCTCACGAACGTCGTCGTCCGGTTGGAGCCGTTCCATTTCACCAGCGAGGCGTTTTCGAATCCAGCTCCGTTCACCGTCAGGGTGAAGGCCGCGGTCCCCGCAGTGGCGGTCGCCGGCGACAGCGAACTGATCGTCGGTACCGGGTTGGTCGCAGTGATGGTGAAGGCCGAGTTGCCCGAGGTCCCGCCGCCCGGCGTCGGATTGAACACCGTCACCGGCGCCGTCCCCGCCGCGGCAATATCCGCTGCCGTGATGGCCGCCGTCAGTTGCGTGGCACTCCCGAACGTCGTCGTCCGGTTGGAGCCGTTCCATTTCACTACCGAGCCGCTGACGAAGCCCGTCCCGTTCACTTTCAGGCTGAAGGCCGCGGTCCCCGCCGTGGCCGTCGCCGGCGTCAGCGAAGTGATGGCCGGCACCGGGTTGGCCGCAGTGATGGTGAAGTTTA
>JAIQFL010000659.1 GCA_020073365.1 Terriglobia bacterium | reverse complement strand
ATCGGCATCCACATTGCAGCTTTCGGGGCCTGCTCAAGCTTCACACGCGTTACGGCCCGCCGGATTGCTCGCCCACCATGTGTGGACTTTGTCGCGAGGTTCCGATCAGCCCCGTTTCCAGGACTCACCGCTCGCCAGCTATCGAATCTAACCATCAACTATTCGAGTGGGTCCTTCCCCCACTGGTAATTCAGCCCCTTTGGGGCACACGCGAAAGCACCTGCCCCACCCAACGGCTCACCGTTAGCCGCCGGTGCGCTTTCGACGTTTCTGCGGTTTTTCGAGGCGGGCCTCCAACTCCGCTACGCGGCGGCGCAGTTGTTCCACCTCGGCGTCCGCGGGAGGCGCCGATGGGGTGAGGAGATTCTTAACCATGTTCAACGGCGACATGGCGGCCGCGCGCACATCGCTCAGGCGGCTCTCGACCGCTTCCTGCACCTTGCCGTAGGTCTCAAAGGCGGATTTGAGATAAGACATCAGGAATTCCTGCCCGGCATGGTCGGACGCGATAATCAACTGGCGAAGCAATTCGAGAGGCAGCCCGATGGGCCCCCCTTTGGCGTCCTCAACGATGACCTGCGTCAGGACGACGCGCGTCAGGTCCTCACCGGTCTTGGCATCCACTACCTGGATCTCGGCGCCCTTGCGAATCAGCGCCGCCACGTCATCCAGATTCACGTACCGGCCGGTGGAAGTATCGTATAGTCTGCGGTTTGGATATTTCTTGATGACCACGGTCTTGGGTTGCACGGCCACTCCCTCTGCTGCGATGCAAAAATATCGCAATATTATATTGACACAGGAACCTGCCAGGGCTATAGTTGTTTCAGATGCTGCAATGCAGCAAAAGGAGCAAGTAATGCCAGCCAAAGTGAGGCCCGAGCACACCGCAAACCGTGCGCGGGAGTTTTCCCCCGTTTCTCTGTTGCCGGAGTGGGTCCGGCTGGGAACGGATAGTTTCTTCGCCACTCAGCGGATCCTCTTGGATCTGGTGATGCGGCAAAGCGCCAACACCATGCAGGCCGTCCGGGAGCAACTGTCGAGTATCCGTTCCGCCCCAGGCGAAATCCTGCCCGAAATGGCCGGCGAAGGGATATCGAACTTCATCGCCGCTCAACGCGTCCTTCTCAATCTGGTTCAGCGGCAGAACGAGATCGTGATGACGGGCGTGAAGGAGAGAAGGGGCGGTTTCGCGCCCATCGCTGCCCTGACCGATCTGATCAGCCGCGGTGTTGATAATTTCATCGACATGCAGCAGCATTTTCTGACCATTGCCGCCAAGCAGACCGACGAGTGGATCGATTCGAACAAGGCCGGGAAGCCATTCGGCGGGAAGGGTCTGGCGGAGCTGGCGCGCGAAGCGATGGACAATTTCGTGCGCAGCCAGAAGAAATTCCTGGACGTGATCGCCGAAGAAACCGCCGTCGCCACGGGCGAGCACGCCAATGGGGATGCAGCCCGAAAGCCGGGCAAAAAGACCGAGCTGACCGAACTCGCGCGTGAGGCGGCCGAGGCGTTCATCGACGCCCAAAAGAAGTTGCTCGACGTCGCCTCGCAGCAGATGGCCGTAGAAATGAAGGCGGCTGGACGGACCATGGAAGTGATCAATCCGTTTCAGTCCGACGCCTTGGCGGAGTTGTCGCGCCAGACCGTGGACAGCTTTGTAACCGCGCAGAAGGCCATACTGGACGTGGCGAGACCCGGACACAAGGGCGGCGAACACCACAAGGAACCCGCCCACAAGCCTGCCGGAGCCAAGAAGACGGCCGCCAAACGGCACGTGGCCGAGGAGCCTGTTCACGCGTAGCATTTTGCAGCAGACTGCGAGTCTCGCGCCGCGCGACGCCTGTCCCACCCGCTTCACCACACGCGGGTGAATGCCTGGGTGGGACAGGCCGTTTGGCCGGGTGTGCGACGGTACCGCCGCTCGACACCCAGAGCCATCGCTAGCGCGCGATTGCGGGACGCACGACCCGCGACCCGTTGAACCCGTAGAAGACGATGTACAGATAACAAACCGCCGGCATAATGAAGGCCAGGTGAATTCCGATCGAGTCCGCCAGGGCGCCCTGCACCACGGGGAGGATCGCGCCGCCGACAATCGCCATGATGAGAAGTCCCGAGCCCTTCCCGGTCAGCGGACCCAATTGGGAGATGCCCAGGGTAAAGATGGTCGGGAACATAATGGAGTTGAACAGACCGACCGCGATGACGCTCCACATGGCTAGGGGGCCGCTGGCCGCAACCGTCGTCCAGACCAAAGCCGACGCGACTAGGGCGGCACATCCCAGCACTCTTCCAGGCGCCAGCTTCCTAAGAATGGCCGAGCCGATGAACCGTCCGACCATGGCTCCTCCCCAATAGAAGGACACATACCCGGCCGCCGCCCGCTCCGTCAGCCCCCCGATGTTCGGCTGTGAAAAATAGTTGACCAGGAAACTGCCGATGGACACCTCGGCGCCTACATACACGAAAATGGCGATGGCGCCGAAGACCAGGTGCCGGCGCCTCCATATGCTATCGCCGATGCTTACCCCGTGGCCTTCTTCGATATCGGGGAGCGATGGCAAGTGGAAACGCGAGATGGCAAAAGCCAGGATGAAGAGCGTGAGCGCAATGCCGATATAGGGCGATTTGACGGTGGCGGCGTCCACCAGCTTCTGCGCTTGAACCTGATCCGACGATAAGACCGCGCCTGTCGCCGTACCGGCCCGGTCCGAGAGAATCAAAAGGCCGCCCAGATAGGGCGCCATGGTGGTCCCCAGGGAATTGAATGCTTGCGCCAGGTTCAGACGGCTGGATGCCTTGGCCGGCGCACCGAGCTGGGCGACGTAAGGATTTGCAGCCACCTGGAGCAACGTGATGCCGGAGGCCAGCACCCACAACGCGGTGAGGAAGAGTGCATACGAAGGAATACCGGCAGCCGGAAAGAACAGCAGCGCGCCCATGCTCATCACGCCCAGGCCGGTCACGATCGATTTCTGGTAGCCGATGCGCGCCAGGATTCTCGAGGATGGAATCGACATCAGGAAATAGGCCGAGAAGAAGGTGAACTGAATCAGCATGGTCTGGGTGTAATTCAGATCGAACAGCGCCTTCAGATGTGGCACCAGAATATCGTTCAATACGGTTACGAAGCCCCACATGAAGAAGACCGTCGTGACCACGGTCAGGGCGAATCCGGTTTTCTGCTGGCGCGTTGTCTCGGTTGACAAAGGCGATGAGGACGGCTGGTTCATGGAGTCTCCGGATGACGCGGGGCGGTCGGGGTTGGTTTGCGAGGGGTTGGTGCGTTTTACCCTGGCCAGCGCCAGTATAACGTATTGCAGTCCGGGTGGCCGTGAACGGGTCTCGACCGTCTCGACCGGTCGCGGGCATGGTGGGGCGGACCCCAGGGCCGACCCCACGACAGGCCGCTCACCCCGCCGCTGCCCGGAGTCGCAGCCCCACCAGCCCCGCCGGCTGCGCCTGCCTCGCTTCCGCCCGCTGCCGCGCCGCCGCGCCCCACGGATCCCTTCAGCGACATGTAAATGCGAATGCCATTCACAATCGGCTGGAACATATCGCGAGGCTGCCAGCGCTGGCCG
>JAIQFL010000231.1 GCA_020073365.1 Terriglobia bacterium | reverse complement strand
AGCGGCACTGTTTTATTCAGATCCGCCAGCAGGAAACGCAGCCGATGCTGGTGCCATTCGTTGAGCCCGTGGTGACGTTTACCTACAACCGCAAAAATCTCGACTGGTATATAGACCGACAGAATAAAAAGCAGCAGGCGTTGCCGGCAGCCGAGATTGATCGCTTGCTGGACCAGCAGGAAACTGCTTTACTACAAGAAGCCACAAGCTCCCTGGCCATCTCCCCTGCCGCCCAGCCCGATTCCGCGGCAATCCAGGAGGAACCCAGGCCTGCCACGGCAGCCAACGTGCCAATCTGGAACCGCGGAGGCAAAACACCACCACCGCCAAGTTCCCCGCAGTCCCAAGCCACGTCCCAAGCCACGCTGCCGCAGCCGCTCAAACGCAAACGCGGCCCCAAGCCGGATATCAGTAGCCGGGAAAAAGTCGTAGGGATCATCAGCGCCTACGGCGAGGGCTGGACATCCGATGAGAATCTGTTGGAACTGTGCGACGAGCTCGACCAGCGCGGCGTGCCGGTTCCGAAGACTTGGGCCACCAGGCGCGACGGCTCCGCCCGGAGCTGGAGCCGCGCCCGCCAGTGTTATCCCCAACTGGTCATCAAAGCCATCAAAGATCGCTGCAAGCCGGTGCCATCCCCAAAGGTCTGACGTCAGGCGGAAACTTTCGGAATCTTCCGCCGAATCCTGGTAATTTCCGCCAGAGAAAATTCTGTGCTTTCAATTTTTCCCTAGCCCGTTTGCGGCCAGTTCGCTGGCCCCGGTATTTTGGCAAGCACTACTGCGGGAGTTTGGCGGAAGTTTCAGCTGCCGTATTCTTCTGCTATGACCGAACGCAGACCCGCTTTGGCTCAGGCAAATCCCGATGACCACCGCTGCGTGATTTTAAACTACGCCCTTTCCCTCTGTGCCGGTTGCGGACGGAGAATCAGGGGCCGAAGTCACGCTCCCGCCGCCTTCGGCGGCATCTTTTGTTTCCGGTGCTGCCCTGCCTGCAAGGACGAGTCCGAGCGGCGGAAGCCGGCGGCGAAGTCCGCCGAATCCCAGACACCTTCTCAATGTAAGGGGAACACAGCTTGGCCTCTTTGATCGATATGTCCTCCCAAATCCATCCCAGTGTGGCGCCCGAGGTCGCAGGCACCAGCGTAGTACGCGGCCAAAATGCGGAGCTCCCCATGACGGTAAAGGACGCCGCCCGCTTTCTTGGCGTCAGCGCCCAAACGGTGTATCTTTGGGTAGAGCGAAAGCAGATTCCCCACCTCCGCGTGATGGGTCGTAATATCCGGTTTTTGCAATCGGAGTTGGAGCCATTCCGCGCGCAGTTTAGGCAGGAGGTGGAGAATGGCACGACCAAGTAAGCATGACGGTGTGGTTTATAAACGCAACGACAGCAACATCTGGTGGATGCGCTACCGGGACAAGACCGGTCGCCGCCGCCTGGAATCAACCAACACAACCGACTGGGATGAGGCGCAGCGGCAAATGCGCGAGCGCCTTGCCACCAGAGACAACAACACCCTTGATGTTGTTCGCAAGGGCAAACAGACAACATTTGACGAGTGGGTGGATTTTTTCCTGGAGAACTACTCCAAGCCGCCGATTCGGGCCGCAGGTACGCACCGGGCCAACCAAACCGCGTTGAAGAATCTTAGACCGATGTTCGGAACACTGAAGTTGGTCGATATCGATGCAACACTGATCGAGGGATACCTACGCGATCGGCTCGGGCAACGGCGCCGGGTTCGCCGCAAGGCGGGCCTGATTGAACTCGGAATTCTGAAAGCTACTACCGTGCACCAGGAATTCCGAGTCCTGCGTAGGGTCTTCAGCGTGGCGGTCAGAAAGAAACTCTGCCCGGCCAACCCCTGCGCCGCGGTCGAATTTCCGGTGAGGCTCAAAGGGCTGTTTAGGCCGCACTACATGCCGTGGTCTGAGCAGACCAAAATCGAGGAGCACGCTCCCGCGTACCTGCGGAACGTGGTCCAGATCATCACTGAGACCGGCCTCCGGGTTTATAAGGAACTGGCTTCGATGGAGAAGGAGCAAGTCGATCTTGCCAACAAGGTGGTGTTCATTGCGGACTCCAAGACGCCCACCGGCGTTGCCGAAGTGCCGTTGACGGACATCGCCACCGAGGCGTTCCGCAACCAAATCGAGCTGGCCGGCCCCGGCCCCTGGCTCTTCCCGAGCGAGGGCAACCGGACCGGACATCAGACTGAGTTTAAGAAGACCTGGGAGCGCACGCTCCGCAAAGCCGGTGTCCCCTACTTTCGGCTCTACGATCTCCGTTCAACCTACGCGACGCGGTTGAGCGCCGGTGGTGTGGCCGACGAGTGGGTGACGCAGCTCCTTCGGCAGACGGACGCCAAAGTGTTCAAGAAGTATTCGCAGATGAAACTCCAGATGAAGCGGGAGGCGCTGACCAAACTAAACCGCCAGGCCAACGAATCAGGCGACACCAAGAATTCTGATACGGAGACTCGCGGATGACGGGGTTTTGATACGTTTCTGATACGTTTACAGGTCTTTGGGACAGGATTTGGAATTGGGTGAAGGAATTAAGACATTGATGCGGCAGGGGTTAAGTGGTAGGCACGGGCAGATTCGAACTGCCGACCTGTCGCTTAGGAGGCGACCGCTCTATCCATCTGAGCTACGTGCCCACACGTTCTTTGCCTTATTGTATCGCGCCACCAGGCCGGGGTAGTGGGGGTTGATCGCGCAATGAGTCAAAACTCTATTTCACCGCCGAGACGCCGAGACACCGAGAAAGCAGATCTTTGTTTTCATCGGCGCTCTCGGCCCCCTCTGCGACCCAACCGAGAGCACGATCCAGCGCCGTGAGAGGATTCAAACCCGGGTAGGGCCACAGAGAAGGGAGATTTCGCGTTCTTCTCCGCGTCTCCGCGTCTCGGCGGTGAACATGTTCTTGCTTTCTGAGGTGGAGCTTCGCAGAAGGATTTGGAGGGCCCACTGGGGGTCGAACCCAGATCTGCTCTTTAGAAGAGAGCCGCCCTTTCCGTTGGACGATAGGCCCCTTGGAGTGCCCGGCCAGATTCGAACTGGCATTGGAGGTTTAGGAAACCACCGCCTTGTCCCTTAGACGACGGGCACGTGTCAGCAAAACATGTACCTCTCCCACGTGCTTTGATCGCCGATCATCAGGCGATGCTTCGCGTGGATAGTGATCGCGCGCGGCTGTTTTGCGAGCACCATTCCAGCCTCCTGGGGCGTTCGGTTGCCCTTTCGGTTGTTGCAGGGAAAACAACAGGCAACCAGATTCTCCCAAGTGGACTCGCCGGCGCGCGATCGCGGAATCACATGGTCGAGCGTGAGGTCTTTGGGCGGCAGCGTGGACCGGCAGTACTGGCACGTGCTGCCGTCCCGCAGCAGGATCCCCTTGCGCGAGATGGACCGATTCTGCCGCGGTATCCGGCGGTACGCGACCAGGCGGATGACGCTCGGAACCGGGACGCTGATCCTGGATGTCCGGATCGCGAACCTGGAGCGCTCCTCGACCAATGCCTTGCCGCCCAGTACCAGCGTGAGGGCGCGGCGGGCGGGCACGATATTGATCGGCTCGTAGCTCGCATTCAGAACCAGCACTAGACGATTGAGGCTCATAAAATTGGTGGGGCCTGTCAGAATCGAACTGACCCTCGTCCGGTTTAAAAGACCGGTACCGCGCCATCTCGGTATAGACCCCCAAAAATGGTGCCGGGCCGGAGGATCGAACTCCACTGTGCCTCTTTGTAGGAGAGGTGGCCGCACCAGCGACCTTGCCCGGCATGGTTCCCGCGGATGGAGTCGAACCATCGTGAGGGCTTTATAAGAACCCCGTCCTGCCGTTGAACGACGCGGAATCGAAAATGGCTGGCAGGGCAGGATTCGAACCTGCATAGTGCTGGGTAACAGCCAGCCGCACGACCGTTGTGCTACCTGCCAACAACCTGGTGGGTCCCGCCGGAATCGAACCGGCTGCCTGCCGGTTAAGAACCGGCTGCTCATCCTCATGAGCTTGGAACCCGAACATTTGTAGGGGCGGAGAGGATCGAACTCTCGTCGCGCGATTGAAAGCCGCGCATCCTGGCCGCTGGACGACACCCCCGTGGTAAGGCTGGCGAGAGTTGAACTCGCGTCTGCTGACTGAGAATCAGCCATCCTGCCGCTGGACGACAGCCTCGTGAAAATGGCGCGATGGGCCAGGTTCGAACTGGCGTAGTCTTCCGTGACAGGAAAGTGCCTTGCCTCTCGGCCACCACCGCGTAAGTTTGGTCGAGCCATCCGGACTTGAACCGGAATCTCAGCCTTCGGAGGACTGCGCCCTGTCCGTTGGACGATGGCCCGAAATGGTATGCCCGCGGGGATTTGAACCCCGAGTCTCTCGGTTCGTAGCCGAGTGTCCTGGTCCGTTGAACGACGGGCACGTGTAACTTGGTAGCGGAAGAGTGACTCGAACACTCGTTAACCGGGTCAGAGCCGGTTGTCCTGGCCGCTGAACGATTCCGCTATGGCTGGGAGTCTGGGACTCGAACCCAGGTGAGAAGATCCAAAATCTTCCGTCCTTGCCGCTGAACGAACTCCCGATACAACATGGGGTGACCGGGGAGAATCGAACTCCCGTGGAGAGGTTCACAGCCTCCCGATCTACCACTGATCTACGGCCACATCTGGTGCCGGAGGCGGTGCTCGAACCCGCGTGACTGGCTTTTCAGACCAGCGCTACACCATCTCAGCTACTCCGGCGAACTTGTGGTGGACCTCCAGGGAATCGAACCCCGATCTGCACGGTGCAAGCGTGCCGTCCTCCCGTTGAACGAGAGGCCCATGGTAGCGGCGCCGGGAGTCGAACCCGGTTACGTCCTGCCTTATGAGAGCGGACTGTTACCGAACTCACCGCAATAACTAACCGAACTCACGAACAACAAACGTTGCTCACCGCAACAACAAACTGGTAGCCGCCCCTGGAATCGAACCAGGTGCTTCGACCTTATCAGGGTCGCGCCCAACCGGAGAGCATGGCGGCTATGGAGCCCCGCGCCAGAGTCGAACTGGCTTATCCGATTTACAAAACCGGCACATCGCCGTCAATGCTTGCAGGGCCAATGGAGCCAGTTGAGAGAATCGAACTCTCGTCGGTTGCTTACCAAGCAACTGCTCTGCCACTGAGCTAAACCGGCGTGGAGCCAGAACTGGTAATCGAAACCAGATCTCCGCGTTACGAGTGCGGTGCTTTTCCACCTAAGCTATTCCGGCGTGGTGCGGGGTACGGGACTCGAACCCGTGTCCGAAGGTTGGCACTCTTCGATCCTGGCCGCTAGACGAACCCAGCACAAATGGAGCGAGTACTCGGAGTCGAACCGAGGTATGCAGTTTGGAAGACTGCCGCGCAACCGTTACGCCATACCCGCTTGAAAGACAAGCCTTTGTCAAAGAACCAGTGGTCGGGGAGGGGTGAATCGAACACCCGGCCTTCTGACCCCGAATCAGACGCCTTCCCACTCGGCTACTCCCCGAAACGCAAAACGGCCCGGAACCTTTTCAGGAACCGGGCCGCTATAAGATCGGAAATTTGACTCCTATAACGGTCAGGTACCCTGGCGCGGATCGGCATTGACGCCGACTTTCGTCGCCCTTGGTTCTGTTCCGAAATGGAATCTTTGTATCATCGAAATTTAATTATGCAACACTTATCGCACAAGAGTCAAGATAAAGTTTTTGGAGTTATGCGGAGTTAGTGACCTATTTCGATTTAGAGTGCACTATACTCGATGGGCACTCCCCAAACGACCATACGCGCCCGTTGCCCGTCAGGAGCGCCCCGCCCGGCACGCGCCGCGCCGTCCGGCACGCCCCGCCCCATCCGGCCGCCCGCGCCCCGTCCGGCCCCCAAAAAAACCCCTGCCTCGCGGCAGGGGCGGACAAAAGTTGCGCCAATTACCCTTCACTTAGGAAAGCGCAAAACGCGTCTGAAACGAGCCAAGAACCTTTTTACCCCCTCGCGCACCCGGCTCATCCCAGAGCTCTCGGCCAGCCGGGACCCGTCGGCTGATGCTCATTTGCGTGGTGCCGTGGATCTCCAGATCGATCGCGAGCTTGACGATTCCGATATCCTGCGGTTTACGACGGGTACCCAGGAGCGGTCTGGTTCCAGAGTACCAGAGGGTCTACAAACCGTGTGCTTTGCCAATTCAAGGCCGCCGTGTTGAGATTGATCACATGCGGCTTCTCGCGGCACTGGCCTTCGCGCTCGGCGCCTCCGCCCAGCAAGTCCCCTTCACGCTCGACCAGGTCCTGGGGTTTTCCTTCCCTACGGAATTGACCGCCGCGCCCGCCGGCGGCAAGGTGGCGTGGGTCGCCAACGCGCGCGGGGTCCGCAACATTGTGGTGGCGGAGCCTCCCCGCTATGAAGCCCGCAAGATCACGGCATACACCGAGGACGACGGCCAGGAACTGCAGCAACTCCGCTGGACCCCCGACGCCAACGCCATCGTCTACGTCCGCGGAGGATCCGCCAATCCGGATCTGAACCCCGTCGGCGTCTCGGAAGACGTGTGGATGGCCGGGCTGGACCATTCCGCGCCCCGCAAGATTGGCGAAGGCCGCGACCCGGCCATCTCCCCTCAGGGCGACCTTATCGCCTTCACGCGCAGCGGCCAAGTATGGTGGGCCCCCGTGACGAAAGTCCCTGGTCCGGCCAGTTCCACGCAAGCCTTCAAAGCCCGCGGGAATTGCTCCCGCCCCACCTGGTCCCCCGACGGTTCCCGCTTGGCCTTCACCAGCGCCCGCGGCGACCATACCCTGATTGGCGTGTACGACGTCGCCGCCGCCACGCTACGATACCTGGATCCGAGTACCGATCATGACAGCGAGCCCGCGTGGTCGCCCGACAGCCGCAGCATCGCCTTCATACGAGTCCCCAGCAACGGCCTCCGCCCTGTGCGCCAGGCGGAACGCACCGGCGAACCGTGGTCCATTCGCATCGCCTCCGCAGAAACCGGAGAAGGCCGCGCGATCTGGCGCGCACACGAAGGCGCGGGCAGTGTCTTTCGCAATGTGACGGCGGCCAACCAGTTACTGTGGGCCGCGGACGGGCGGCTGGTCTTCCCGTGGGAAGGCGACGGCTGGACGCACCTCTACTCTGTTGCGGCGACCGGCGGCCCGGTGACGCTCCTTACTCCCGGAGCCCTCGAGGTAGAGGATGTCGTTCTGGCCGAGGGACGGCGCGAGGTGGTCTTCTCGTCCAACCAGGGGGACATCGACCGTCGGCATCTGTGGAAGGTCGCGGTCGCCGGGTCGGGCGCCCCGGTAGCGCTCACTTCCGGACAGGGTATCGAGTGCAAGCCAGTGGCGACCAGCGACGGGAGCGCCATCGCTTTTCTCCGCTCCGACGCGCAGGATCCCATGCATCCCGCAATTCGCCTGGAGCGTCGCAGGCTCGCGCCCCGCGCTGGGGCTGCCGCCGCGATGCCGGCAGAACCTGGCGGGTATGAACTCGTCGGGGATTTCCGCGATCTGGACCCCGCCGCGATTCCGGAGGACTTCCCCGCGCAGCACATGGTGACTCCGCAGCAGGTGATCTTCGCCAGCACCGACGGCCTCAAGATCCACGGGCAGTTGTTTCTGCCGCCCGAGGGAGCGGGCGTGGGGCGCGCGCCAGCCGTGGTCTTCTTTCACGGGGGTCCGCGGCGTCAGATGCTGCTCGGCTGGCATTCGATGTACTACTATTCCAACGCCTACGCGCTGAACCAATACCTGGCCAACGCCGGGTACGTGGTGCTCTCCGTGAACTTTCGAAGCGGTACCGGCTACGGTCTGGATTTCCGGGAGGCGCTACATTACGGCGCGTCGGGCGGAGCCGAGTACAACGATATCCAGGGCGCGGGAGCCTACCTGCGATCCCGCGCCGATGTCGACCCCGCGCGCATCGGTGTGTGGGGCGGATCCTATGGCGGGTACCTGGTGGCGATGGCCCTGGCGCGCGCGTCGAATGTTTTCAAAGCCGGTGTGGACTTCCACGGCGTGCACAACTGGGCTACAGAACTGGGCATTCCGCCCACGGAACCGGATTACCAGGTGGCGTTCGAATCTTCGCCGATGGCCGACCTGAAAGGCTGGCGGGCACCGGTGCTCCTGATCCAGGGTGACGATGACCCCGACGTGCAGTTCAATCAGACCGTCAGGCTGGCGGGCGCGCTTCGCCGGCAGAAGGTGGATGTGGAAGAGCTGGTCTTCCCGGATGAGGTGCACGATTTTCTGATGTACCGCAGTTGGCGGGACGCTTACCAGGCGGCGGTGGGATTTCTGAAACGGAAGCTCTGACGGGTGCCACTAACGCAGTTCCACTACACTGCTCGAAGCGCTCATCTTGCCCTCGAGGCTCTCCTCGACGAGCCCGCGTAAAGTGTAGGTTCCCGGTGGCGCCTGGAGCGGCAGCGTGACATTGAACCCGCTCCGGGCGAGCCGGTCGAAGCTGTCCGGCTTCAGGGCCAATTCCACCTCGGCTTGCCGGCCCACAATGAAGGCGCTGCGGGCATCCAGCAACGCCACGAGGAACGCCAGTTTCTGCACGCGGCGGTCGGCTCGCGTGTCGAATCTCAACTGACTCACGTCCACGTGCACCGCGATGGCGAGCATCGGATGGCCATTCTCCGGCGGGCCGGGCTCCGATGTGATGCGCATCGGAACGTCCGTGAGCGTATCGGACGCCATCAGTTCGCTATCCAGCCTGGAGAGCGGACGCGGCTCCGGTGGAGGGGTCCTGGCGGCCGCCGTGTACCCCATCCGGGCTTGCACGGAATAGTGGTTCCCGGCCGCCAGTTTCACTTTGAGAGCGTGATAGCGGCCATCGGGCGTGGCATCGGCCGGCGAGAATCCCAGGACATACATGACGTCGGGCATGGCGCCCAACTCGCGAACGCCTTTGTCCAGATCGTTGCTGTTGTGATAGAACGCGCCGCCGGTTCCCTGGGCCAGGACCGCCATCGCGTCGTCCTTGGCCGACACCTGACGGCTCGAGATGCGGGCTTCGGCAATCTGCGTTCGTGGTGACCGGCTCATGGCCGGCGGAGCTTCGATGGGCCGCCCCGGGCTGATGGTGTAGAGGCCCTTGGCGTCAATCGAGTTGATCACCACTTCCGCACGCAGCGCCTTGGCGATCAACTCGTCCTCCAGGTACTCCAGGTTTCCCGAGAGAAAGCCCGAGGACGCCAGCAGGAGCATGCGGCGTCCCGGCAGCTTCCCCAGGACGTCCACCAGGCCGCCAATAGCATACAGCGTATTCTCCGAGTTCGACCTGGCGTGTTCCCAAACCATGCGGGCCAGGCTGGTAACATCCTGGACCGCCGGACCGTGCCTCAGGTTCTTACACGCCATATCCTCGGCTACCACCCCTTCCAGGGTGTCGTTGTCCAGACCATTGGTAATCAGGTAGGCCTGGTAGCCCGTAATTCGCGGGCACTGCCCGCCCGCATCGTCGGAGTATCGCGGCTGCGGTGTCACCTTTTCGATGCTCTCGATGAGTTTGGGAGCCTCGCTGGTGAAACTCACCGTCCGGGACCATGCCGTGGTGACCACTGCCACGCGATCGTCCGGTGCGAGAGCCGTCTTGACGAATCGCTCGGCCGCCGCCTTGGTGAGCTTCAAAGCCGTGAAGTCGGTGCTTAGGTTGTCGAAACAGAGCATGATAAACCGCTGGGGATGTTCGGCCTTCGCGGACGGCGCCGGGCTGGGGCTCGGGGGACCGCCGTCCGTCGATGGGGCGGCTAGGGGATCGGCTCGAGGCGTGAACGTCTCCACGGAAAACGCAGTGATTGCTTGCATCTTTCCTGCGTCGAAGACCTGGAAAGCGCTTTGTTTGAGGCCGGCGATGGCGCGGTGCTTGCCGTCTCGCACCACCACCGGGACTTCCACCAGGGTGACCTGCGTTCGTAGCGTGTTGGGTGGCGGCGGCGGTACATATGGCCCGCTGCGGGCGCGCAACTCATCGGGCGCCAACCCCTGCGCGGCAAGCAGCGTGCCGACAAGTAGTCCGAGAAGAACCGTGGAGCGGCCTTTCAGGCTGCCATGCCGGCATTCATGCCCGCATGCTTCGCGTATGCCGGGCACGCCGGCCCGAAAGCCGGCGCCACTGCCTGAAAGGCCGCTCCACGGAAAGCTCATGAGGCAGACGTTAGCAGAAAATCGGGTTCATCGCCAGTCAATGGCCCGAGGGCTTCACGCCGTGCAAGCTCTCCGCGTGGCTGTACCTGGACCAGTTGAAGCCGTAGAACGCCACGAAGGCGAAGCAGAACATCGGCACGATAAAACCCCGCGACATATCGAACTTGTCGGCCACGTAGCCCATCAGTTTGGGCAGGATGGCGCCGCCCATGATGGCCATCACAATAAAGGCGGATGCCTTTTTCGCGCGCGCGCCCAAGCCGAAGATCCCCAGGGCGAAGATGGTGGGGAACATGATCGACATGAAGAAGTAGCTCAGGAACACGCACGCGACGGACAGCCACCCCAGCTTGCAGAAGATCAGGAGAGTTGTGGCTACATTCAGCACCGCATAGAGGCCCAGCATCTTGTGAGCGGCGAATCTCCTGAGCAAACCGGCGCCCGAGAAACGGCCCACCAGGAAGCACACCAGGCCCAGGGACTGCAGGTTGGAAGCACCCTTGTTGGTGATCGCGAGGACCCCGTTCCTGGTTTCGAACCAGCCCATGAGCCAGTTGTGCAAAGGGCCGGCGTGCGCCGACAGGTTGGTTACGGCCGCGTCCCAGGATGCGGGAATGGCGGGGACTTCGGCGGTCATGTAGTTGATGAAGAAGCTGAAAATGCCGGCTTGCGCGGCGACGTAAAAGAACTGTGCGGCGACCGCCAGCGCAAAGTGCGGTTGCGCCCAGATGGAGTGCGTAGCGCCCGGCGTGGCGTCGTCCAGGTGGTAGTCGTCTTCCATCTTGATGTCGGGAACGTTGGCGAAGAAGAAGATGGCGGCGATCACCAGGACGCCGATGGCGATGCCCACGTACGGAATGTAGAGCGTCTGGCTGCCCGTGCTCTGACCGGCGGCGTTCTTGGAATAAAAAAACGTGCTGCCGACCATGGGTCCAAGAATCCAGCCGATGCCATTGCAGGATTGGGCCAGATTGATGCGCGTGGCCGCGAAGCGCAGATCGCCCAGCACCGTGGTGTAGGGATTGGCGATGGTTTCGAGAAACGTGAGCCCGCTGGCGATGACGCACACGCCGGCGAGGAAGGCCACAAATGCGGTAGTGGAGGACACCAGCCCTGCATGCACCTGGGCATTGATATGGGTGGCCGGGATGAACCAGAATCCGCCCACCGCCACCAGCAGGAGGCCGGCAATGATCCCGCCCTTGTACCCCAGCTTGCTGGCCAGCCACCCCGCCGGCATGGACATCAGGAAGTAGCCGAGATAGTGCGCGAACTGCACCCAGGCGGATTGCGATTTGTTGAGGCCCAACTCCTCCTGGAAGTGCTTGTCCATCACGTCGATCATCCCGTTGCAGAATCCCCAGAGGAGAAACAGCGAACTGACCAGGATGAACGTGAACATCAGGTTGGTCCCGTCATCCAGGACGAAGAGACTCTTCTTGGTAGTGGTCGAGCTCATGAGGTGGCCGGATTCCTGCGACATGTTGGTAGATCGTCAACTGTATCGGAGGGACGGAGAAGTGTCAAGGTGTAGCGTTAAAGAAGCTGGCGTGGATGGCGATGGCGGGAGAGTTGCGCGGGCAGGCCTCAGGCCGATCGGGGAGGCGCGCCCGGGAGGAGCACCGCCACGCAGTCCAAAACGCAACCCAAACGCGCCCGCAGTCTTGTTTGCAATCCGCTCTGGCACTCTGATACTATGAGGTTGCAGATCGGAATCCTCCCCTTGAAGCGCCCAAAATCCAACCAACGGAGTAAAATAATCAACTGAATGAGCTTCACCGTTTTTCTTGGCAACCTCCCCACTTGGGTCACCGCCGATGACATCAAACAATGGCTGGCCGCCGAAGATTTAGTGGCCGATGCCGTGAAGGTGATCCGTAACCACGAAACACAAGAATCCAAGGGCTTCGCTTTTGTCGAAGCACCCACCGCGGACGAGATGCAGTCGATTATTCGACGCTTTGACCGCGCGCCGTTGGAAGACCGGCTCCTGCGTGCTAATCCGGCACAGCCCCCCAAGGGAAAGGAACTTCGCGGCCCGCAGCCGCCGGTCGCAGCAGCACCCGCAGCAGCTCCCAATGCCACTCGCATCCAGCCACGTCCCGACCGCAAGAAACGCGGCGGTAGAGAACGGGATCAGACTCCGCGTAGCGCCTTTGCAACCGAACTGGCAAAGGTTCTGTAGGCCCGGACAGGCCGCCGGTCCGGGCGCCGCGGGCCGCGCTTCTTTGGCCCTCCACACCTGTGAATGTGAGTCACATCCTGCCCTAATTCATCCCTCTTATATTCAACGATTTACGATTGGAATGGGACGTGCTCTTTTGGGCCGCATGAAATACGCATGGCTCGGCTGCCTGCTTTTCGGCAGCCTGCTCTTCGCCGGAACGCAGGATTCCGAATTCAATGTGAATTCGCGCTATACGGTGGAGACCGTGGTCGTGACGGCCGATGGGTGGACTACCACCGTTACATCAGCCAGCGACCGCGATGAGAAGATCAGCTCCGGACTGGGTAAGGAAATTGCGGCGCTCATAGGGGAGAAGCTCAATCCTTCGGTTCTCGACGATCTGGCCAGGCGCTTGCGCAAAGAGTTTCACGCGCGCACCGTGGAGCACCACGTACTGCGCGGCAAGAGCCCCGATTATGTGCAGGTGGTGTTTGACGTGAAGCTCCGGCCAACCCGCTTTGACGTCACCGTTCCCAAATTCCTGTACAGCGCAAAACAGGGCTGGAGCGGCGCGGTCGAGGGTACCGCCACCATCCGCAACAACGGGTTCACTCTGGGGCTGGTTTCCGACGGCGACGAACTGGTGGAACGCAATGCCGGGCTGGTGACGCGCTATGAAAACAGCCGGCTGGGCACCGACCGGGTGCATCTCCGCTTCCAGTTCGAAACCTACCACGAACAGTGGAACGGCAACACCCTGGATGGATTTCTGCCGGATCGGACGGATGCCACCACTCTGGCCGCGCGAAACACCGCGGACGTGTACCGCACCCGCCAGAATTTCGAGCCGGAGGTAACTTTCGTGTTGGCGAAGCCTCTGACCTTGAGTGTGGGAGCGAGTTTTCAGCGTTTGGAAGACCAGTTTCCGGCCGCGCAAACCGAATCCGCTAACGCCCTGATTTCAACTCTGCGCTATCATCGGCGGCTGGAGGATGCGGAAAACCAGCACGACCTGGACGCAGGCTACAACCTGCGCGCGGCCACCAAACTCCTCGGGAGCGACCTGGTTTACGCCCGCCACCGCGTGGAATTCCGCTACATGCTGACGCGCGGCAAGAGTGTGGTGATTGAGGACGTCTCCACCGGGTTGATCTCGGGCCGGGCGCCCCTTTTTGAACGTTTCGTACTAGGCAACAGCAGTACTCTCCGGGGCTGGAATAAATACGATCTGGACCCGCTCGGCGGAAACCGAATGGTGCACAACACCGTCGAGTATAGATACGGTGCATTTGAGGCATTCTACGATTCCGGAGCGATCTGGGACCAAGGGGAAACGGCTATCCTCCGGCATTCCCTCGGAGTGGGTCTGCGGCAGGGATTGTTTTCCCTGGCTGTGGCGTTTCCCGTTCGCGATGGACATATCGACCCGATCTTCATGGTGGGCATGAATTATTGATGGCGCTACCCGCGCGGGACAATCGGATTAGCCGAAGGAGCTGGCTTCTGGCCGGCCTGGGTCTTCCTTTGCTCCGAGCGCGGGCCGATGAGCCACTCCTGGTGAGTTTCGACGGCGACAATATCCATGTAGCCGCCCCCAGTTTGCATTTCTTGACCGGCAAGCCGCTGGACCGGCTGAAAGACGCCGCTACGGTGGTGTACCTTTCGAAGCTCACGCTGTCCGGCGACAACTTCGCCACGGCCTTTCGGCCGCCGGTGCCGGAACGGCTGATCGTGAGCTACGATCTGTGGGAGGAGAAATTCTCGGTAACCATTCGAGGCGCTTCCACGCGCACCACTCCCCGCCTTCTCAACGCCTCACAGGCGGAAGCATGGTGCTTCGAGAACCTGGCCGTCAGCGCCCTGGGGTTGGCGTCGAATCGTCCTTTTTGGCTGCGGCTCGAACTGCGGACGGCGGACCAAAGGGAAATCCCGAGGCTGGTTGGCGATTCCGGCATCAGCTTCACCGGTTTGATCGAATTGTTCGGCCGGAAAGCCGGGGCAGACGATTTCCATGAGGAACGGAGTGCCGGTCCGTTTCGCCTGATAGACCTGCCCCGCACCGTGCTTGGCCGCGGGACGCGACTCTTTTGAACCGGCTTCGCAATAGACTCATCCTCATCTTCCTGGCTGCGACCCTGGCGCCGCTTGCGGCCACGGTGTGGATTACGACGTATTTTCTGGAATGGAGTCTCGATTTCTCGGGGAAGGACAAGATCGAGACGCTTTCCAGATCGCTGGAGCGAATCGCTAAGGACTCCTATCTGCGGGCACGCGACGATCTCGCACGCCAGGCGCGCAGCGGCAGTTTGCAGCCGGAGAAGTATAAGGCGGCCGATCGCGCCCGTTGGCCGGCCGCGGTGAAAGCCTTTGCGGAAAGCGAAGAAGCGGATCATTTCGAGTCGGCCGGGCACGAGGGCGATCGCTTGGATTACCTGGTGCGGCAGGGAGACGAGATCTGGTCGTATTCAGCCAACTTGGGGGAACTCGCCACGGATCGGATCGCGCGCGAGATCGGAGATGCCCGCAAGTGGGTAAGAGACACGCAGGATTTCGATCTCCATCGAGGTGCCAAGCTGTTTTACCTCCTGCTGGCGGCGTCGTTCTGGCTGGTGGCGTTGGCGCTGCTGGTCTACTCGGCGCACCGCGTCAGCCGGCCGATCCAGCAGTTGACCGCGGGCCTCACCGGGTTGGCTTCGGGGGACTTGAATGCGCGGGTGGAAACCGAGCGGGACGACGAAATCGGGCGCGCCATCCAGGCTTTCAACCATATGGCGGGCAAGCTCCAGGAAAGCACCGAGCGCCTGGTCTACCTGCGCCAACTGTCAAGCTGGCAAACGCTGGCGCGCAAGATGGCTCACGAGGTCAAGAATTCACTCACCCCCATCCGCCTCACCGTGGAGGAGATGTTGGCGCGCTACGACGAGGCGGACCGCGCATTCATGGAGCAGGCCACCCAGATCGTGGTGGACGAAATCGAAACCTTGGAGCGGCGCGTGCGCGCGTTTTCGCAGTTTGCCGCGGAACCGCCCGTGGTGCCCTCGCCGGTCGACGTGAATTCCATCCTGCAGGAACGTATCGCGTTCTTGAAGACCGGGCACCCCGAGGTGGCATACGACGCCCGGCTGGCCGATGGAATACCGCCGGTCATGGCCGACCAGGACCTCATCAAGGGGATTCTGACCAACCTGCTGGAGAATGCCGCCGATGCCGCGGGCGAGGGCGGGCGCATTCTGGGCGTGACGGCCGAGGAGGATGGGAGGGTGGCCATCGAAGTTCACGATTCCGGACCGGGGCTGAGCGACCAGGTGCGGGCCTCACTGTTTCAACCCACCATTTCATTCAAGAGACGGGGCATGGGGCTGGGGCTTTCGATTGCGCGGAAGGGCGCGCTGTTGTCGGGCGGGGACATCGTTGTGGTGAAAGGAGAGCTGGGCGGCGCAGGCTTCCGTGTGCTGCTGCCCGCGGATACCAATGGCTTCCAAACGCGTCCTGATCGTGGATGATGAAGAGAACATCGGCCGCTCTTTGCGGATGATTCTGGAACGCGAAGGCTACGGTGTGAATGTCTGCAAGTCGGTGGCGGAGTTCGGCCGTCATCCCGACGCCCAGCGCGCCGACGCCTACCTGTTCGACATGAAACTGCCGGACGGCAACGGGATCGATCTCCTGCGCGCGGTAAAACAGAACGGCGCGTCGTCGCCGGCCATCATGATCTCCGGACACGGGACCATCGCGGATGCGGTGGAAGCCACGCGCGCGGGCGCGTTCGACTTCCTGGAAAAACCGTTGAGCCGCGACCGCGTGCTGCTGGCCGTGAAGAACGCCATGGAACATGCCACTCTCCGGCAGGAAAACGAGCGCCTGCGCGAGATCGTGGGCGGCGGGCCCAAAATGATCGGGAGCAGCCCGGCGTGGCTGCGCGCCGTGGAGCAGGCATCCATGGCGGCGCGGTCGGATGCGCGCGTGCTGCTGATCGGGGAATCGGGAACCGGCAAGGAATTGCTGGCGGCGCACATTCACAATTCCAGCCCATTTGCCGCGGGGCCGTTTGTGAAGGTGAACTGCGCGGCCATCCCCACGGAGTTGATCGAGACGGAGCTGTTCGGGCACGAAAAGGGCTCGTTCACCGGCGCCACGGCCTCCCGGCGCGGTAAGTTCGAAATGGCCGACGGCGGCACCATCTTCCTGGACGAGGTGGGCGACCTGCATGGAGCGTCGCAGGCCAAGCTGCTGCGCGTCCTGCAGGAGGGGGAGTTCCACCGCGTGGGCGGCGAGCAGATCATCCACGTGACCGTCCGCGTAGTCTCGGCGACCAACCGCGACCTGGGCGGCATGGTATCGCAGGAGAAATTCCGCGAAGACCTCTACTATCGATTGAGCGTGGTTCCGATCCGCGTGCCCGCGCTGCGCGAGCGGCCGCACGACGTCCGTCTGCTGGCGGAATATTTCCTGGAGGATTTCTGCGCGCGGAATAATTTCAAGAAGAAGACCCTGGATGAAACGGTGTTCCCCCTGCTGGAGAGCTACAGTTGGCCGGGAAACGCCCGCGAATTGCGCAATGTGATCGAGCGCATGGCGATCCTCACGGCCGGCGAACGGCTCTCGCGCGATGCCATCCCGGTGGAGGTCCGTGTGCAGCGCGAGGCGGGCCCTAAGTCCACCATTCAGGAAGCCCGGGAATCGGCCGAGCGCGAGCACATCCTGCGGGCTCTCGAAGAGTCCAACTGGAACGTCTCCGGCGCCGCGCGCGCGCTGGGGATGGAGCGGACCAACCTGCACAAGCGCATCCGGGCGCTGGGGCTGACAAGGGGCAAATAACATATAATAAAGCCATGGCGACTTCTACCGCCGTTCCCGTTGAAGAATATCTGCGTACCACCTACGACCCTGATAGGGAGTATGTGGACGGGCAACTCTTGGAGCGCCACGTGGGCGAACACTACCATAGCTTGACACAGATCCTGATAGGTGGTGAGTTGCAGGCGCGCCGGCGTGAACGAAGATTTCGAGCGTTCACGGAGCAGCGGATCCGAGTGAGTGATGAGCCCCGGTACCGAATCCCCGACATTTGCGTGAAGGCGTTGCCTTACAAAGTCACCCCGGTCCTCGAACGCCCGGACTTGGCGATTGAGATCGTATCACCCGAAGACGAACCTGCCGACTTGCTGGACAAGATCGCAGACTACATTGCCGCGGGCATTCCGTATATCTGGGTTGTCGATCCTTACAAGCGAACGCTGAAGGAAGTGGTACACGGAGTGATCCGCCGCCCCGCCACGACAATCCTCGCCACGCCATTGGTTGGCGAAGTCGATTTCGCCGTGATATTCCAGGAACTCGACGAGCCTACCGAATAAGGGAGACTAATTCCCGGCACACCGGAAACCGATGTTGCTTTTGCGGGCCCACGGTTCGACCCCGTGACGGTACGACGCCCGCGCACTCTTGGCATTGTCGGCCCAAGAACCGCCGCGCACCGTTCGGAATGTCCCATTCTCCGCGCCTTGCGGATCGGCCACGGCACCCGCGGCGTAACGATCCCCATACCAATCGGCGACCCACTCCCAAATGTTCCCAAGCATGTCGCTAAGCCCCCAGGCGTTTGCCTGCTTCCCGCCCACCTCATGCGTCTGGTTTCCGCTGTTGACGGAGTACGCCGCGACTCGATCCGGTTCGCCATAGCGGCCGCCGGTGCTTCCCGCTCGCGCCGCATACTCCCACTCGCTTTCGCTCGGGAGCCGCATCCCCACAGCTAGTGTAATGCCACACTCGGGACTGGACAACCGGGGGCGAAATATGGTCAGATACTCGCATGGGACTGCCTGTAGCCATCAGTGCCGCGGCCCGGCAGGGTCTGGAGGCCTTGGTGCGGGCAGGGAATACTGCACAGAAGTTGGTCCGACGCGCGCGGATTGCTTTGCTGGCCGGCGAAGGCCTCACGGACAG
>JAIQFL010000658.1 GCA_020073365.1 Terriglobia bacterium | reverse complement strand
GGAGGCCTGGCAGCGCCTGATGGACGAGCTCCACGCACCTCCTGGAGCGGGGGGTGCGACGGCCGTGGCGCCGGCCCCAGCGGTGGTCCCGGCCGTTCCGGGCGTGGAGCCGATCATCCAGGCGCGGCGGATCGAGAAGCGGTTCCAAAGGCCCGACGGCGCACCCATTCAGGTGATCGCGCCCACCGACCTGTCTGTCGAACCCGGCGTGATCCTGGCGCTGTTGGGGCCTTCGGGCTCGGGCAAGTCCACGCTCTTGCGGATGCTCTCGGGCTTGGCGCAACCGTCCGCCGGCGAAGTCTTGTGGCATGGGAAACCATTCGGCGGAACCACCCCCAACGTGGCCATTGTGTTCCAGAGTTTCGCGCTGTTCCCGTGGCTCACCGTGCTGGAAAACGTCGAAGTCCCTCTGCTGGCGCGCGGCATGGAGCACCCCGAACGGCATCGGCGCGCACTCGCGTCTCTGGCTTCGGTCGGGTTGACGGGTTTCGAAAATGCCTATCCCAAAGAACTGTCCGGGGGCATGAAGCAACGGGTGGGATTCGCGCGCGCCCTGGCGGTGGAGCCCGAAATCCTGTTCATGGACGAGCCGTTTTCGGCCCTCGACGTTCTCACCGCCGAGAACCTGCGCGGCGAGCTTCTGGAGCTGTGGCTGGGCAAGAAGATCCCCACCAAGAGCATTTTCCTGGTGACCCACAACATTGAAGAAGCGGTCCTGCTGGCCGACCGGATCATCGTCCTGGGACGGAACCCGGCCAAGATCCGGGCCGATTTCCGCGTCCCTCTGAGCCAGCCGAGGGACCACACTTCCGCCGAGTTTCTCCTCTACGTGGATTATATCTACAAGCTGATGACCCAGCCGCAGCTTGAGGCCGGTCCGTCTCCGGCAGGGCGGGAAACCAAAGCGCTGCACCAGATGCTGCCGCACGCCAGGCGTGGCGCCATCGCCGGATTGCTGGAGTTGCTGAACGATCGCGGCGGCAAGGAGGACCTGTACCACATCGCCGACGAGCTCCGCATGGAAGTGGACGATCTGCTGCCGATTCTGGAGGCGGCCACGCTGCTCTCCTTCGCTAAATCGGACAAGGGCGATGTTGAAATCACGCCGGACGGCAAAGCCTTCGCCGAAGCGGACATCGGCACGCGGAAACACCTGTTCCGCGAGGCGGCGTTGGCCCACGTCACGCTGCTCAAGCAGATGCACAACGCGCTCGAGAGCAAGCGCGACCATAGCATGCCTCTTGAGTTTTTCCGCGACGTTCTGCGGGAGCATTTCTCCGACGCGGAAGTGCAGCGCCAGATCGAAACCGCCTTGAACTGGGGCCGTTACGGCGACATCTTTACTTACCATTCCGAGAGCGACCGGCTCTCGCTATTCGAGCCCAGCGCGGTGGATGCCGGCGAAGAGGTGCGGGACCACTAATGGCCCGGCAGGTGATGGCTCAACCGGCGGCGAGGCCCGCGGCGGGAGTTCCGCCCTGGGGCATGCTCCCCACCACGGTCCCCTCCCTGCTGAGGGACCTGCCCGTTATCTTCGCGGGGCTGGCGCTGTTCTATGGACTGCTGTCGCTCACCCACTACTGGACAGGCCCGGTCAATACACAGCCCGAGATTCACCTGCGGCCGGGCGCCCTGCCGCTCTATGCGATGTACTCGGTGGCACGCATCCTGGTCGCCTACCTGCTCAGCCTGATGGTGACCTTGGTCTACGGATATGCCGCCGCGCACAACGCCCGGGCCGAGCGGATCCTGATTCCGCTTCTGGATACGCTGCAATCCATCCCGGTTCTGAGCTTCCTTCCCCCGGTGATGGTGGCCATGGTCGCGCTGTTCCCCACCCGGCAACTGGGTGTGGAGCTCGGCGCGATCCTGCTGATCTTTACCGGGCAGGTTTGGAACATGACCTTCAGCGTCTATTCCTCGCTGAAGAACATTCCGCGCGAGCTGCTGGAGGCGTCGCAGATTTACCAGTTGAGCTGGTGGCAGCGCTTCGTACAACTGGAGCTGCCCTATGCCGCAATCGGGCTGGTGTGGAACTCCATGATGTCGGTGGCGGGCGGCTGGTTCTTCCTGATGGCCTGCGAGATGTTCGTTCTGGGAAACCGCGACCTGCGCCTTCCCGGACTCGGCTCCTACCTGCAAACCGCGGCCAATGCCGGTGACACCCGCGCAATCCTCTGGGGCGTGTTCGCCATGGTTGCGGTGATCGTGATGATGGACCAGCTCATCTGGCGTCCCATCATCGCGTGGAGCGAGAAGTTCAAGATGGAGCAGGTGGAAGCGTCACAGGTGCCGCACTCGCCGATCCTGGACCTGCTGCGCCGCTCGAAGATCCTGTCCGCGGCGGCTCGATCTACCGTGGCGCCCGCGGGCGAGGCCCTGGCGCTGTACTGGGCCGGACGGCGCCTGGCCCCGCATTCCGATGGCGCCGCGCGCAAGCTGGGGAAATGGATCCGGCTTATTCTGGCGGTGGGCGCGGCGACCGGTCTGCTGTACGCAGTCGCGAAAATGCTGATCATGCTGGGCGCTCTTTCACTCCCGGAGTTTCGCACTATCTGTTGGGGAGCCGGAGCGACGTTCCTCCGGGTGGAACTCACGCTGCTGCTGGCCGGACTGTGGACCATTCCGGCGGGCGTCTACATCGGGCTGCGGCCGCGCCTTTCCGCGATCGCTCAACCGATCGCTCAGATTGCGGCTTCCATACCCGCCACGGCGCTGTTTCCCATCGTGCTGTTGTTCCTGATTCGCATTGGCGGCGGACTGGGGGTCGGCTCGATCGTTCTATTGCTCCTGGGAACCCAATGGTACGTCCTGTTCAACGTAATTGCCGGCGCGACCTCGATCCCCACCGACCTGAAAGAAGTCTGCGACGTCTACCATTTGAGCAAAGTCGAGCGTTGGCGCAGGCTGTATCTGCCAGGGATTTTTCCGTACCTGATTACCGGGTTTGTCACCGCCTCCGGGGGTGCGTGGAACGCCAGCATCGTGGCGGAGTACTTCCGCTTCCATGGACAGACAATTATGACTACCGGTCTGGGGGCGGTCATCAGCCATGCCACCGACAGCGGCAATTTTCCAGTGCTGCTGGGGGCCACGATCGTGATGGCCGCGCTGGTAGTGACCATCAACCGGCTGCTGTGGAGACGGTTGTACGGGTTGGCGGCCACGAAGTACAAGCTGGAAAGCTGATCGGGCTTTTTGTGGCGCAAGCGCTTTTGCTTGCCGCATCGACACTCGTGTCGATGCCTGTCGGCTTGCCGCAATAAGTCAAATAGTGACAGGGGCGCCACCAATCCGGCTTGGCAGTATAGGGTTTACGCCCTCACTCGAAAAGTTCTCGACGCTTCGGGTCTCGGCGCGCGCCGTGGCGGATTCCTGTGCGTCGCTGGACTGCCCGGAGATTTTTCAGGATTCGAGACAGTGAAATCTCAGCCCAGGCGGGGCTCGCTTCAACCGGCAGTCGCCGGAGGAATTGAATGGGTGTTTGCACGGAGCAGATGGTAACACGATCCGGAGGAACCACAAATCCGCAGACCCCGGACGATGCCCATTGTTGCATGAGGGCCGCGCGGAGAGTTTGTCCACCCTT
>JAIQFL010000230.1 GCA_020073365.1 Terriglobia bacterium | reverse complement strand
ATTGTCCGTCAGCGTGACCGAGACGGTGAATGGGCCGGCGGTGGTGGGAGTACCGGTGATGGCGCCCGTCGTTGCGTTCAACGACAACCCCGGGGGAAGACCGGTGGCGACCCAGGCCAGAACTCCACCGGTTCCTGCCAGGGTTGCCGAGTACGCCGTGCCCACGATGCCGTTCGGCAATGCAGTGGTGGTAATCGACAGTTTGGGAATAATGGTAAGCGGAATTTGCGCGGAAGCCGTCTGTGCGCTATTGTCCGTCAGCGTGACCGAGACGGTGAATGGGCCGGCAGTAGTGGGAGTGCCGGTGATGGCGCCCGTAGTCGCATTCAACTGCAATCCCGGGGGAAGGCCAGTGGCGGCCCAGGCATAGGGCAGAACTCCGCCGGTGCCGGCCAGGGTTGCCGAGTACGCCGTGCCCACGATGCCGTTCGGCAATGCGGTGGAGGTAATCGACAGTTTGGGATTAATGGTCAGCGGAATCTGCGCGGAAGCGGTCTGCCCGCTATTGTCCGTCAGCGTGACTGAGACGGTGAATGGGCCGGCGGTAGTGGGAGTGCCGGCGATGGCGCCCGTAGTCGCATTCAACTGCAGCCCCGGGGGAAGACCGGTGGCGGCCCAGTTATAGGCTTGAAGTCCGCCGGTCCCTGTCAGGGTTGCCGAGTATGCCGTGCCCACGATGCCGTTCGGCAATTGGGTGGTGGTAATCGACAGCTTGGCGACGATCGTGAATGGCAGGCTTCCGCTGACTGCCCCTTGCGGCGTGCTCACCGAGACGGATGCTGTACCGGGCGTCGCGATGAGGTTTGCCGGAACGGTGGCGCTGAGCTGGTTGGGCGCGCTCAGCGTGGTTCCCGTGAGAGGCGACCCATTCCACAGGATGGTCATGCCGCTAGCCAGGTTCGGGCCATTCACCTTCAAAGTAAAGGCGGGCCCGCCGGCTACCGCAAAGTTGGGGACCAGGCTCGTTATGATGGGGCCAACGATTATCGTGAAGAAGGCCGGGGCCGACGTTGCGCCGCAGGGATTCACGACCGTTACCGGGACTTGGCCCGGCGCCAGGATCAGGTTCGCGGGGACCTGCGCCGTCAGTGTGCCGCTGTTGACGAAGGTGGTCGGCAGCAGGACTCCGTTGAAGGTGACTTGTGCGCCGTTCTGGAAATCCGTGCCCAGCACAGTGAGCGTAAACGCCGGCCCCCCCGACGCAGTGGACGGTGGATTCAAGGAAAGAATCGTGGGCGGACGTACAGTAAAGGGTACGCCGTTGGAGGTGAACTGGGTGGATGACCCTAGAAATTGAGCCACACTGATGGTGGCGACACCCGGTATCTGCAGCAACGCGGCCGGCACGATTGCGGTCAACTGGTTGGCACTCACGAACGTGGTTGACAGGGCGACGGGCGTGGAATTTGGCGCGGTCCACATTACGACCGAATTGGGCGTCGTCTGAAACCCGTCGGAGTTGAGGACGAGCGGAGTGAAGTTGGCGCCGTTTACGGTGATCTGGAGGTCCGGCGAGCAGGCCGCTGCGGAATTCGGAAGGACCGACGAGATGGTCGGCGGATTTAAGATCTGTATCGATCCAAAAGCGTTGGCGATGTTCCCCCAGACATCTCGAATCTGGGCATCAAGAAAGAAACGCCCGAGCGTCGTGGGCGTGCCCGAAAGCGTGGGACCGTCCGGCTGCAGCGTGAGGCCGGGTGGTATCGTCGAACCCGAATTCTGAGTGACCGTGAACGCGGCCGTGCCGCCGCTGAAGATATTCTGGGAATAGAAAGCGTTCAAATAACCGAACGCCTGAATCAAGAGCGCCGTAAGCGGTGGATTGATGGTGAATTGGGCGACATTCGAAGCGGGCCCGGGGGAGGGGGCGGGAGAATTGCAGGGGCCGTTGCACTCGTTCACCTGGACCGAGACCAAATCTGGAGCTGTAAGAGGTGTGCTGAAGGTGAAAAGGCTGCTCGGAATGATAATGACAATTTCGGTGGAAGTGCGGCTGAAGGTGGTGGTGAAGGTCGTCGTGATGCCCGTGATCGGGTCAAACCACGTGACGTTCTGAAAGTTCGCCGGAGTGAAACTCCCACTCCCGGGAATGTGAAGAAGGAAACTCTGTATCGGGCTTCCCGACGTGATGGCATCGATAACCGGAGTGTTCCCGCCCAACGACCCACCCAGCGCACCGGTGATCCTGGGTTGGGCGCAGAGCGCCGCCGTAAAGGCGAGCCCCAACCAGATTGGCAGATACGATCGCAGAGTTCGGCCGCGTAAGGTCAAAGGGTCCTCCGATTTACCGTGTCCCCATCATTATTGTTGTAGGCGCACGGAAATGTAAACCCCCTCTCCCCAAGGTTTTCGATCCCAGGGGGCCGGCGTGCCGAACCTCACATGTTCAGCGGATGGTTACGATGGTAGCACCCCATCCGCCGGCCTCGGCGGGCGCGTCCCGGAAGTCCGTGACGAACTCGGTTCGCGAAAGAATCGAGCGGACCATTTCCCGCTGCACCCCAATACCGCGCCCGTGGACGATCCGCAACGCTTTGAACCCCAGGCGGTGTGCCTCGCTCAGGTACTCTTCCACCACCTCTTTCACATCGCGCGGGGGAATGCTGTGGAGGTCGAAGACGTCGGTGATCGGGATGCGGATCGGTTCCGGTTCCATGCCCCAAAAAAATCAAAAGCCCGGTCAGCCTTGGCCGACCGGGCACGTGACTACCACTGCGCGCACCTGACGTTAAGCGACCTGTTGAGACCGGTACTGGCTCACAATCGCTTCCATCTGATCCTTCAACCGAAGTTTCAACTTCTTCAACCGCGTCTCCTCCAACTGTTCATCCTCGGTCAGATGGAGATGCGATTCCAGGGCGTCCAGCTTCTTCGCAAATTCCGTGTGCTGGCTGGCGAGCCTGCGAAACTCCTCGTTCGTTGCCATCAGATGCGCTCTCAATTCTTCCGGTGCGTTCCGTTCCATATGGGGCAATTCCTCCCAGTGAGGTTGCCGCGCCGAGTCGGTCGGTTCGGAATCAAGGCTCGGTGGGTAATCTCGACTCATCTTGTCTAGAACGACGGTTATGACCGCCTACTGGCCACCTTAACATGAATGAAACTTCATGACAATAGCCGCTTCGAGGGGGTTCTCGTAGTACCCCTGACGGCTGCCAACCTCCTGAAATCCCTTAGACTTATAGATGCTTCGCGCCACCTGGTTGGATGCCCTGACTTCCAGGTAAATGACCCCGGGCGCCTCCGCCAGAAGGGTTGCCAGCAGCTCGTGCCCCACGCCCTGACGGCGGAATTCAGGCGCCACCGCCAGATTCAGAAGCTCCCGTTCGCCTTCCGCCAGGTTGCGCGAAACCAGGAATCCCACGATGCGATTACCGTGGACGGCGACCCAAAAGTGGTACTGCAAGTACTCGGAAACGTTCCACCGCGCAGCCTCCGGGCTGGCTTCCTGGATGGCCGCAACCTCGGCCAAGTCGCTTGGCTCGCCGCGCCGGATTCCTGCCATATTGGTTGTATTATGCACGTGCTGGTCCCCTGGTTGTTCTTCTTCGCCCAGCCGTTCTGGGAGGCCAGGCCTCCCGAAAAGTGGTCGGACGAGGAAATCGCCCTCCTGCGTACCAACAGCCCCTGGGCCCAGGTCATCAGACCCGATCCGGGTGTGCTGGTGTACTTTGCCACGGCCCTCCCCATTGAGGAGGCTGAAGGGGAACTGCGGCTGCGCACCCGGAACACGCTGCGTGAACCCGATCCGGACTACCTGACGTATTTGAGCGAGAACCGCGACAAGCATTTTGTGCTGGCTATCCCATATGCCAACCTCAGCGGGTTGGGGAAAGCTGAAGAGTTCCGGAAAATGGAGGCGGAATCGGTGATGATGATCGGCCGCAAGAGCTACAAGATCATCGGTCATTTCGCGCCGACGGCTGCCGATCCGGTGCTACGACTAGTGTTCTCCAGAGAGGTCCAGGCCTCGGATAAGAGAGTTGTGTTCCGGCTTTATCTGCCCGGTGTGGACTTTCCCGATCGCGAGGTGGAGTTCCCCGTCAAGGACCTGCTCTACCACGGCAAGCTGGAAATGTAGGACCCTCGACAAAATGGAGAGGCCTCTGGTCCGCCTCGAAGACCTCCAGGCTAATGCCGGCAATGCTGGAACAGATGCTGAAGACCGCGCCCGCGGGCGCCGGGTGAAGTTAGAGATACTGAGTCGGAGATGGCTTCGGCGATTACGCACTTCGTGGTGGGCGCCGCGTTGGCTCTGCCGGCCGTGAAATCTCGCGCCATCCGTAGCGTGCTGCCGCGATGGGCGATTCCCGTCACTTCCGGTCTGCTGGCGGTGGCTCCCGATTTGGACACCTGGGCGATGCAGGTATTCGAAATCCCGCATGGCAGTTTCCTGGGTCACCGCGGCTTCTTCCATTCGCCGTTTTTCCTGGTTCTGCTTGCCGCCGCGCGGCCCGCGAAAAACTACACCCGGCCTGGTCAGAACACCGGAGGGGTGCGCCCACTCGGAACCTGGACACCGCGCCGGATAGCCGCTGAGGGCTGTCCGCCGCAGTGCTAATTCGCCGCCAGCCCCAACTTGCTGTTGAGCTTGGCCAACTCCTTCCGAAAAAGCGGGTTCGCGGGGTACTCATGCGCCAGGTCCACCAGCAGCCTCTGTGCATCTTTGGGCTTCTTTTCGCGCAGACTGATGATCCCCAGCAGAATCTTGGCAAAGGGCCTGAAGTACCGGCCCTGGCGAGCCACCAACTCCAGGCTCTGCTTGCCGCGATCCTTGCTGCCGCTCACATTATCGAAATGTACGAACCAGCGGATAAAGAAGGGCAGGCTTCCGACCATGTATTCCGAGAAACCGGCGGTCAGGTACGCGTCGTAGAAACTCGGGTCGAGCTTGAGCAGGCGTTGTGCGTAGTCATTCGAGCGGCGCGCGGGGGAAAGGCTGGAAATCTGGTGCTTCTCCACCAGTGCCATGTAGTCCGTGGCGACTCCCTGGGCGATGCTCATGGCGAACAACGCGGAACAATCGGCCGGATTGGCCCGCAGCGCGACGTCGGCGCGGGCCTGGGTGTCATTCAGGGCTTTGAGGAACTGCGTGCGGGTGGCGCCGTCCGGCACCGTAGGTTTCCTCTTCTCTACGATGCGCTGGTCGTCGATCAGGAACTCGCTTTCGAGAATTCCCAGCCGGTCCAGTTCCGAAAAGAGATAGGCAGAGGAGCGAAACGCGTACGGCAGCGGGTCCTGGGGGTGGACCGTGATGTACCGGTCCAGAATCTCGTGAGTGGACGGAAAGTCGAAGTCGTAGAGGTGCTGCACGGCTTCGTCGATGGTGGGCGGATCGTCGCCCGCGCTCGCGCGCGAACACAGAATGGCCGACAGTGCGAGGAGCCGCAGCATGGACAGTAGCTTGTATCTTAGCACCTGAACGCGGACTTCATCCCACACCTCCACCCGGTGGTGCCAGGCAGTCGGCGGGACAGACGATCGCTTTGGCCGCTGGTCAGCCGGCTTTCTACTCAGCGCCGCCGTTCGGCCACAATGGTAATCTGCATGTCGCGGGATTGCCGGACTACCTGCTGCACAATGGTTTCCGAGAAACGCCGCCACCACGGACGGGGCAGCGAACGCCCCATATAAATCTGGGTGACACCTTGGGTGCGCGCGAACTCGGCGATGGTGCGAGGCACATCGGCGGCGTCCATTACGTGGGTGGCAATCCGCAGATTGCGCGCGAAGCTCATATGCCGCTCCACCTCTTCGCGGCCCCCAGGGCCAGACGCCACGTGGATCGCCAGGCAGTCGGCCTGCAAATAGTCGGCGACGCGCTTTCCCCTGCGAATCAGAACGGCGGAAGACGGGCTGCCTGTAAGGCAGATGAGGATTCGCTCCTTGCGCCCATCGAGCGGCCGGGTTCCCACCGGGCTGGGAGCCGCGTCCAGCTTTTCCTCTACTTCATGAGCCGTGTGGCGCATGGCCATTTCGCGCAGCGCCGTGAGGTTGGCTTCGGTAAAGAAGTTGTCCAGCGCCCGCTGCGCCTTCTCCTGCGGATAGACCACGCCGCGATCCAAACGGTTGCGCAGCGCGCGGGGCGTCAGGTCGATCAAGACCACTTCATCGGCCTCATCCACTACCCAGTCCGGGACGGTTTCGCGCACGCGTACGCCGGTGGAGTGCCAAACCTGGTCGTTGAGACTCTCCAGGTGCTGCACATTCATGGTGGTGAGGACATCGATACCGGCGTCCAGCAGCACGTGCACGTCCTGCCAGCGCTTCAGCCGCTCGGAGCCGGGCACATTGGTGTGCGCGAACTCGTCAACCAGGGCAACCGCCGGTTTGCGGCGCAGGATCGCCTCCGTATCCATTTCCTCGAATGCTGTGCCGGCGTAGGTGAGGATACGGCGCGGAATGGTTTCGATGCCTTCGGTTTTAGCGATGGTTTCCTGGCGGCCATGCGGCTCAAAGTAGCCGATGACGATGTCCACACCCTTCTGCCGCAGGGCCTGGGCTTCTTCCAGCATCCTGTAAGTCTTGCCCACCCCGGCGGCATATCCGAGGTAGATCTTGAGCCTGCCTTTGCCCGCGTGGCTCACTGGTCCCCCGAGTGCGGGAACAGGCGCACGTCAAAACTCTCAGCCGCATCGATCAAGCGAGCGATCGGGCCGCGCCAAAACCACCGGCGCTGATCCCTCAGGGAGTGGCCGACGAACAGTTGCGTGACGCGATGTTCGCGCGCGAAGTCGAGAATCCCCTGCACGAAATCGCCGTGCTGGAGACAGTGCACCTCGGCGCCCAATTGGCGCGCCAGAGCGAGGTGCGATTCCAACCGCTGCCGATCCTCCGCGCGGAGGCCTTCCTGCTCCACGTAGGCCGCCAGCAGGGCGCCGTGAAAGCGCAATGCGTTGCGCTGGCCGCTCCTCAGCATGTCCGCCGCGTTGCTCCGCGGCGTGAGGCAAACCAGAATGCGCTCCTGCGCGCCCCATCCCGCCGCCACACCGTGGGAATCCAGATATTCCTGCAACTGCCGCTCCACCACGTCGGCCGCCAGGAGCAGCGCCAGTTCCCGCAACTCCGCCAGGCGGCGGGAATCCGGCATGCTGCCTTCGCGGCCACGGTCCAGCAGGGCCTCCGGCGGGGCGTCTACGATTTCGATCTCTTCGGCCTCCCGCAGAAACTCTTCCGGGACGCTGAAAGCCGAGCGCTTCCCAGTAATTTTCTCCACCGCGTCCTGCTGCTCCCGAATGTGCTGGATATTGACGGCAGTGATGATGCTGATGCCCCGTTCGAGCAACTCCCGGACATCCTGCCAACGCTGCGGATTGCGGCTGCCGGGGGGATTGTCGTAAGCCAGGCCATCGATCAGGCAAACCTGTGGGTGGCGCCGGAAGAGGGCGGCCAGATCGATCATTTCATAATCGCGCCCGGCGTGCCGCGTGGAGATCGGGGGAATTACATCGAGGCAGGAGAGAATCTCCTGGATATCGGGCGTGATCTTGCTCTGGAGCGCACCCACCACCACATCCTGGCCGCGCTGCTTGCGCCGGCGCCCCTCGTCGAACATCCGAAACGACTTCCCGACCCGCGAGGCGTACCCCAGAAACACCTTGAGCCGCCCCCGCCGTTCCCGCCGCTCGTCGGCCTGCACCCGCCGCAGCAGTTCTTCCGGGTCCGGCCTGCGATCGACACGAGTTGGCACTTACTCAGGATAAACCGCCAGGGGACTGACATCACTGTCCCAAGGCGCGTTTTTTGCGCCGCGTGGACAGTGCTGTCAGTCCCCGGTTCCCCCGTGTTCCGGCGCGACGAACCGGTAACCCACCCACGGCTCCGTCACAATATACCTGGGCCGCGCCGGATTGGCTTCAATCTTCTTTCTTACCTGGTTGATGAACACGCGCAGGTATTCCGGCTCATCTCCGTAGTCCGGCCCCCAAACCGCCTGCAGCAGCTCGCGATGCGTTACCGGCCTGCCCGCGTGCGCCACCAGGTAGCGCAGCAGTTCGAACTCTTTGGGCGTGAGCCGCACGTCCTTACCATGGGCCCGTACCCGCCGGGTTTCGAAATCGACTTCCAGGTCTTCCGAGGCGATCGCGTGCGGACCGCCTTCGGGCGACGTCACAGAACGCCGCAGGGCCGCGCGAATCCGCGCCAGCAGCTCCTCGATGCTGAACGGTTTGGTGACGTAATCGTCGGCGCCCGCATCCAGCGCGGCCACCTTGTCCTTCTCGGTGTTCCGCACCGATAGAATGATCACCGGAATGTCGGATCCGCCGCGGATCGCGCGGCAAGTCTCCAACCCGCCCATGCCGGGCATGTTCATGTCCAGCAGCACAAGGCTGGGCATCTCGTGGGGAATGGTCTCGAGCGCCTCTTCGCCCGTGCGGGCCTCGATCACCTCGTAGCTGTGGCCCACCAGCGTGGCCTTCATCACGCGGCGGATTTGCGGATCGTCGTCCACTACCAGGATTTTTCCGGCGCTCAACTTTCGCGACCTCCGCTGACGGGAAGCGAGAAATAAAACGCCGATCCCTGCCCCGGTTCGCTTTCCACCCAGATTCGCCCGCCGTGCGCTTCCACAATGCCCTTTGCGATGGCCAGCCCCATGCCCGTCCCCTTGGTTTCAAAGCGGTGCTTCCTGCCGCGGAAGAACTTGTCGAAAATGCGGCTGCGCTCGTTCTCTTCGATGCCCGGCCCGCGGTCGGCGACTCCAATCACAATCTTCCCACTCTGGAGTTCCGCCGAGAGGGTCAGGGGCGAGCCTTCCGGCGAATACTTCAGGGCATTCTCCACGAACTGCTTCACCACCTGTTCGGCGAACTCCCGATCGGCCTCCGCGGGCGGAAGCCCCTCCGGCGCATGCACCGTCACCCGCCGGTCCCGAAGGGCCGCGGCAAACTCCGTGAGCGCCCCCGAAATCAGCTCCGCGGCCATGACGGGCTGCTTCTCCAGGTGCAGCTTGCCGGCTTCAATGCGGGCCATGGCGATCACTTCCGCCGCCAGTTGGTTCAGCCGGTCGGCCTCTTCGTTAATGATGGACAGGAGTTCATGTTCGGCTTCGGGCGAGCTCCCCAGCAGACTGGTGACGGCCGCTTTGATGGAGGTCAGCGGCGTCTTGATATCGTGCGCCAGGGAATCGAGCAGCGCCGATTTCAGCACCTCGCCCTGGCGCGCGGCCTCCGCGTGGCTGGCGTCCTCCAGCGCCCTGGCTTTTTCGATGGTGATGGCCACCAGGTTCACGATGGCGCGCACGGTCTGTTCCGAAGGAAGCGTCCCCACCAGCGCCAGACTCCCCAGCGTGCGGCCTCCCAGACGAACGGGCGCCGTGGCCAGCGAGCGCGCCCCATCCATGGAAACGTCGTCGATTTCGGCCGCCGCGTGCAAGTCGTGGTCGGGAACCGGGCTGCTCTCCGGGCCCGAGCGAAGAATCTCTTCGGTGGGCCGATAGTAGAACGCGGCGGCATCGCATCCGAACACCTGCACCACGCGATTGACAAACTCGCGAATGGTCTTGCGGGGATTGCCGCCGAGCATCATGGCCTGAACCAGAGCATACAGCCGCTCGATTTCCAGGCGTCGCGCTTCGGCCTCCGCGGCCCGCCGCCGGGCGTGCGCCGAAAGCTGGCTGGCGGTCACTGCCGTCACCAGAAACGCCAGCAAAGCGACCCAGTTCTGGGGATCCTGGATGGTCAGCGTCCCTACCGGCGGCAGGAAGTAGTAGTTGAACCCCAGCACCGCCACCACCGACGCCACGGTGGCTTCCGCCAGCCCCCAGCGTGTGGACATCCCGAGAATCGCGAGTAGCAGCGTCAGTGCAACGGTGGTGCCGTTGACCGGCAGCACAGTACGATACAGCGCCAGGATCGCGGTGACGATCGAGACCGACGCGGCAAATCGCAAGGCTTTCATGGACGGGCCATCGCAGTCATAGGGTGGGACAGGCCCTTTGGCCTGTCTGTGGCAGCATCGCCGCCCCACGCCCGAGTGGTCCAGTTACGATACTAAGACTAAGCCGTTGCAACTCTTCCTTTGGCACAGTTTGCATAATCCGTGGCGCTTCGCTCGCGGCAGGAAATCCTCATCGCCTTCAGTTTAGCCTCCATTCAGTGTGCGGTTTACGTCTGGTCTGAGGCCTTGAACGCCGGCCAGGAGTCTTTCGGTATTGCAGTGGAGAGCCCCTTCGGATAGTCGCACCGCATGCGCATCCCCGCTTTTCCGCTACGCCTAATAGTGGAATCGGTATTTCAGTTGCACGTACACCTGCCGCGGATCGGCGTAGTGCGTTCCGCCAAAGGTCGTGCTGTTGTCGAGCAGGAACCGCCGGTTCGTAAGGTTGAGTGCCGTCGCGGAGAGGGTCAGATTCTCCCCAACCGTTTTGCCAACAGTGAGATCGAAGGTCGTGTGCTGCTGCAGGTGCGCAGGTAAGTCACTCGATCCATCCGTGAATCCCGATCCGACGTACAAATTCCCTGCCGCAACCATGCGGTACGGCAGGTTGAAATTGAATCCAGCGTGAAGCGTATGCCGTTGATCGTGGTCCAGGAGAAAATAGCCGTTCGTGGGTGGTGAAAAGTCGGTCAGTCCGCCACTCACGGCGCCACTGCCATAGGCATGCGAGTAGGCATAGCTGAAGTACACCTCTCCCCGCCGCAGCAGCCGTGGCGAACGAACACTCACTTCCCAGCCGTAGAGCCGCGCGCCATCGATGGTGAGCGGAAAGAATACGTTCGAGTTTCCGATGGCATTGTGATCGAAATAGTTTCTTGCGCGCTGATGGTAATTATTCACTTCGAATGCCCAGCCACGCATCGGAACGGTAAGGCCAAACTGGTGTTCCTGGTCGCGTTCGCCGCGGAGCGTAATGAATCCGAGTCCTTGCGACGCGGCGAAATCGAGCAAAGGACCCGCTACCGTGGAAAGAGGCGGCGCCTGGTAGTATTCACCCCAAAAACCGCGCAGTACCCAATTCAAGTGAGGAATGCGGATCGCCCCTCCCAGTCGCGGGCTGGCGGCATTTTCGGAAATCGCGCCTGTGAAGTGCGTCAGCCGAACGCCAGCGATCAACGTCAGCCACGAGAGGGCCTTGTATTGATCCTCAAAGAAGAGCGCGTCCAGATGCCCCGTGGTCGCCTTGTCCTGTGCGAGCGAGAGCCCCGATCCGTCGTTGGCGATCAGGCTTACAGACTCGTCGTCCCGCTGCCCAAAGCCATAAATGCCGATGCTCGCATTATGCCGGGCAGTCACCTTATTGAGCGCGAGTTGGGCTCCACCATACTGTGAACCGCGATGCTGAGTGGTACTGATGGGAGCGTCGTTCGGATCACCGTCGTAGTTGGCGCGGTTGTAGTGATAGAAAGGGGAAATAGTCAGAAGCAGGCCAGGCTGGAACGTATGCACCCAGGAGAAATTCGCCAGCGCGTCGCGCTCCCGTTCGATGTCGCGAGTGCCGGCCGCCTGGGCGTCCGGGTCATTCGGAATTTGATAGTCGTCGCGCCGCAACGACGATACCAGGCGAAATTGATTGTTTGCGTCGCGATTGTAGATCAGTGTAGCCATTCCACCAAGTCCCCAGACGCGATCGTGCAACACGTCGGGACCGGGAGTCGCCAGGCCGTAATCGCTCCGATTGCCGTTTATGCTCGCATAATAAGCGAACTTCTCGGTGTGGCTACCGAAATTCACCTGATCGTTGGTCTGGTGAAACGTGCCAAAGGTCGTGAAAAGCTCGCCTTCACTGTTTCGCTCGAAGCCGGTCCGGGTGACGGCGTTGAGGACGCCATAGCTCCGGTCACCGTAGGCGGAGGAGTATCCGCCGCGCTGAACTTCCAGGTAGTCGATATCCTTCGGATCGATCTGAGGGCCCACATTGCTCGCAATATTGGTATTGGGGATCGGCACGCCATCGATGGCCCACGTCACCTGATGCCCACCGCGCATGTGAAGTTGGTCATGAGCCATCCAGGCGCCGGGGACGTAATCGGTGATTGCGGTCAGACTATTGCTTAGATCGGCGCCGGGCGTTGTGGCAATTTCGCCGCGGCTGATCATGGTCGTGGGCGTCATCTGTTCCGGATTCACGACTAGCGCCGCTTCCGACACGTTCACGGACTCCCGCACAGCGCCGATCGTGAGTTGAAAGTGCAAGACGGGGGAGTTGCCCGATCCGACCACAATTTCCTGCACCGAGGTGGCGAATTTGTCCCGCGTGACCGTCACCTGGTACTCTCCCACCGGTATCGAGGTCGTCTCGAAATCCCCGTCCACACCGGTCGTAGCGGTCTTGGAATAGTCGGAGTTGCTGGACTTCACAACCACCCGCGCTCCCTCGACAGGGCGATGATCGGGATCATGAACGACCCCTCGAACCGAGCCGAACACGGTGGCCCGGACTGCTGCTGGAACCAGAAATAGAAGGACGGACGCGAATATCGAAGACAGTTTCACCGGAACCTCCTTACCTTGCACCATGCCTGCCAAAAGGCGAACGCCTTCCTCCAGGATGGAAGCCACGCAGCTACTAATGAATGGAGTTCAGGCGGCGAGGTGAGGCGGCGGCCGCTGATACAGGCAGGAATTGACGATGGAAGGAAGGGCCGGCGAACGTGCCGGCCGGGTTCGGTTGGTCTGAGCGAGAGGCTGTGAGAAAGAAGTCCCTGGTGGCAGGTAACCCACCGAAAACCGGGACGGCTCCCCCGCGACCTGCGAGCATCCGGGCGGACAATTGCCCGCGGCGCTTAAGCCCGGGGAGGAGGATTCAGGAACCGAATGCCGCTGGTGAACGCATGATCGCGTGGCCCCGGTGCGCTTGCAACACGCCATCTGGCAATGGGGCCCAACGGACAAGGCCAGCAGGGAAATCAGCGGGGTCGGGCCAATGAGCAGGATCAGCGCTAAACTGATTGCCCCACGCATGCGGCTAACGGCCTGACGAAATCCGTCCACCTGCCTATAGTACACGACGCCGGGTACAAGTACGGGCCTGCTCAATCGATTCGTAAGGAATAACACGTCCGCGACGAGAGGTCCTGCGCGGCGCTCCGCATTATCATAGGCCTCATAATGGGAGTCTTGTTTGAGAGAGACCCATGAGACTCTGCGTACTTGCGTCGCTGCTTTCCACCATCAGGTGCTGGTCGACTATATGAAGTGCACCCTTGCACAGGTTACGGGATTCCCTTATTATGGGTACATGAATATCACTCTCTCTCTCGACGATGACCTCGTCAAGAGAGTGCGGAAGATCGCCGTCGAGAGGGACACCACTCTGACGGGATTGGTTCGCGATCACCTGGAAAAACTCGCCGTCGAGGACGCAGCATCCGGACGGGGGCGCCGGGAACGCGAGGCGCTGGAGCGCAGCTTCGAGAAGTTCCAGTTTAGAGTCGGCAAGCGAACCTGGAAACGGGAGGACCTACATGTCCGATCCTGAGTTCCTCGACACGAACGTACTCGTTTACGCCTACGATCCTAGCGATTCACGCAAACAGCGCATCGCGCAGGACCTCGTCAGGCGGGCGCTGACGGGAGGTATCCTGGTGTCCACCCAGGTGCTGGCGGAGTTTGCGGCCACTCTCCTGCACAAGATGACGCCCGCCGCGCGTCCCCGCGATGTGACGGCCGTGTTGGACGCGCTTGGTCCAATTCGCGTGATTCTCCCCGATGCCGACGTCGTCAGGCGCGCGGTACAGGTTCGCGCTGAATACGGCGTGCATTTCTATGACGGCATGATCGTAGCGGCGGCTGAGCGCGGCGGTTGTGGCCGGATCTGGTCGGAGGACTTCAACGCCGGCCAGGAGTATTTCGGTATTGCCGTGAAAAACCCATTCGAGTAATTGCGCCTCATGCGCCTCGGCGGCAATATAATGGGAGCCTCGTCCGGGAGGCGCCCATGAGACTCTTCGTACTAGCCGCGCTCGTTTCCACCATCGCGCTCGCGCAGGAAACACCCACCGAGCGCGAGGCCGCCCGCGAGGTCCTCAAGAAAATGGGCGACCTGGAAAGGTCGCTCGACGTGCCCGGCTGGGTCACCCGCCTTAGCGCCGCCAACCCGGCTCGCGACCAGGTGACCACCCGCGCCAAACAGCTCATGGACACTGAACTGCTCGCCATGAGCGACGACATCACCAAACATCCAGAAGTCGGCTTCGTCGAGAAACGCTCCGTCCAGTTGCTGGTCGACTATCTGAAGCGTCATAGCTTTGAGGTCACCGTGGGGGTGGCCAGCCTGCCTATGGCCTTCGTGGCCCGCTACAAGGGCAACAACGGAGCGCCCAACCTGGGGGTGATCGTGGAATACGACGCCCTGCGCGGCACCCAGCGCGCCTTTCATGGCGATCAACACAGCGCCCAGGGACCCGTGGGCCTGGCCGCTGCCATCGCCATGGCCGAGTATCTGGAGCGCGCGCATGCGCCGGGCAGCTTGGTGGTCTTCGGCACGCCGGGCGAGGAGATGATGCCCCCGGTGGCCAAGACCGACATGTTCAAAGCCGGCATCTTCAACGGCATGGACGTGATGGTGCGAAGCCACGCGGTCAGCAGCACATCGCGGCCGGCGCCGGGTTTCGGCACTTGCTGTCTCAACATCGATGGAGTGAAGTACACTTTCTCGGGCGCTCCCTCGCACCAGATGACGCCCTGGAATGGGCGGAACGCGCTCGAAGCCGTGATCCACCTGTTCAACAACATCGATAGCGTGCGCAGCAGCATGCGGCCCGAAGCGCGCGTGCAGGGCGTCATCACGGAAGGCGGCGCCGCGCCCAACGTGGTGCCGGACCGCACCGCCGCCGATTTCTACATCCGCTATCCCGACGCCGTCTACCTGGCGCAGGTCCGCGAGTTCGTGGATAACGCGGCCCGCGCCGCGGCGCTCTCCACCGGCACCAAGGTCAAGATCGACAATTACGGCAACCTGCGCGACGGCATCTCCGTGGCCACGCTCGGCGAGGTGGGTTTCGCCCACATGAAGCATTTCGGCGCCACCCACATCGCCGATGCGCCCGGCAAGCCGCAAGGCTACGAGGAGACCGGCAGCGTGTCCAGCGTTATCCCGGGGCTGGGCTTCGCCGCGTATACTTCGAGCGCGCCCAATCACACTTACGAGATGGAGGAGGACGCTCTCACCGAGGTGGGCCATCAGGGCTTCGTGGTGGATGCCGAAGCCATGGCGGCGCTGCTGTTCGACTTCGCCACTCACGCGGACTACCGCGCCGCGGTGAAGCGCGAATTCGAAGGTATCCAAGCCCTGTTCGGCGAGTATCAGGAGGCGCTGAAGAAGGTCTACACGGCGCCACGCGTGCCCGACCCGCAGTAACGTATCATGCCAGAAGGACGCCTATTCAGGACCGGCCTCATTGAATGCCCAGACAAGATCTGAAGCCCGCCGGGCCAGGGAAGGCCCAACCCCGGCCGCAAGCCCGACCCGTAGCCAGCCGCTTTCTCCCCCTGCTGCTGTTGCTGTTTGCAGGCAGCGGCTGCTCCGCGCTGATCTACGAAATCGTCTGGTACCAACTGCTGCAACTGGTGATCGGCTCCACGGCCATATCGCTGGGCGTCTTGCTCGCGACCTTCATGGGCGGCTTGTGCCTGGGCAGTCTGTCGCTGCCCCGCATCCTCGCGGCACAGAAACAACATCCGCTGCGCGTGTATGCCAAGGTGGAGCTCGGCATCGCCCTCTGCGGCGTCCTGGTGCTTTTCCTGATGCCGCTCCTGGATGGCGTGTACACCGCCGCCGTGGGACATGGAATGCCGGCGATCCTGCTGCGCGCCGTGGTCTGCGGCGTGTGTTTGCTGCCGCCCACGTTTCTCATGGGGGCCTCGCTGCCGGCCGCGTCGCGATGGCTCGAAACCAGTCCCGAAGGTGTTTCGTGGATGGGGCTTCTGTACGGCGCCAACATCGCGGGAGCGGTCTTCGGCTGCCTGCTGGCAGGCTTCTATCTGCTGCGTGTTTTCGATATGACCACCGCCACGCTGGTGGCCGCGGCGATCAATGTGGCAGTGGCCCTGGTCAGCTTTTGGGTGGCGGCCCGGACTCCGCATCGAGCGGCTGAATCGCCTCAAGACCGCGCTACCGGCGCGCCGGGTTACTGGCCGGTGTACGTGACCATCGCGCTCTCCGGCGCGACCGCCCTGGGGGCCGAAGTCATCTGGACCCGGCTGCTCGGGCTGATGTTGGGAGCGACGGTCTACACCTTCGCCATCATTCTGGCCGTATTCCTGGTGGGTTTGGGGATCGGCAGCGGCGCCGGGTCGCTCATGGCGCGGACCGTGAAGCCGCGGCTCGCCATCGGCTGTTGTCAACTCCTGCTGGTCTTGGGCATCGCCTGGACCGCCGTGATGCTGAGTAAGTCCCTGCCCTTCTGGCCCGTCAACCCTCTGCTTTCCACAAGCCCGTGGCTCACTTTCCAGATCGACCTGGTGCGGTGCATTTGGGCCATCCTGCCGCCGGCGCTGCTGTGGGGCGCCAGTTTTCCGCTCGCGCTGGCGGCTGCGGCGTCGCGCGACGAGGATTCCGCGCGGCTGGTGGGAGGCATCTATGCCGCCAACACCGGCGGCGCCATCCTGGGAGCGCTGTGCTTCACCTTGATTCTGGTTCCGTGGATCGGCACGCAGGGCTGCGAGCGTGTGCTGGTGGTGCTCGCCGCCGTGAGCGCCCTGTTTGTGCTGGTACCGCTGGTGATGTCGTCGAGAACCGTCATCGGTTCGCTGGGACTGGCCGCCGCGCTGGTAATCGCCGGTGTGCTGGCTTCGAATCTTTCCGGGGCTCCACCCATGCTGATCGCATACGGACGGCGCATCATGACCTCCATGAACCGCTCCAAGATCCTGTATACCGGCGAGGGCATGAACTCCTCCATCGCCATTTCGGAGTGGGATGACGGAGCGGTGCAGTTCCACGTCAGCGGCAAGGTGGAGGCGTCCACCGAGCCCTACGACATGCGCCTGCAACGGATGCTCGGCCACATGCCGGCGCTGTTCCATCCCGATCCGCACTCGGTGCTCATCGTGGGCTTTGGCGCGGGAGTCACGGCCGGCACCTTCGTGCTGTATCCCGGCATTCAGCGGATCGTGATTTGTGAAATGGAGCCGCTGATTCCGCCCATCGCGACTCAGTATTTCGCCACGCAGAACTACAACGTGATGCACGATCCGCGAGTCCGGATCGTGTACGACGACGCGCGCCATTTCGTTTTGACCACCCGGGAGAAGTTCGATATCATCACCTCCGACCCGATTCATCCCTGGGTCAAGGGCAGTGCCACGCTCTATTCCAAGGAGTATTTCGAGCTGGTGAAGGAGCACCTGAACCCCGGCGGCATCGTCACCCAGTGGGTGCCTCTTTACGAGAGCAATCCGGACACGGTGAAGAGTGAGTTCGCCACATTTTTCCAGGCATTTCCCAACGGCACGATCTGGGGCAACTCGAACAACGGAGGCTACGACACGGTGGCCCTGGGGCAGTTGGAGCCGGCGCGGATTGACATCGGCGCCATCGAGCAGCGCCTGGGCAGGCCCGATTACGCGGCCGTGGCCAAGTCCCTGCAGGAAGTAGGATTCAATTCGCTGACAGGGCTTCTGTCAACCTACGCCACCCGGCAGGCCGACCTGCAGCCATGGCTGGCGGGCGCGGAGATCAATCGCGATAGCAATCTGCGCCTGCAGTATCTGGCCGGCCTCGCCCTGAACACCAGCATGGAAGGAACCATTTACAACGAAATCCTGAGCTATCACACCTTCCCTCGGAATCTATTTACCGGGTCGGATGAGCGCATGCGAGCCTTGGAATCCGCAATGCAAGCGATGAATCAGTAGTAGGGTGGTGGGGGCGGGCGGACCCAGCATAAGCGGTCACCCCACCTGCCCTCACTTGTTCACAGGCTAAGCGCCCGCACCACCCACCTTCTGGGTCATCCGGGCTGTATTCTATGAGAATTCCGCGGCGTTCGGGGAACTAGTCTGGTATGACCATCTACCGGCGCCAACCCCAACCTTCCCCCCAGGACCGGTGGCGCTGCCATGCAGGACTGGTGTTCCGAGCCTGTCTGGCGCTGGCCGCACTCTTCTGCGGCGTGGCCAGGGGAGCGGCGCCATCCTACTCCGCAGACGGCATTGTCAATGCGGGGAATTCCACAGCGGGTCCGTTCGCGCCCAATTCCATCCTCACCATTTACGGCTCGGGTCTGGCGCGGTCGAGCCAGCAACTCAGGGACAGTGATATCGTGGCCGGCCAACTTCCTACCGAGCTCAACTATACGCAGGTCTTTGTGGACAATTTCCCGGCTCCGCTGTTCTACGTCTCCGCC
>JAIQFL010000657.1 GCA_020073365.1 Terriglobia bacterium | reverse complement strand
GCTCTCACGTCCGCTCTCTGCCTCATGGAACTGCATCGCCAACTCTTGCCCCCGTCCAGCGCAAATAAACAATACCTTCTGTTGTCCCGACGACTCACTCGCATCCGACATCTCTTTGAAAAGCTCAGCCAAGGGCCTGCTGGTGAAAAATAAGCACAGATTGGCCAGTAAATGACCGTTTGATTTGAGGGGTTTGCGGGAACCACGGTGAATTGACAATATCTAAACTACCCGCAAGGGTGCTATCGTTCATGTTCCGGTGACTCTTTCATCGGGAACAGGCACTTACTCCGCTCCCACAGAGATTCTGTCGACGGCCGTCGCGACCATCTTGATCGACATTCTGCATTAGAGGAGAAGGAAATGGACGATCTTACAGGGGTCCAGGACAACGCCTTTCTGGCCCACTTGGAGAGCGACGGCAGGCGCCAACTACTCCGAGACCATCTACTCGCTGTGTCGCAAGCGACCGGCAGAAGGGCTGAAAAAATCGGGATCGGCGCGGCAGGGGCCACGATTGGGTTGCTGCACGATCTTGGCAAGTATTCTTGTGATTTTCAGCAGTACCTGCGTCGCATGGCGCTGGATCAAGACACAGAGGAACCAAGGCCCGCGCGTGGGACGATCGACCACTCCACCGCCGGGGCGCAGACAATCTGGCGAGGTCTGAAGGCCAAGGGTACGTTGGAAGGGGTTGTGGGCGAAATCCTTTCCCTTTGCATCGCATCACATCATTCCGGCCTTATCGACTGCATCGCGCCGGACAGCACCGACAAGTTTTCACGACGAATGTGCAAAGCCGATTCGGAGTCCCACTACGACGAAGCTCGTGAGAACGCGGAACGGCAGGTGATCGACCGGACCAAGGAATATCTGCACGATCCAGACCTGTCCCGCGGTGTCCGCGATTTCATTGCAAGGCTCTGCCAGATTGATCGGAATGAGACTATCCTGCGATTCAAGGTCGGCCTCATGGTTCGATTCCTGTTTAGCTGTCTGATCGATGCCGATCGGACGGACACCGCCGATTTCGCGAAACGGGCCGTCGCATCGCTGCGCCAACATGGCCATTACGTTGGGTGGCCCATGTTGGCCGGTCTTCTGGAGCGAGAACTTGAGCGCTTTTCCGGCGCCACACCAGTCTTCGAGCTTCGGAGACGAGTCTCTGAATTCTGCTTGTCAGCCTCCGTTCGCCCGAAGGGGATCTTTGGCCTCACAGTTCCAACAGGAGGGGGCAAGACACTCGCGAGTCTGCGGTTTGCCTTGAATCATGCAGCGAAATGGCAGATGGACCGTGTCATCTATGTCAGTCCGTACACATCCATCATCGACCAGAACGCCGATGTGGTTCGGGGCATCCTGGAACCAAGCGGGACCGAGTTCACGACCGTAGTGCTGGAGCATCACTCGAACCTCACACCGCTAAAACAGACGTGGAGGAGCAAGGTCCTCTCCGAGAACTGGGATGCTCCCGTGGTCTTCACGACCGGAGTGCAAGTGTTGGAGGCCCTCTTTGGGGCGGGGACGCGGGCGGTCAGGCGCCTGCACCAGATGGCGAACGCGGTCCTGATCTTCGATGAAATCCAGACGCTCCCGGTACGCTCGGTGCACCTCTTCAACAATGCAATGAATTTCCTGGTTGAGCAGTGCGATACCACAGTCGTGCTTTGTACCGCGACCCAACCCTTGCTACACCGGGTGGATGCGGCCAAGGGAGCGATTCGCCTGGACGACAATGCGGAAATCATGCCCGACGTGGCGAAGCTCTTCGCAGAAATCCGGCGATATGAGACCTATGATCGGCGCAAGGCGGGCGGCTGGGATCATGCGGAGGCAGCGAAATTGGCAGTCTCTGAAACGCACCGCGCCGGCAGTTGCCTGGTTGTTGTAAACACAAAGAGGGAAGCGCTTTCGATCTTTAGCGCTTGCCGGACCGCCGCGAGTGACATTCCTCTCTATCACCTGAGTGCGAGCATGTGCCCGGCTCACCGCCTGGAGATCCTGGGGGAAGTCAAAGAGCGTCTGGACCGTACTCCGGTGATTTGTGTCAGTACGCAGTTGATCGAGGCCGGCGTCGACATCGACTTCGGGTCGGTGATCCGCGCCCTTGCCGGGCTGGATTCTATAGCCCAGGCCGCCGGGCGGTGCAATCGTCACGGGAAGCCCGAGATGGGGCGAGTGCACGTTATCAATCTCGCTGGCGAATTGCCGAAAGCCCTGCAAGATATTCGATTGGCACAGGATGCGGCGCAACGCGTCCTCGACGAGAATGCCAGCCCTGGCGAGGATCGGACTGTAGACCTGGGGAACCCTAAGCTCATTGAGGAGTATTTCCATTATTACTTCTTCGACCGGCGGAAGGAGATGGACTACCCGGTCAAGGCCGATGAAGCGGAAAGGGACGACAGCCTTTTGAACATGCTTGCGGAGAACAAGTTGGCCGTCGCGGCGTGTAAGGCTCCGCCGCCGGTCTACATGCGACAGGCATTCATGACCGCGGCGGAGGCGTTCCAGTCGATTGACGCCAACACGCAGGGCGTCGTCGTTCCCTACGCGGTCGAGGGGAAGGCGATCATTTCGGAGCTGTGCTCGGCGCGCGAGTTGGAAAAGCAGTTTGCGCTACTCAAGCGAGCACAGCGGTTCGCGGTAAACGTCTTCCCGAATGTAATGGCCCAACTACAACGGCTGAAGGCCGTGTACGAGGCCCAGAAAGGCACAGGGGTTCTTTGTCTCGACGAGAAGTACTACAGCCGCGATTTCGGCCTGAACGTTGAGGGCACGGAAGAAATGGAGCTCAAGAATGCATAGCACGCCAAAGAATACGATCGAGTTTCGTGTTTGGGGCCGGTTCGCGTTGTTTACCGATCCCCTCACGCGAATCGGTGGGGAGAAATGCTCGTACCACGTGCCGACTTATGAGGCGCTGAAGGGCATCGCCAAATCGATTTACTGGAAGCCGACACTGGTCTGGGTGATCGACGCCGTGCGGGTCATGAAGCGCATCAGGACCCAAACGAAAGGAACAAAACCGCTCAACTACGGCGGGGGGAATAGTCTTGCGATCTACACTTTTCTCACCGGCGATCCCGACCCGATTACGTCTCTTCCCAGTGTTGAATACCAGGTTAGGGTGCACTTCGAGTGGAATGAACATCGGCCGGAGTTGGCGAGGGACCGGATTGACGGCAAGCACTACCAGATCGCGCAACGAAGTCTAGACCTTGGCGGTCGGCAAGATATCTTTCTCGGCACGCGCGATTGCCAAGGCTATGTGGAGCCGTGCGAATTTGGCGCTGGAGCCGGTGATTACGACGGCAAAGGGGAGTTGGGCTTCGGACTTATGTTTCACAGCTTTGACTACCCGGACGAAACCGGAGTGAACACGCTGGGGAGCAACTTCTGGCGTCCCCAAATGGTGGATGGTGTCATCAGATTCCCGCGCCCTGAGGAATGCAGGGTGAAGAATGAGGTCCGGGGGATGCTGCCGAGGAGTTTTGGCCTCGATCGCAATCTTCGCGGTGCGGTTGCCGAAGCTGAAGGACTGGAGGCCTGATTTGAGCTGGATTCAGAAGCTCTACGAAACTTACGAG
>JAIQFL010000229.1 GCA_020073365.1 Terriglobia bacterium | reverse complement strand
CCGCACGCTACGTCAGCACCGCGAACTGATCCTCAATTATTTTCGAGCCCAAAAACTGTTCTCCAGCGGCGTGGTTGAAGGTCTTAACAACAAAGCCAAAGTTACCATGAGAAAATCCTACGGCTTCCGCACCTATCGAGTCCTCGAACTGGCCCTCTATCACTCACTTGCAAAACTACCCGAGCCTGAACAAACCCATGAATTTTTCTGACGAGTCAGTTTTTTCAACTCGGCCGCTGGATCGTAAGTGAGCGTGTGCCGGAATGCAGGCGAGGTCCACTGGCGGATCTGCCCTTCCATCTGCGCTTCCGGCATCTTCCCGGCAAGAAATTCCCGCAGCTTCCGATCGAGAGATGCGGGATCTTTCTCTTCCTTGAGCAAAGACAGAACCTTGCGTGTCTCGGCGGCCTGCTCCTCCGCTTTCCGGTAGAGTTCACCATTGTCTTCGGCACTCAGCCGGCTCGCCTGCACTGAATTTTCAGCGGCTGGAACCGCAGGGGCTCCCATCATCACCAGGAATGCCACATCGCGATTGCGTGCCGCCACTATAGGGGCCCCGAGGCCACCCTCTCCGTGGCTGAGGAGACCAATCCTGTGAGGATCCACTTCGGAACGCGTCTTCAGGTACGCTACGGCGGACTCGGCATCGCTTGCGGAATCATCCGTTGGCGCGGCGCCGTACTTCCCGCCGGATTTCCCCACGCCGCGGACGTCGGTGCGTAATACAGCGATGCCCGCGCGAGTCAGATAGTCCGCGAGTATAAAAAACGGGCGATGGTTCAACAGCCGCTCATCGCGGTCCAGCGGCCCTGCCCTCGGAATCAGGACCACTGCCGGAAACGGTCCCTTGCCTTGCGGAATGGTCAGGGTGCCCGCCAACTTGATCTCCGCAGCTCGATTGTCGAATGAGACATCCTCTTCCGCATATGGAAAAGGCCGCACCGGATCCTGCCGCCCGGCATCGTTTTTTTGGGCATTGAGCGTGTAGACATACGTGTGGATCATCTGGCCGAGAGCGGCGCCGCCGCTGCCCTGGTGAAGGAGGATCACGCCCGCGTGCCGGCGCGGCTCGATCCAAAGTGCTGCCTCGTATCCGGGACCGCCGTATCCGACAGGCAGAATCAAGTAGTAGTGGTTGCTGGTCCACGTTTCGCCGTGGAAACCGATGCCAAAACCTTCATTCGGGTTGGGGACGGCGATGGAATTGGCGACCCAAAGCCGCCGGTAGTTCTCCTCCAGGTCCCTCCTGGAAAGGACTCCTTCGGGGCCGCCGAGCATCGCAAAGGAGGCATACCGAGCCAGGTCGCCTATCGTGGTGTACAGCGCCGGTCTGTGCCCCAAGCCTGGATCCCGCGCTCCACCTGCTGAAAAATCGGTGTGGGTCATTCCCAAAGGCAACAGGATCTTCTCCTTCAGATACTGGGCGTAGGGCTGGTGCGCGGCCCTGCTGAGGGCGAGCGCCAGAATCGAATCGTCGATGTTGGAAAGCGCCGCGTGTGTACCTGGCTCGAATTCGTAGCTGGTGTGAGCGAGGGCCGCAATCAGGGTCTTCTCCCATTCCGCAACTGAGCCCCTTGTGTACATGGCGGCATCCCTGGAATCCAGCGCCAAACCCGAAGTGTGAACCGCTAACTGCAGCAGCGTAACCGGCGCCGCATCGGGATACGGGTTGTGCACCAACTTCACTTCCGGCACATATTTCTCCACCGGATCGGAGAAGTGTACTGCGCCCTCATGGGTCAATTGCAACAGCATCATTGCGGTGAAGGCGCCACAGCCAATGCCTTAGGCGGTGTCCGAAGTCGCGGGCGCATGCCGGACGGAGTCGGCATATCCGTAGCTCTTCGTCCATGCCAACCCGTCCCGCGTGACCACTCCCAACGTATAGCCGATATCATTCGGATTCCTGGCGGCTTGTGCGGCAGTCTGATCCAGGTCTCGAATGACAAGTGGCATCCCAGGCGGAAGGTTGTCCGGCACCGCGGGCGTCATCTGTTGCGCAAACGCGCAACCGGTCAAAACAACGAGAATGTACACGCGGACTGGCGTTACACCTGAAAACATCTCCGGTTCCCTCCGAGACGGCCCGACCGCGATCGCCGCCGATTGCGGTTTCAACCCTCTGAGCGAAGCACAGCATAGCGTGCTCAACAATAGGGGGACGACCTTTAGGGCGAAACGTTAGCCCGCGGCGGCAGCTTTGTCTGGGCAAATCCTTGTCTAATGCATCCAACAATCGCTTCACCCGGCCCGAATCCGGCGCCACGGGCGCCGGTCTTGTACATCAACAGAACCGAGAGCAACCCGCCGTCCATCATACACTGCTTCGTTCAGCATGTCCGCTGTTCCGGCTGACCCGCCAGCAGCCCTGTGCACCTATCCTGGTCCTTGTAATGCAACTGGTAGAGCTTCCAATAAATCCCGCGCTCGGCCAGCAACTCCTGGTGCGTGCCGGATTCCCGCAGACGGCCCTTGTGCATCACCAAAATACGGTCGGCCCGTTGGATGGTGGAGAGCCGGTGGGCGATGATGATGGAGGTCCGCCCTTCCACCATTCGGTTCAGCGCCTGGCGCACGCGGAATTCGGTCTCCGTGTCCACACTCGAAGTGGCTTCGTCCAGGATCAGGTACCGCGGATTGTGAGCCAGCGCCCGAGCGAAGCTGATCAACTGCTTCTGCCCCGTGGAAAGCCCGCTGCCGCGCTCGCGAATCGGGTAAGCGTAGCCCTCCGGCAGGCTGCGAATGAAGTCCGCGACGTTCACCTGTTCCGCCGCCGCTTCCACCTCGTCACGCCGGATCGTCCCGGTGCCCAGCCGGATATTCTCTTCCAGTGTCCCCGTAAACAGGAACGGGTCCTGCAATACCACGCCGAACTGACGCCGCAGTTCCAGCGGGTCGAACTCCCGAAGGGGGACGCCGCCGATCCGTATGGCACCCTTCTGCAGGTCGTAGAAGCGCAGCAGCAGGCTGATCAAGGTGGTCTTGCCCGCGCCGGTGTGCCCCACCACCGCGATGGTCTCGCCGGGCGAGATGGTGAAGCTGACGTCCTGGAGCACCCAATCGTCGTCCCGATAGGCGAACCAGACCCGGTCGAACTCGATGGCGGCGATGGAGGACGGAGCGGGGCGGGGCGAAACCGGAGGCAGCACCGTGGCTTCCGTATCCAGCAGTTTGAAAATGCGCTCCGACGAGGCCATGGCGCCTTGCAGAATGTTGTACTTCTCGCTCAAATCCTGAATCGGCCGGAAGAAGCGCTGTCCGTATTGCAGAAATGCCGCCACCACTCCGAGGGTCAACCCGCCTCTCTGGATGCGAAACCCGCCGTAGATCAGGACACCCGCCAGAGCCAGCAGCGAAAGGAATTCGACCACCGGGTAGAACCAGCCGTATGCCGTGATGGCGTCCTTGTAGGCGTCCATGTGCTGGCGGTTGATGTGCTCGAATTCTTCAGAGCTCCGCCGTTCGCGGTTGAACAGTTGCAGCACCGCGATACCTGTAATGTGCTCCTGGAGGTAGGCGTTGATCTTGGCGATGGCGACTCGAATCCGGCGATAACTCTGCGTAACCGTACGGCGGAATACGACCGTGACCAGGATTACGAGCGGCATGGCCGCCAGGACGATCCCGGTGAGCGGCGGGCTCAGGCGGAACATGATCGCCACCACGAATGCCAGCACCAGGACATCGCCCAGGATCGTCACCAGGCCGGAAGCGAAGAGATCGTTCAGAACATCGACATCGGTGGTGACGCGCGTGACCAGGCGACCCACGGGATTGCGATCGTAGAATGCCAGGTCCATCCGCTGGAGGTGCCCCATCAACTGCTTGCGGAGATCGAACATGGCAAGTTGCCCGGTGTATTGCATGAGGTACATCTGCGCAGACTCGGCGACGAAACTGCCCAGGAGCACGCCCAGGTAGAGCAGCCCGATTCTCGTCAGGCCGGCCCAGGGATCGGCCGGCAAAAGTGCGTCGAAGAACGCGGGTGCGCCGTGGGGGCTCCTCTGGAGGTATTTGTCGATAGCAGTTTTGGTGAGTAGCGGCCCCAGCACCTGCAAGGCCGACTGCGCCAGCAGGAATACCAGCGAGAAGGCCACCAGCTTCCAGTAGGGACGCATGTAGCCCAGCAGACGGCGCATCAGCCGGGAATCGTATGCTTTGCCGAGGACCTCTTCTTCCACTTTTTCCAGTCTATCGTGAACTCACTGCGAACTCCCTGACCGAGCGGCGTGTGTGGGGTTGCTATCATAACGGTTGACGCTCCAATGACCCCGGCTGTGGAGAAACCTCGAACGTTCGCATGGCCATGGACGAAGTTCGCGTGGCTCGGGCTGCTGATCGCCGCGTGTTACGGTCCGGTACTGAAGGCTTTGGTGCGCGCGTGGGACGACCCCGACATGGGCCACGGGTATTTCGTTCCTCTGGCTGCCGGTTTCATTATCTGGCAACAGCGCGAAGAGTTGCGTGCCATTAAGCCCAGACCGAACTGGTGGGGTCTTGTGGTGGTGATTCTGGGGGGTATTCAACTGATCGTCTCCACTCTCGGGGTGGAGCTGTTTCTCGCCCGCACTGCTTTCGTAGTCACCCTGATCGGTGTGGTGTGGTTTCTGGGCGGTGACCTGATGCTGAAAAAGCTGGCTTTCCCGCTTTTTCTGCTCTTCTTTATGGTTCCGATTCCGACCATTGTCTATACGCTCATCACCTTCAAGCTCCAGATTCTGGCCAGCCAGTTGGCTGACGCTGCTCTTTCTGTGATCGATATCCCGGTGTTTCGGGAAGGTAATATCCTCGAACTGCCTAACCAGCGACTGTCGGTGGTGGAAGCGTGCAGCGGCATCCGCTCACTCCTGACGCTGACGTTTCTGACTCTGATTTATGGATACTTCTTCGAGAAAAGGACCTGGCTTCGCGTGGTCCTGTTTGTGGCCACCATCCCCATTGCCATTGTGGCTAATGCCAGCCGGGTAACCATGACCGGCATTATGACGCAGGTCAAGCCCGAGTATGCCGAAGGGTTCTTCCACGAATCCACCGGCATCGTGATTTTCTTCGTAGCCCTGTTCTTACTCGTCCTTTTTCATCAAGGGATAACGCGTCTTCTAAAGTTCCGGAGCGCAAGGAGATTCCGCCGTGAAAGTCCTGGGTAACAAGTACTCCCGAGTCCTGGTGCTGGTATTGCTGATGCAGGCCGGAGCCTACTACGCGGTCGCCCTCCGCGGCGAACGAACTCCGGTGTCTGCTTCATTGTCATCTTTCCCCTCTACGGTCGGTGAATGGCATATGACCTTAGACGCTCCGATAGAGAAGGAGGTTCAGGACGTTCTCAAGGCGGATGACACATTGAACAGAAGGTACGCCAACTCCTCCGTAAATCGAGAAGCATACCTGTTTATCGCGTTCTTCAAGACACAGCGTTATGGGCAGTCGCCGCACTCACCAAAGAACTGCCTGCCGGGCGCGGGCTATGCTCCCATCGAAGACAGCAAGTTGTCCCTCAAGGTTCCGGAGTGGCCGGTTCCCATCGTGGTGAACAAATATGTCACGGAACGCGGGGCCGAGAAGAGTGTCACACTTTACTGGTACCAAAGCCATAACCGCGTGATTGCCGGCGAATACTCGGCACGGTTCTGGCTGGTAGTAGACGCCATCCGCTACCGTCGAAGCGATACCTCGATCGTGAAGATCGTGGTGCCGGTACGCGATGACAAGATCGAAGACGCCACCCAAACCGGTGTCAGTTTCATTCAGGCGCTCTTCCCCAGCGTGCTCAGTCAACTGCCCAAATAGAGTCTTTTTTGCCCAAATAGAGTTTTCTTTTGACTGTTCGGAAGGATACAGTCGCTTCCCGTCCGCGTGCGCGAAGCGCCGCTCTATCCGATACCCTAAGGTGTTGCCCCAGAGACGAACCATGGCCCACCCGTTACAGGTTTTGTTCATCGGCGAGAGCGGCACGGAGGCAATATCGGCCGAATTGGAGCAAGGCGGATATGAACCCTCCTTCGGGCACGTGAGAACGGAGGCTCAGCTTCAGGGAGCGCTTTCCGGCAAATGGGACATCGCCATTTGCGATTTCGCCGTGGACGACTTCGGCGCGATCGAGGCGTTGCGCGTCATCCGGGAGAAGGGCGTCGATCTGCCCCTGATCGTGGTGTCCGGCAAAATCAAGGATTCCGAGGTTCTGGCGGCGCTCAAAGCCGGCGCGGCAGATCATCTGACTCGCGGCAACCTGATGCGGCTGAACGCCGCGGTGGAGCGCGAAATACATGCCGCCAAAATGCGCCGCGATCGCATACACCTGGAGGAGCAGTTCCGGCAGGCTCAGAAAATGGAAGCGGTGGGCCGCCTGGCGGGCGGGGTGGCGCACGATTTCAACAACCTGCTCACCGTGATCACGGGCTACAGCGATATGCTGCTCGCCAGCCGCGACCTGAAGCCAGCGCATCGGACCGCGCTCGAAGAGATCCGGCGCTCGGCCGAACGGGGTGGAGCGCTCACCCATCAGTTGCTCGCCTTCAGCCGGCGCCAACCCCTGGAAGCCCGCACCGTGCGCATCAACGACCTGGTTTTGCAGATCGAGAAGCTGTTGCATCGGCTGATCGGCGAGGATATCGAACTGGTGACCATTCCCGCAGCGTCCGAGGACGCGGTGGAAGCCGACCCGGGGAGGCTGGAGCAGGTCATCATGAACCTGGCGGTGAACGCGCGCGACGCGATGCCCGGCGGTGGCAAACTCGCCATCGAAACCGGGACCATTCATTTGGATGAGAGTTTTTCGGCCAAGCGCTTCGGCATCCAGCCAGGCTACTACGTAACTATCTCCATCACCGATAGCGGCATCGGCATGGATGAGGAGACACAGAGTCATTTGTTCGAGCCGTTCTTCACGACCAAACATCCCGGCCGCGGCACCGGCCTGGGGCTGGCCACGGCTTATGGGATCATTCGCCAGAGTGGCGGCGCGATCGGGATCTTCAGCGAACTCGGCAAGGGCACCACCGCGCGCATTTATCTGCCGCTCGCGCAAGCCAAAGCGCCAACCGCCCGGGAGAAGTCCGCCGGACAGGGACCGCTGACAGGCGCCGAGACCATTCTGGTGGTGGAGGACGAAGCACGCGTGCGTAAGCTGATGGTGGACGTGCTCACCGGGCGTGGCTACACGGTGTTGGAGGCCACCCGCGGCCAGGAGGCCATACGGATGGCGAAAGGACACAAGGGCGAAATCGACCTGGCCGTGGTGGACGTGGTGATGCCCGAGATGAGCGGGCCGGACCTCATCAAGCAGATTGCGCCAAACCGGCCGCACATGCGCGTGCTTTACACCTCCGGGTACACCGAAGAGGCCATGGTGCATCACGGCATTCCGGAATCGGGCATCGCGTTCCTGCAGAAGCCCTTCCTTCCGGATGCGCTGGCGCAGATGGTGCGGGATGTTCTCGACGCCCGCAGCAACTCGGCGAAGGACCGCTCGTGATTCAGCCGCAACACTGCGGCTTTGAATTGAAGCGTGCGGCATCGGGAGTGGCACGCCGCATATGAGGAGGTTGGCAAGCTAAAGCATGCCCTACCATGTCATGCCGCAAGCCACGAGCTGAGCGCTTGCAGGCGTTCTCCGGCCGGGGTGTGGCAGATCGCCTCCGCTTCGGAAGCGAGCATCCGGGCGCGGCCGGGATCGTTGTCGACAATGGCTTGCCTGGCCGCCTGCCGCATGCGCCATGCGGCCGCTACCAGGGTCATGACCGTAGTGAGATCGGCGCCGCAGCGGGAACACTCGCTGGCGCCGCGGAACCGCGCGCGGCATACCGGACACATCAGGCGCCATCCACGAAGAAGAGCAGTTCCTTGAGCGATGTCACGGCCTCGCCCAACGCCTGCGGGTCATGCCGGGCAACGGCCGATTCGATGGCTTCCTGAAGCCCAACGGCTTCTTCCTTGTCTTCGGCATGCATCCGCTCCAGCAGGGCGCGCGAGCGCTGCAGCAGACTGACGGCCTCGTGGCGCAGCCCCGCCCAATTCGCATCCATGGGAACGACCTTGCCATTGGTGCGCTGCACTTCCAGCACCGCGCCTTCGATGGCCTCGGCGGCAGCGCCCTCAGGCTCATGCTCAAGCTCATCCTCATCCCCCTCCTCTTCTTGGAATTGGCCGAGGTCATCGTCTTCCATCAGGTCGTCGAGGTCCGGGCGCGTGGTGTAGAGCTCCTCGATGCGTTTCCGCGCAGCCGCAATCTCCGCATCGCTCTTCGCCTGGAGCGCGTTGGAAATGGTAATCTGCTTGGACTTGCCGGTCTCCTTTTCGATGGCCGAGACATGCAGAATGCCGTCAACGTCCAGGCTCATGCGGCACAGGACCTCGTTCAGTCCTTCCATGTGCCGCAAACCCGCCACCTGGAAGTCACCCACCAGCACGTTCTTCAAAGCGTCCTCGTCGTCACCCTGAAAGATCTGGATGTCCACCCGGGTCTGGCCGGGAAAGCTGGTGTAGTAACTCTCGGTCCGAGTCACCGGCAAAGGGGTGTTGCGGTGAATGAGGGGATGGTAGCAATGCGGATAAGGGATGCCTCCGCGCTCGCCGAGGTAGGACGGGCCGAACGAGTAGGGAGATACGTCCACCAGCACGCGCTCCACATCGTGCCCTGCCAACCGCGAGGCGAGCACGCCCGCGCCCAGGGCCACGCTCAAATCGGGATGCACGTCCTGGCGCGGCTCCAGGCCGGTGCGCTCGCGCAGGAGGCGCGCCACCAGCGGCGTCCTCGTGGAACCGCCCACCAGCAGGATGGCATCGAGATCGCCGGCCTTCTTCCCGGCGTCGCCCATAGCCTTGGACACGCTTTCCAGCGTGGATTCCACCAGCGCCAGAATCATCTTCTCGTATTCCTCGCGCGACAATTCCAGGTCCAGGTGGAGCGGCTTGCCGTTGTGCGTGACCAGCGATTCCTCGCGCACGCGGGCATAGGGCTCGAAGCTGAGCTGCTTCTTGGCGGTCTCCGCCGCCCACCATAAGCGCGCCCGCGCGGCGCGATGTTCCTGCCCTAGTTGGATGCCGTGCTGCTGGTGAAACTCGCGTTCCAGGTGGCTGAGCAGCAGATCGTCGAAATCGTCGCCGCCCAGGCGGTTATTGCCGTGACTGGACAACACTTCGGTCACATCGCCCTCCACGGTGACGATGGAAACATCGAAGGTTCCGCCCCCCAGGTCGTAGACCATCACGGTGCGGCGCGCCCCGTCGGCGAACCCGTAGGCCAGGCTGGCGGCGGTCGGTTCATTGAGGATGCGGAGCACTTCGAGCCCCGCCATGCCGCCTGCTTCCCTGGTGGCGTTGCGCTGCGCGTCCGAGAAATACGCGGGCACGGTGATGACGGCGCGATCCACGGGCTGCTGCAATTCGCGGCGCGCCCACTCGGCCAGCTCCCTCAAAATCAGCGCGGAAATCTCCTGCGGCGAGAAGCCCTTACCGGCTAACGTCACCGTTTCGGTGCTGCCCATTTTGCGCTTGATGCTGCGCACGGTCCGCTCGGGATAGATGCGCTGCTGGTTGAGCGCCGCATCGCCCACCAGCAACTCCCCGGCGGGCGAGATCCCCACGCAGGAAGGCAGCATCTTGCTTTGGTTCGGTCCCAGGACCCGCACGCGGCCGTCTACAAACGCCGCCACTTCGGAATTGGTGGTTCCCAGATCGATGCCCACTACCAGCTCATTCATTGCTCGCTACGCTCCTCGGCCGCCGCGCCACCCGGACCTGCGCCGGGCGAAACAGCTCGCCATTCCACTCGTAACCCATGCGGTAAACCGACACTACCGTGCCCTCTTCGGCATCGTCCGTCTCTTCCACATCCACGGCGTTCATGCGGCGCGGATCGAACTTCCGTCCTTCGCATTTTATGGGCTGAACCTGGAACTGAAACAGAAGGTCGTCCAGATAACCCAGGCTCAAGCGGTAGCCTTCTTCCAGGGCGACAACCACCTCGAGCGCGTGCTGCACCCGGCGCCAGCGCTTTTGAAAAATGCGGTCCCACAGGCCGGGCTGCAACTTTTCCCGGCCCCGAACCGCTTCCAGGCCGCGCAGCAGCCGCTCCCGCATTTCCAGGAGCCCGCCCAGCGCCTCCTTGCGGCTGCGGCGCTCGGCATCGGCGGCCAGCGTCTCCCCCATTTGTTTGAAGGCCCGGCCTTGCAGCCTGACTTCCTGGGTGAGGGCAGTCACCGCCGCCCACATGGTGTACCAGTCCATGGCAGAGCCGTCAGCAGCCGGTTCCGGGGCGGAGAGAAGCTCTGCCGGGATGCCCGCCGGCGGATCCTCTTCAGCCAAGGCGGTGTCCAGGCACTGCTCGAAGCGGCGCAAGATCTCGTTGCGGTCCATCAGGACTTGGTCTCCCGCAAGACCGCCAGCCAAGCCTCGGGCCCGACGAATCGCCGCTCGGAGGCGCGCCCTTCCAGCAAGGCAACCAGGGGTAGTTTCGGATCGGCGGAGAGCAGCAGGTGGCGTGTGCGGCGGCGCGGGTCATGCAGGATCTCGTAGGCATCGCGCACCTTTTCGAATTCGCGCGCCGCGCGGTCCGGCGGGTATTCCTTGACCTTCCGCAGATAGGCGGCGCGGATTTCTTCATCTCCGGCCTCCGGCGGGATTCCAAGCACCTGGTAGGGATCGTCGTGTGTCATAGCCGCTTTCAAAATGGGAGGAAATCGTCGTTGCCGCCGAACGCCGCTCGCCGCTTGCGGCGTTTCTTGTTCCCGCCGATACCGAGAATCTCGGCCATGGCCTGCGCGACAATGTCGGGCCCGAACTGGTCCACCATGTTTTCCAGCTCGCGTGGCAGTTCGCCCCTCTCGGCGCAGCAGGCGGGGCACTGGCACTGGTCATCGTCCCGCGAAACAGGCCCGGGCCGCGACTTGGGATAGCCCCGCTCCTTAGCCTCCCGCTCAACCACGCGGCCGATCTCCTCGGTACTGATCGACTTGGCCTCGGCGTCCGGGGAGAAACCGAGCCACTCCATCTCCTCATCCCGCCACTCGCCGATCCGGTTCAGGAGATCGGAATCACGCTGGTGCCGCGCCAGTTCGGAAGCCACCGCGAGACAGGTGGTGCGCCGCTCCTCTTCCCAAGGCGGCAGGCCGCGGGCGCGCAGGAACAGGAATCGCGCCTGGCCTTCGGGGCCTTGCGCCAGGCCGGCCCCGGCGATGGCATAGGCCATCGGAAACAGCTCTTGCCGAACGGCCGCCTCGCCGAGCGCTAACAATGGCGGCACAGGGGCCGTGAAGTCTTTGGCCGAGAGCTCCCGCGCCAGCCGGTCGAAGAGGCTTTGCGGAATCTGGCAGGGGATGCCCATATCGTCGCCGAGGGCGCAGGCGCGGCCGATGGTGGCGGCGAGTGGCACGCTTTTAGGTGGAGCCGCGGGTTCGATATCGCGCATCCCGCACTGCTGGGACACACCGCGAAACACAATCTGCGCCGCCAGTTCGCCGCCGAGTAACCGCACGGCTTCGGCGTGCGCGTCCGCGGCGGCCTGCAACGTGGAGCCCAACTGGCCCCAGGCCCAGCGCAAAGCGGATACGAAGGCCGGACGGTCGCCCTGTTGCGCCTGCGGAAGCGCTTCGAGCTGGCGCAACTCGCGCTCCGCCAAGTGCGCTTTCTTATCCCGAAGATGCCGGGTTGCCATGGACACCAGGAGGCGCAAACGGGCCCGGCGGACGTCGGCATTCAGGCCATCGACCCGCTCGGCGCGTTCCATGAACTTGAAGGCCTTCTGCAAAGCGTTTCTCTTTTCCGAGGACTCCATCAGGTGCAGCAACGGGGGAATGTCGTTGGGGAGCGCCGCGCACCAACGTTCCGCCACGTCGTCACACAGACCGGGTGAACCGTCCACGGCGCAGCGGAGCCACTTCTGGAAGGTTTCCGAGCAGGGGTCCGCCTTCGAGGCGCGCTCCAAGGCCTGAAGTGAAGAGAGGTAGTAAAAGTCCTGGTCGTATTTCTGGAGCATGACGGCGCGGATCTCGGGGGGCTGGCCGCGGTAGTAATCCGCATGCCCCCCAAAGGTCTCGAAAAATCTACTCTGGACGTCAGCAATCTCGTCCGGCGATATCCTGTGCCACAGGTCCGCGATGTGCAAATAGAGAGCCGCAACCGCGGGGCCTTCGCCGGGGAACCAGCCTTCGTGCACGGCGTGCCTGCGAAACTCTTCCCACAGGCTGCAGGCGAGAGGGATGGACATTTGGCTGCTCTTGTCCTCTTCGGCCGCGCGCGCCCGCAAGCGCCAGAAGTAGGCGTTCTTCAAAGAGGTACCGCCCATGGCAGTGGCCACTGCGTCCACTTTCAACCCCGCCACCATGGCACGGATCGAGATGTGTTGTTTCAGGTGCTCCAGCAGGCCGGGCTCGGCCTGGCGGCAGGCGGCCATGGCGTTACGGATCTCCTGGAGGCTCACCGATTTGTCCCGCCGGTCGAGCGCCTGGTCCAAGCGTTTCAGGGTGACGCGCAGAGTTTCGAGATTTCCACTGGCCTGGCTTACCAGCGCGGCTACGGCCGACGTGAGAGTCTGCTGCTTCTGGTGTGTGAGGGCGCGGAGGGCCGGCGCTAGGCGGGCCGCCGCGGACTGGGGCTCGACTGCCGCGAGGTACTTCTCGCACAGCGCATCCTCCCGGCGATAGTATGCGGCGATGGCGCGGACCAGCATTTTCCACGGAGCCAAGGGACTTTGCCGCGAGACCTCGGGCAGCGCCAGAGCCTCCTCCGCAACCGGCCCGCTGGTCACCGCCTCGAAGGCCTTCCAGAGCGCGTCGGCGGCGGTCCGCAAGGGATGCTCCGGGGCCAGAGTGCGGCACGCGGCGAGCGCTCGGAGATCCACGGCATCGTGGCGAATCACGGCGGCAATGGCGGCGTGTCTCTCCGGGAGTAAAGACGCATCGTTCAGGGGCGCCAGTAGCGCATCCAGGTCGCCCTGGCGCGCGGCGAACACGGAAGTCCATTCCGCCATTCGATCGCGTGCGGAGGGGAAGCGCTCCCGGACGAGGTCCACGAGCGCCTTGGCTTCCCTCTCCAGGTTACGGCCCATGAGCGATCGGATGCGCGCGCCGTAGGCGTCCAACAGCAAGGCTTCGGAGTCGGGGCTTTGGCGGCGATGGTGAACGTCCTTCGCCAGATCCACGGCTCTCCCGGACTTGTCGTCGGCGATCAGTTGCTTCATCCTCGCTCGCTCAGCCGGGTGGACTTCTGGCGGATGCGTTGGGGGCAGGCGCGAGGGAACCGGCATACCGTGGTTAGGTTTGTGATTCTGAGACATCTGGCGGCGTACGCTCCTGATCGATGCTCGGGGGAGGGAGTCAAGGAAATTGTAACGCAATCAGCGGCGGTTTTGCAGGGAGGGGAGGCCCAACACAGAGTTGAGCGACCGCATGTACGAAAACCCACAGATTGTGGTGGGCAAGCACTCTATGGTTCCCGTTTGGTGCGCAGTCCGGGGATCTGCCGCCGGCTCTGGTGCAATCTCGGGATAGGCGGTAACCCTTCGGGTTTGCCTCGTCGATTGAGAGATATCCGATTACGCAGCCAGGGCTGCTCGCCAGATTTCCGGCCCCCGGCGATCGCCTGCCCCACGGTGAAATCGCCTACAATCAGTGTTTCGGACTCGATCCATGCTCGAAAGCGGCACAGAGAAGGGATTGGCCACCTGGAATGTGGCGCAGTGTGCCTTCACGATCGAATACTCGACGCACGTGATGGATGACATCCGTCTGGCCGTGGTGGATGCCTTTTTTTCCCTACCGCGAGGCGGGGCCGAAATCGGAGGCATCTTACTCGGCAGACACGAAAGCCGCCGACTGACGATTTTAGACTACAAGCCTCTCGATTGTGAGCATGCCACCGGACCATCTTTCGTCCTTTCCCCCAAGGACCACACCAGGCTGGCGGAAATGCTGGCCTTGGCGCGGGGCAATCCGAGCGGTATCCAGCCCGTTGGCTGGTACCACTCCCATACTCGCAGCGATATCTTCCTGTCCAATGCCGACCTGGACATCCACAAGCGCTATTTCCCCGAGCCGTGGCAGGTTGCGTTGGTGCTGAAACCCCACACCTTCCAACCCACCAAGGCCGGTTTTTTCTTCCGGGAACCCGACGGTATCATCCGCGCCACCGCGAGCTACCTGGAGTTCGCCCTCGATCCGCTGGCGGTACGGCCCCTCCCCCAGTCGGCCGCACCCGCGTTGCCCGCGACCGGCCCATTGCAGCGGCGGTGGCCCCAACCGCCGGGGCCTATGACGACCATCGCGGCCGAGCCGCAAGGGGAAAGCCGCCCGGCCTTCGAGCGGACCGAGGTGGCCGCTCCTCCTTCGCCGGTTGAGCTCTCCCCTCCCGAGACCGAACCGGAGGCGGAACAGGCACGGACATCGGAGCCCCAACCCGGGTCGATGGAACTGGACCCGCCCGGCTTCACTCAGCTCGCGCCTCTCCGTTCGCGGCGCCGGTTGGGCATCCTGGTGGCGGTAGCAGTCGGTCTTGCGCTGGGCGCGGAGGCATATCAAACCCGGGAGATTTGGCTCCCTCGCGCCCTGGCGATGGGCCGGCGCGAGCCGCGTGCCCCCAAGCCTCTCTACATTGGCCTTAGCACTCTGGATACCGGCGGCCAGTTGCAGATTCGCTGGGACCGCGACTCACCGGCCGTTCGCAACGCCGACGGAGCGGTCCTGACGATTGAAGACGGCGCTGTGCCGCAAGCCGTTCAGTTGGATGCGGCGCACCTGCAGGCGGGCTCCTTCACCTATGGCCGCCAAGGCCAGCGGGTGGACGTGTCTCTCACCATTCGCGGACGGGACGGCCAAAACGTGCGGGAAGTGGCCACCTGGCTGGGCAGAGTCCCCGATCGCCAGGCGCCCCCGCAAGACGTGGACGTGCACAAGGAACGCGATGCTTTGGCCCAGGAACTGCAGTCCCAGCGGACCCGCACCAAGAAGCTGGAGAAGTCGGTGGAGGACATGCGCATGGAGCTCCGTAACCGCAAGCGCCTGCGAAACCAAAGCCCCGATTCCGTGAAGCAGTAGGGCCGGCTCTCGACGTTCTCGATCTGCCCGGTCCAGAGGGGAGCTAACCAAAGCGAACCAGGGCCCGCTCCACAATTTCAGTGGTTAGGAGTAGAATGAACATCAAGGGGGTGAGCCCTAATGCATTCGCGACCTCTTGCCCTGCTGCTCGCAGCAGGTTTCAGTTTTGCCTTCGCACAAACGCAATCCAACGCGATGTTGGATGGCACCAAACCTCCTGTGGCTCCGCAGGCTCCCAAGGTTGCACTTTCCCCGGAAATGCGCGGGGACATCTTCATGGCTCGCAAAATGTACCGCGAGGCCATCGAGACGTTTCGGGAAGGCTCGCCCAAGGACCCGGTACTGCTGAACAAAACGGGCATCGCCTACCATCAATTGATGCAGCTAGACAGCGCCAGGAAGAGTTACGAGCAGGCGGTCCGCCTGAAGCCGGACTACGTCGAAGCCATCAACAATCTGGGCACCGTGTACTACGCCAAGAAGAACAACCGGCGGGCGATTTCCTACTACATGCGGGCGCTCAAAATTGCGCCGGAGGAGCCCAAGTCGGCTTCTATCTACATGAACCTGGGCACGGCATATTTCGCGCGCAAGCGGTACGAGGACGCTACCAAGAGCTTCCAGACCGCTCTGCGCCTGGACCCGGACGTTTTCGAGCGCCACGGCAACTTCGGTGTGATGCTCGAAGAACGCAGCGTGGAGGACCGGGCCAAGTTTCATTTCTACCTTGCCAAGCTGTACGCCAAGGGCGGCCGCAACGACCTTGCGCTCCAGTACCTCAGAAAGGCGCTGGAGGAGGGCTTCCGCGATAAAAAACTAGGAGAAGAACCCGAGTTCGCCACCCTGAAAGAGATGCCGGAGTTTAAGCAACTGCTGACCCTGGAGCCGCGTGTATTGTAGTGTAGGGCCGGCCTTCGGAACGCGTCAGAGAAACAGAATACACATCGGCAGGAATGCCAGTATCGCGTTAGTTGTGTGTCTGGCGGCGTTCGCCTGCAATCGCCAGTCCGCCCGATCCCAGACCGAACGGATCGCCATTCTGCGCTTCGAAAACCTCGGCTCGGACGCCGGCAGCGATTGGAGGGGTCGCGCCTTCTCGGAAATCATCACCACCGAACTGATGGGTTCACCGGACGCGGATCCCATCCCCTCCAACCGGATGCACACTTTCGATGCGACGTTCGGAGCGAGGCCGGTCTCGGCGCCGGGGATTTCTACGGAGCGCGTCCTGGCGCTGGCGGCAGGCGCGAGCCGCATCGGTTACGGGGATTACGCCATCCGCGACGGACTCCTCCAGGCGCAACTCACGATCGAAGATCCGCGCACCGGGAAGATGATCCAGGTAGTCGCATCGTCCGCGGCGTCCGGTGAGGTGATCGCAGCGGCATCCGGCCTGGCGCGCCGGATTTCGCGCCTGACCGGCGCCTACGGCACGCGCAACGCCCAGACGGTGAAGGCGTGGATCGAGGCCCTGGAATCGGGCGATGCTGCCCGAACCAGAGAATACCTGGAAGAGGCCATCTCGGCGGATCCCGACTTCGGACCGCCGTACCGGCTGCTGGCGCAATGGAAGGCTCAGCACCAGGATCGCGCGGGCGGCTTGAGCTTGTTGGAGCAGGCCCTCGCGCGCGGCAGTCGGATTCCCGAGGTGGAGCGCGCGCGCATGGAAGTGGAGGCGGCCAACCTGCGCGACGACCTCGCCGGACGGCAGCGCGCCCTGGCGGCACTCGCAAAACTGGAACCGCGCGACGCTCCCACGTGGCGTTCGCTCGGCGACACGGCCCTGAGCCGTCGCGACTACCGGGTGTCGGTCCAGGCGTTTCAAAGGGCGCTGGAAGTGGAACCAGGGGACACCAGCGCGTGGAACCAGCTTGGTTATGCCGCGGCGTACGCCGGAGACCTGAGTACCGCCCTGGACGCACTACGCCGCTACCAGACGCTCCGCCCCGCCGACGCCAATCCTCTGGATTCACAGGGGGATGTCAACCTGCTGGCGGGGCGCTTGCGCGAGGCTGAAGGTCTCTATTTCGAAGCCGCCAAGAAGTCCCCGGGGTTCCCCAATACGCCCGAGCTATACAAAGCGGCAATGGCCAGGCTCATGACTGGCGACGTGGCGGGCGCCGACGGGCTCGCCAGGCAGTATGCGGATGCCCGCAGGGCGGCTCATGACCCGGTGGCGGAATATTTTGAAGCCCAGTGGTGGTGGGTCAGCGGCCGGCGGAAGCATGGTTACCAGCAACTGGCCGCGTTCGCCCGGGGCGCCGAGAGCGGCCCGCTGAAGGAGATGGCCTCCCGCGCCTACGCGGAACTGGCAATCTGGAGCCTGGTTCTGGGTGACCGCGCGGCCGCCGAACAGATGGTGCAGAAGTCGGTGCCAATCGCAGGGCCTCCATCCGCGGCGTTGGTGCTTCTGGCGCGATTCCTGTCACAGCCCCCCGCCTCGTCCACCGAATGGGCCGCGCGCGCCGAACGGCTCTTCCCCAATGCCAACCAGAATGCCATCAGGGAGGCATCCCTGGCATACGCGCTATTGCTGGCCAGGGAATTCCAGCCCGCTTCCCTCCTCCTGAAGCAGATGTATGAGCGAGCCGGGCCCAGCTCGGATGAAAGCGTGCCGGTTCTGCTGGCGTGGGGCTGGCTCGATACGGGCCATGCCACAGAGGCCGCTCCGTTGTTGCGATGGAACCCCATCCCTCAACTCACCGGCCCGAGCCCGTTCGTCTCATTCAACTTCCCGCGGCTTTACTACCTGCGGGGGCTGGCGGCGGAGAAGGACGGCAAACCGGACGACGCCCGCGCCAATTACCAACTGTTCCTGAAACTCTCCGGTCCCGACCCACTGATGTGGGGCGAGGAGCAGAAGGCGCAAGCGGGCCGTTGAAAGGGGGAAGGGGGGTCCATAGTCGTTAAAATAAGCACGGCCAGTTGCCAGTAGACTATCCGATGTTTTTGCGCCGGACGGCGCATCGGGAGTTTCCATTCTCGCGGGATTGTCACCCCGATAGCTTTCACTTGTACGAGAAGAGCGTTGACACGGCCAAGTTGACCGGACCCTGCCCAACTTCTCCGGTTGGCCGAGAATAACCTACCTGAGGCACTGAAGGTGGGCCCAGACGGTTTTAGCGCGGATTGTAGCGAGCAGCACTGCTGTCCAACTTAGCAGGCTAACTGCGGACCAACGCCGATGATGCCGCTGCCGATGAGAGGCTGAGCTCCTGTTACGCGGTATTGGGTTCCACCAAGAACCAATTCAACGTCAGGAGACTCAACCCATTTACAAAGTATGCAGCATTTTCGCGCAGGTGTTGAAGCTGTTTTCGCGCGGGGAGGGATTTCGAGCAGGCGGTCAAGAAGCACAAAGCCGAGCGGCACGCACGGGGTTTCACCAGTTGGGGCCAGTTCATGGCCATGCTGTTTTGCCAGTTGGGACGCGCACATTC